>NZ_LHVL01000008.1:0-464756 GCF_001269775.1 Pseudomonas sp. Pf153 | reverse complement strand
ACCGCCTTCGGTAATGGTTTCGCTGGCGCTCAGCGTCAGGCCGGTAGTGTCCGCCGAATCGGTGATCGTGGTGACCGCAGGCGTGTTGCTAGGCACCAGATTTTCGAAGTTGCCGCCGGTTGCGCCGGTAATCGTAGTGCTGACAGTGCTGCCGTTGTTGTAAACGTCGTTCGCTGGGGTATCGACGGCGACGGAGCCCGTGGTTTGGCCGGCAGCGATAGTAATGACCGCGCCATTGCTCAAGGTGACGGTGACTGGCGTCTGCGCCGGGTTGGTCAGCGTAGCGGTGTAGGTGATCTGACCGCCTTCTGTCACTTCATTGGAAGCAGACAAGGTCAAGCCAGTGATGTCCGCCGAGTCAGTAATCGTGGTGACCGCAGGCGCGGTGCTCGGTACCAGGTTTTCGAAGTTGCCGCCGGTTGCGCCAGTGATGGTAGTGCTGACAGTGCTGCCGTTGTTGTAGACGTCATTGGCCGGGGTATCGACGGCCACAGTGCCGGTAGTTTGCCCAGCAGCGATAGTGATGATCGCGCCGTTGCTCAAGGTGACGGTGACTGGCGTCTGCGCCGGGTTGGTCAGCGTCGCGGTGTAGGTAATCTGGCCGCCTTCGGTCACTTCGGTAGAAGCCGACAATGTCAGGCCAGTGGCGTCCGCCGAGTCAGTAATCGTGGTCACCGCAGGCGTGGTGCTCGGCACCAGATTTTCGAAGTTGCCGCCGGTTGCGCCGGTAATCGTAGTGCTGACAGTGCTGCCGTTGTTGTAGACATCGTTCGCTGGGGTATCGACGGCCACAGTGCCGGTAGTTTGGCCGGCAGCGATAGTAATGACCGCGCCATTGCTCAAGGTGACGGTGACTGGCGTCTGCGCTGGGTTGGTCAGCGTGGCGGTATAAGTAATCTGGCCGCCTTCGGTCACTTCGGTAGAAGCAGACAGGGTCAGGCCAGTAGTGTCCGCCGAATCGGTAATCGTGGTCACCGCGGGCGTGGGGCTCGGTACCAGATTCTCGAAATTACCGCCGGTCGCACCGGTAATCGTGGTACTGACGGTGCTGCCGTTGTTGTAAACGTCGTTGGCTGGGGTGTCGACGTTAATGGAACCGGTGGTCTGGCCGGCAGCGATAGTGATGACCGAGCCATTGCTCAAGGTGACGGTCACTGGTGTTTGCGCTGGGTTGGTCAGCGTAGCGGTATAAGTAATCTGGCCCCCTTCAGTCACTTCGGTAGAAGCAGACAGGGTCAAGCCAGTGGTATCAGCCGAATCGGTAATCGTGGTGACCGCAGGCGTGGTGCTCGGCACCAGATTCTCGAAATTACCGCCGGTCGCACCGGTAATCGTGGTACTGACGGTGCTGCCGTTGTTGTAGACGTCATTGGCCGGGGTATCGACGGCCACAGTGCCGGTAGTTTGGCCAGCCGCAATGGTGATGACCGCGCCGTTGCTCAGGGTGACGGTGACCGGTGTCTGCGCTGGGTTGGTCAGCGTGGCGGTGTAGGTGATCTGACCGCCTTCTGTCACTTCGGTAGACGCCGACAAGGTCAGGCCAGTGGTGTCCGCCGAGTCGGTGATCGTGGTCACCGCAGGCGTGGTGTTCGGTACCAGATTCTCGAAGTTACCGCCGGTTGCGCCAGTGATGGTAGTGCTGACAGTGCTGCCGTTGTTGTAGACGTCATTGGCCGGGGTGTCGACGGCCACAGTTCCGGTAGTAGCGCCGGCAGCGATAGTAATGACCGCGCCGTTGCTCAAGGTGACGGTGACCGGTGTCTGCGCTGGGTTGGTCAGCGTGGCGGTATAGGTAATCTGGCCGCCTTCGGTCACTTCGGTAGATGCAGACAAGGTCAAGCCAGTGGTGTCCGCCGAGTCAGTAATCGTGGTCACCGCAGGTGTAGTGCTCGGTACCAGATTTTCGAAGTTGCCGCCGGTTGCGCCAGTGATGGTGGTGCTGACAGTGCTGCCGTTGTTGTAGACGTCGTTCGCTGGGGTGTCGACGGCCACCGAGCCAGTGGTTTGACCAGCAGCGATGGTGATGACCGAGCCGTTGCTCAAGGTCACGGTCACAGGCGTTTGCGCCGGGTTGGTCAGCGTCGCGGTGTAGGTGATCTGGCCGCCTTCGGTGACCGTATTGCCTGCGGTCAACGTGACGGTGGTGGTGTCGACTGTATCGGTGATCTGGGTTACCGCCGGTGCGGTAGGCAGAGTCACGGCGATGCCGCTGCCGCCGGTGGTGCCGGTAACGGTTACGCTGATCTGGCTTGGGTCGTTGTAGACGGTGTTGTTCGGTGCCAGTGGGACGTTGACGGTGCCGGTGGTTTGTCCGGCGGGAATCACGATCACCGAGCCATTGGACAGCGTCACAGTCAGGTCGGTCAGCGGCGCCTGGGTCACGGTCGCCGTGTAAACCAGCACGCCGCCGGCTTCGGTCAGGGTTGGCGTGGCGCTCAGGGTCATCGTCGCATTGACGACGGCGTTGGCGGTCGTGTCGGCGGTGGTATCGCCACCCAAGGTGTTGTCATCGGTAGCGGCAGCCGCCGCGAGACCTTCCGTCGGGAAACCGATAGTCGGGTCGACGCTTCCAGCCGTGGCATCCAGCACTACCACGCTATGGCCGCCCCCGGCGGTCCCGCCTGCGCTCGCTTCGCCAGCGCCGGCTGCGGTCGCTTCGAGGGCTGTCGTCGGGTCGACGCCCGCCGCAATGGCTTGCTGCAATTCTTCTACGGACGGCGCGGCCTGGGCAGTGGCCTGCGCAAGATCGGTAGATGAGTCGGGCGCGTTGGCGCTCCACTGGGTGTCGCGACCCAGGTCCAGGGTGCGGCCATCGGCCAGGTCCAATGTGACGGCCCCGGCAGGCCCGGTGTCCAACTGGTCGCCGGTGTACAGGCGATCACCTTCAATGAGTACGCGCCGGATGCCCTCGGGGGATACGGCGAAAACCTGACCAACAATGCTTTTGACGACGGCAACAACACTGCTCATTGAAGACTCTCCGGGTGCCACGCTCTGTAGACTTCCATGGACCCGGCAGCTTGTGGCTGAAGTGGTCTGGACGTTTTCGATTCTGTAGATGAAATATTTTGACGTATTAAATCGTCAATATTTTGGCTTGTTTTTTCGTTTTATTTGTTCATGCCAAAGTATTGACCTTCTGCGGCCCATCCTAAACAATCAAGCCAGTAATGTCACATTGATATTTAAGCGGCGGCCTGTTCTTTCGGTGCAAGATTCAGTACCTGTTTCGAACTTTCCGACATACGGTCATTCCGGTTGCCATCATCCGATGCAGCGCCACGTTTCGCTGTGATCCACGACAAGAGTTTTCGGGAAATTTCCAACCATGCGTTCGCATCTGCTCAAGGCTTTACCTTTCGCCCTCGCCGCCAGTTTCGTACAAGCACAAACCTTGCCGCAGGCCATGCAACAGGCACTCGATGTCCACCCTGAAATCCAGGCCGGCGTGAACAGCCGACTGGCAGCCGACTATCAATTGAAGGCAGCCAAGGGCGGCTACCTGCCTAGAGTGGACCTTGCAGCCGGATACGGCCGTGAAGGTACAGACAGTGTTTCCACCCGCTCGGGCAGCAATAATCACTGGGAAACCCTGAACCGCAGTGAGTCGAGCCTGCGTCTGTCGCAAATGGTTTTTGACGGTTTTGCGACGTCCAGCGAAGTGGGGCGTCAACAAGCCAACGTCAACTCACGTGCGTATTCGCTGCTGGATGCTTCCGAGCGCACCGGGCTGACCGTGGCCCAGGTCTACCTGGATGTGCTGACCCGTCGCGAGTTCGTGCGCCTGGCCGAGGAAAACCTCAAGAGCCACGAGCGTATCTTCGACCAGATCAAGCTGCGCACCGAGCGTGGCGTAGGCAATCGCGCCGACCATGACCAGGCCGAAGCACGCGTGGCCCAGGCACGCAACAACCTGATCACCGAGCAAACCAACCTGGCCGACGCGGAGACCAACTACCTCAGCGCCGTGGGCCAACTGCCCGACCAACTGGAGCGTCCCGCCGATTCCATGGCGCTGTTGCCGGCCAACCTGAACGAAGCCCGTGCGCAAATGTTGGAGAACAGCCCGGTATTGCGTTCGGCCGAGGCGGATATCGCCGCCGCAGAGCAGCAATATGAAGCCGCCAAGTCGAGCTTTTACCCTCGCTTCGACGCCGAGCTGGGCCGCACTGCCGACAACGACCTGGACGGCCAGAACGGTCACAACAATGAATGGCAAGCCATGCTGCGCATGCGTTTCAACCTGTATGCCGGCGGCAGCAACAAGGCAGACCTGGAGTCCAAGTCCTACCTGTCCAACCAGGCCCTGGACATCCGCAACAATGCCCTGCGCCAACTGAATGAAGAACTTGGCCTGGCCTGGAACGCCTTGAACAACGCCAACACCCAGATACCGATTGCCCAGCAGTATGTGGACCGCAGCGCCAGCGTGCGCAATGCTTACCAGAAGCAGTTCAGCCTTGGCGAGCGGACCCTGCTCGATCTGCTCGACAGTGAAAATGAGCTGTTCAGCGCTTCGCGTCGCCTGGCGGAAATCAAGAACGTGCAGCTGTTCACCCAATACCGAATCAAGGCAACCATGGGCCAGTTACTCAAAAGCCAGGGTGTAGTCGCGCCGTTGGCATCCGTTGTGCAGACTGACGTGAAACCCAAGGTCCAGTTGCCTGGGATGAATTGAGTCATCCATCCAGTTTGATCAGTAAAGAGTGCAGAGCGTGGAATCAGAAGTCAGTCGAGTCGAACTAGTCCATGACCCGCGCACGCTGCACGACGACCCGTTGCTGGACGGGTTGCTGGCACTCTGCATGCTGCATCAGAAGCCCGCCAGCGCGGCGATGCTCACCACCGGCCTGCCGCTGCCCAAGCAGCGGCTGAGCGTCGAATTATTGTCGCGCGCGGCGGCCCGGGCTGGTTTGCAGGGGCGGGTACTGCAACGCCGGCTCGAGCAGATTCCGGCCATTGCGATGCCTGCGCTTTTGCTTCTCAAAGAAGGCCGTAGCGCCGTGCTGCTGGGCTGGACGGAGGATGATCGGGCGCGGTTGCTGCTCAGTGAAAGCGACGGTGGCGAAGTGACGGTCAGCCGTGAGCTGCTGGCGGATGACTACAGCGGCAAGGTTTTCTTCGCCCAGCCGCAACATAAATTTGACGTGAACCACGGCACGCTCATCCCCCGGGCGCGCTCCTGGTTCCGTGACACCCTCAAGCGTTCCCGCTGGCTGTACGCCGATGCCATCGCCGCCAGCCTGCTCATCAACATCATCGCCATGGCCGCGCCGCTGTTCGTGATGAACGTCTATGACCGCGTGGTACCGAACCAGGCCGAGGCGACCCTGTGGGTGTTGGCCATCGGCATCACGGGCGCCTACGTGTTCGACCTGATCCTGAAAATGTTGCGCAGCCTGTGCCTGGACCTGGCCGGCAAGAAAACCGACCTGATCATTTCGGCAACGCTGTTCGAGCGGATCGTCGGCATGGCCATGAAATACCGACCGGCGCGGGTCGGCAGCTTTGCCCAGAACATCCATGAGTTCCAGAGCCTGCGGGATTTCCTCGCGTCGCTGACCCTCACCAGCCTGATCGACCTGCCGTTCACGCTGTTGATCCTGATGGTCATTGCGATCATCGGCGGACACCTGGTGTGGATTCCGGTCGTGGCGTTCCCGCTGGCCCTGTTGATCGGCTACGCCTTGCAGAAGCCCCTGGTGGCAACCATGGAGCGGACCATGGCCCTGGGCGCCGAGCGCCAGTCCAGCCTGATCGAGACCCTGGCCGGCCTGGATGCGGTAAAGGTCAACAACGCCGAGAGCGAGCGTCAGTATCAGTGGGAGCAGACCATCGGCACCCTCAGCCGCCTCGAACTGCGGGTGAAGATGCTGTCCGGGCTGGCGATGAACATCACGTTGCTGATCCAGCAGTTGGCCGGCGTGGTCATGATCGTCTTCGGCGTCTACCTGATCATCGCCGGTAACCTGAGCATGGGTGGGCTGGTGGCCTGCTACATGCTCAGCGGCCGCGCCCTCAGCCCGTTGGCTTCGCTGTCGGGCCTGCTGACCCGCTACCAGCAGGCGCGGGTGACCATGACTTCCGTCGATCAGATGATGGAGCTGCCTCAGGAGCGCAATTTCGACGAGCGTCCGTTGAGTCGCAACGTCCTGCAGGGCGCCATCGAATGCCGCCAGTTGAGTTTCACCTACCCGAATCAGCAGAACGCTGCGCTGAAGAACATCAACCTGGTGATCAAGCCCGGCGAGAAGATCGGCATCATCGGCCGCAGCGGCTCGGGCAAGAGCTCCCTGGCCAAGTTGCTCGTGGGCCTTTACCAGCCGGACGACGGCGCCTTGCTGGTGGACGGCGTGGACATCCGCCAGATCGATGTCAGCGAATTGCGCTACAACGTCGGCTACGTGCCCCAGGACATCCAGCTGCTGGCCGGTACCCTGCGGGACAACCTGACCTCCGGTGCCCGTTACGTCGAGGATGAGCTGGTGCTCCAGGCGGCGGAGTTGGCGGGTGTGCATGAGTTCGCACGGCTGCATCCGCAGGGCTATGAACTGCAAGTGGGTGAGCGCGGGCAGAACCTGTCCGGCGGCCAGCGTCAGAACGTCGCCCTGGCTCGTGCGCTGCTGCTCAATCCGCCCATCCTGTTGCTGGATGAACCCACCAGCGCCATGGACAACACCGGTGAGGAACGTTTGAAACAACGCCTGGCTGCCGTGGTGGAAAACAAGACGGTGCTGCTGGTGACGCACCGGGCATCCCTGCTGTCGCTGGTGGACCGTCTGCTGGTGGTCGACCGTGGGCAGATCCTGGCCGACGGCCCGAAAGCTGCCGTAATGGAAGCGTTGAAGAAGGGGCAGATCAGTGTTGCTTAAGTCGGGTTTCAAGGGGGCCGTAGGCCGTTACTTCAAAGGCTCCGACTCGCTGCACGGCCAGCCGCTGCCCGAGGTCAACAAAGCCTTGATCGAGGATGCTCCCCGTGTGGTGCGTCTGACGATCTGGGGCATCATTGGCTTCTTCGTGTTCCTGGTGCTGTGGGCCAATTTCGCCGTGGTCGACGAAGTGACCAAGGGCGACGGCAAGGCGATTCCCTCGTCCAAGATCCAGAAAATCCAAAACCTGGAAGGCGGTATCGTCGCCGAGCTGTTCGTCAAGGAAGGGCAGATCGTCGAGGCCGGTGCGCCGTTGATTCGCCTGGACGACACGCGGTTTGTCTCCAACGTCGGGGAAACCGAGGCCGACCGCCTTTCCATGCTGTTGCGGGTCGAGCGCCTGAGCGCCGAGGTCGAGGACCGGCCACTGAATTTCCCGGCCGATGTGCTCAAGGCCGTACCGGGCCAGGCGGCCAGCGAAGAGTCGCTGTACATCAGTCGTCGCCAACAACTGCACGATGAAATCGGCGGGTTGCAGGAACAGTTGGTCCAGCGCCAGCAGGAATTGCGCGAATTCGTTTCCAAGCAGGCGCAATACCGTTCCGGCCTGGCGTTGCAACGCCAGGAAATCAACATGTCCGAACCGCTGGTGGCCCAGGGCGCGGTTTCGCCGGTGGAAGTGCTGCGACTCAAGCGCGCTGAAGTCGAAACCCGTGGACAACTGGACGCCACGACGCTGGCGATCCCCCGTGCCGAATCGGCGATCAAGGAGGTGCAACGCAAGATCGACGAAACCCGCGGCAAATTCCGCAGCGAAGCCCTGACACAGCTCAACGAGGCACGCACCGATCTGAATAAGGCCCAGGCCACTGGCAAGGCCCTCGAAGATCGGGTGAGTCGCACCCTGGTCACCTCGCCGGTGCGGGGTATCGTCAACAAGATGCTGGTGAACACCATCGGCGGGGTGATCCAGCCCGGCAGCGACCTGGTGGAAATCGTGCCGTTGGACGATACGATTCTGGTAGAAGCGAAAATTCGTCCCCAGGACATCGCCTTCCTGCACCCCGGCCAGGACGCCACGGTGAAATTCACCGCCTATGACTACACCATCTACGGTGGACTGAGGGCCAAGCTGGAACAGATCGGCGCCGACACCATCACCGACGAAGACAAGAAAACCACTTACTACATCATCAAGCTGCGCACGGAGCGTAGCCACTTGGGCACTGATGAAAAACCGCTGCTGATCATCCCTGGCATGGTGGCCTCGGTGGACATCATCACCGGCAAGAAAACCGTGCTCAGCTACCTGCTCAAACCGATCATCAAGGCACGGGCCGAGGCACTGCACGAGCGATAAGGCTGCGCCTCATCCTGTGGGAGCGGTGATCCCCCCGTGGGAGCGGTACCCCCTGTGGGAGCAAGGCTTGCCCGCGATGGCGGTGAGTCAGCGACAGATAGGTGTCTGATCTGGCGCTATCGCGAGCAGGCTCGCTCCCACATCAGGTTCTTCATTTTCAGGCTGAAAATCATATATATATTCCTTATCGGTATTTAATTTAATGTTCTTATATCGATAAAGTCATCCCCCTGCGTACCTGCCGACCAATCGGCGCGCCGCACGACCTGAACCCTAACGGCATCGCCGTCAGTTTTGATCGATGCGCGCCCGTGAAGCGTGCGTGGGAGTGATGTATGCCAGCCGTCTCTTATTCTCCAGATCCAAGCGCCGTCGCGCCGCAATCCTTCGAAATCCGCCCGTTCAACGGCGCCGTCGGTGCCGAGATCGTCGGCCTGGACCTGTCCCGGCCAGTCAACGATCAGGATTTTTCCCGTATCCATCGCGCTCATCTGGACCACCACGTACTGGTGTTCCGCAACCAGCGCATCACCCCCGAACAACATATCGCCTTCAGCCGCCGCTTTGGCGTGTTGCAGATTCATGTGCTCAAGCAATTCCTGCTGGCCGGGCATCCGGAAATCCTCATCGTTTCCAACATCATCGAGAACGGCCAGTCCATCGGCCTGGGCGATGCCGGCAAGTTCTGGCATTCCGATCTCTCCTACAAGCCACTGCCCAGCCTGGGTTCGATGCTGCACGCCCAGGAACTGCCGAGCGAAGGCGGTGACACGCTGTTCGCCGACATGCACAAGGCCTGGGATGGCCTGCCCGAGGCGCTGCGCAAAGCGGTCGAAGGTCGATTGGCGGCGCATTCCTATACGGCGCGCTACAGCGAAAGCAAATTTGAAGGCAACTGGCGACCGACGCTGACCCCGGAACAGTTGGCCCAGGTCGCTGAAGTCGTGCACCCGATCGTGCGCACCCATCCGGAAACCGGGCGCAAGGCGTTGTTCGTCAGTGAAGGCTTCACCACCCGCATTCTCGGTCTGCCGGAGGACGAGAGCCAGGCGCTGTTGGCCGAGTTATATGCCCACAGCGCGCTTCCCCAGAACATCTATCGCCATCAATGGCAGCCCCACGACCTGGTGTTCTGGGACAACCGCTCGCTGATCCACCTGGCCGCCGGTTGCCCGAGTCATCTGCGCCGCAAGCTGTACCGCACCACCATCCAGGGCGACGCCCCTTTCTGATCGGCTGCGCCTCGCGCAAAGAGCCCGGAGAATCATCATGTCCAAACGCATTGCCTTTGCACCTTTGGCCGCCGCCATCGGCCTGGGATTCAGCCTGCTGGCCGGCAGCCTCGTTGCCCCCGCCGGCGCCCACGCCGAAGGCGAGATTCGTATTGCCGAGCAATTCGGGATCGTTTACCTGCTGCTCAATGTCGTGCGCGACCAGCAGTTGATCGAGAAACATGGCAAACAGGAAGGGATCGACATCAAGGTCGACTGGACCCAGTTGTCCGGCGGTGCGGCGGTCAACGACGCGCTGCTCTCGGGGTCCATCGACATTGCCGGGGCCGGTGTCGGGCCACTGCTGACGATCTGGGATCGCACCCGTGGCAAGCAGAACGTCAAGGGAGTGGCTTCCCTGGGTAACTTTCCCTACTACCTGTTGAGCAACAACCCCAAGGTCAAGACCATTGCCGATTTCACCGAGCAGGACCGTATCGCGGTACCGGCGGTAGGCGTTTCGGTGCAGTCGCGTTTCCTGCAATACGCCGCTGCGAAGCAATGGGGCGACAAGGAATTCAACCGCCTGGACAAGTACACCCTCGCCGTCCCTCACCCTGACGCCACGGCTGCCTTGATTGCCGGTGGCACGGAGCTGACCGGGCATTTCTCCAATCCACCGTTCCAGGACCAGGCTCTGCAAAACCCGAGCGTTCATGTGGTACTCAATTCCTATGATGTGCTGGGGCCGAATTCGCCCACGGTGCTGTTCGCCACCGAAAAATTCCGCAACGAAAACCCGAAAACCTACAAGGCGTTCGTCGAGGCGCTGACCGAAGCGGCCGAGTTTGCCCAGAAGGACAAGGGCGCGGCGGTGGATACCTATCTGCGAGTGACTAAGGCCAAGATCGACCGGGCCACTTTGCTGAAGATCGTCGACAATCCGCAGATCGAATTCACCGTCACGCCGAAAAACACCTACCCGCTGGCCGAATTCCTGTACCGCGTCGGCGCGATCAAGAACAAGCCGGCAACCTGGGAAGACTATTTCTTCCAGGACGCCAAGCCGTTGCAGGGGAGCTGAGCGCCATGAACGCGACAGTGCAAGGCCACGCGGCCAGCAGGTTCGCCAGCGTCGATACGGCGCTGTTGTCGGTGGATAACGTCAGCCTGGAATACCGCACCCCACAGCGTGTGGTGCGGGCCACTCACCGGGTGAGTTTCGAGGTCGATCCGGCGGACCGTTTCGTGTTGCTCGGCCCATCCGGTTGCGGCAAGTCCACCTTGCTCAAGGCCGTTGGCGGTTTCATCACCCCCTGCGAGGGTGAGATTCGCCTGCAAGGGCAAACCGTTCGCGCACCGGGGCCAGACCGGGTCGTGGTGTTCCAGGAGTTCGACCAGCTACCGCCCTGGAAAACCGTCAAGCAAAACGTGACGTTCGCGCTGCTGGCTTCGCGCACCCTCAAGCGCCAGGAAGCCGAGGAGCGTGCGCTGCACTATCTGGACAAGGTCGGTCTGGCAGCGTTTGCCGATGCCTACCCTCACACCTTGTCCGGCGGTATGAAGGCCCGTGTCGCCATTGCCCGGGCATTGGCGATGCAACCGAAAATCCTGCTGATGGACGAACCCTTCGCCGCCCTCGATGCCCTGACCCGGCGCAAGATGCAGGAAGAATTGCTGCTGCTGTGGGAAGAGGTGCGCTTCACGCTGTTGTTCGTCACCCATTCCATCGAAGAGGCGTTGGTGGTGGGCAATCGCATCCTCTTGCTGTCGCCGCATCCGGGGCGTGTACGGGCGGAAGTCCACAGCCATCAATACGGTTTGCACAGCCTCGGAGGCGAGGCGTTCCAGCACACGGCACGGCGCATCCATGGGCTGCTGTTCAATGACGACCTGACGGCGCAAACCGAGCCTGAGCTGGATTTCACCGACATTCGTATCGCGTACTGAGGGGGAGTTTTTCATGAGCCAGTTATCGCCCGTGCGCGAAGAATACGAAGTCGACCTGCAACCCCTGGCCCACGTGTCGCTGGAGCGGGCACTGCCCCTGAGGCAGCGCCTCTGGCAACAAGGCTGGCTGCGCAAAAGCCTGATCCTGTTACTGCTGGCGCTCTTGTGGGAAGCGGTGGCGCGTTATCAGAACAACGACCTGCTGCTGCCGGGGTTCCTGCAAACGACCACCGCGTTGTACGACGGTTTGCTCAGCGGTGAATTACTGGGCAAGGTCTGGCTTTCCCTGGTGGTGCTGCTCAAGGGGTATCTGCTGGGGATTGTCCTGGCGTTCGGCCTGACCACGCTTGCGGTGTCGACGCAGTTGGGCCGCGATCTGCTCAGCACCCTGACCTCGATGTTCAACCCGCTGCCCGCCATCGCCCTGTTGCCATTGGCCTTGCTGTGGTTCGGCCTGGGGCAGAACAGCCTGATTTTTGTGCTGGTGCATTCGGTGCTGTGGGCGCTGGCGTTGAATATGTATGCGGGCTTTCTCGGCGTCTCCGACACGCTGCGCATGGCCGGGCGCAACTATGGGCTCAAGGGCCTGCGCTTCGTGTCGTTCATCCTGATCCCGGCGGCGCTGCCGTCGATTCTCGCCGGTTTGAAGATCGGCTGGGCCTTTGCCTGGCGCACGTTGATCGCGGCCGAACTGGTGTTCGGTGCTACCAGCGGCAAGGGGGGGCTGGGCTGGTACATCTTCCAGAACCGCAACGAGCTGTACACCGACAAGGTGTTCGCGGGGTTGGCGGTGGTGATCCTGATCGGGTTGTTGGTGGAGAACCTGGTGTTCGACAGTTTGGAGCGGGTGACGGTGAAGCGGTGGGGGATGCAGCGGTAATGGTGCGGTGTCAGGGCGGACGCCATCGCGAGCAGGCTCGCTCCCGCAGTGGATGGGTGTCGCTGCGAATAGTGCATTTAACACCGAACCCTGTGGGAGCGAGCCTGCTCGCGATAGCGGTAGCCAATTTACTGCAAGAACATCAGCCCGACGCCTGAACCTCAAGACGATCCATCGCCCGCTCCACCAGCAAATGCCCGCCATCGGCGATTCGACTGATCGCCAGGATTACGCTGCGGCGCGTGCCGTCGACATCATCGGCCAGGTCGGCGGCGATGGCGCTGATGGAGCGCAAGTCTTCGGAGGCATTGGCCAGCAGGGTTTCGATGTCGATGTCCGGGGCGACCCTGAAGAGATGGGATGTGTCCGCGGTTTTTTCATCGGTGGGCTTGGGGTTGAGGTAGTAATCGAGGGCGCGTTCGGCGGCTTCGTCGAGCTTCTTGGCTTTTGCGGATTTGTCGGAGACGTTGCCAGGGCTTTCTGGCGGATTCGGGGTAACCTTGAACATATTGTGTCGCTCCATCTGTAGTGGTGGAACTGACACCGTTCGCTTGCACGCGAAGGAGGTGGCAGTTGTACGTAGGTGTGCAAGACCGGGCAGACGGAACCCCGGCAGATTTCTCCTTGCGGAAAAACCTCCCACGCACAACCGCCATAAAAAGAGATGATCAAGAATTGATCGATCCTGATAGCAGTGTGCGTCGTCTTTTACCCGGACTTGCACGTCCGTGTCACCGTTTTTTCAGTGACAAACCCAGACTAGCGGTGGGCCCGAAGCCGGACAAGTTCACCAAAACCGCTACAACTTGAAGGAAATCTCCTAGGACGCTGCTGGCCGCAATTAGCCCGGTAAAACCGCTTCCTTTTCCATTAGACTTGCAGCCCTCAAGCACGTCTCCAGGACACGGAATGCCAATCCCTCCCAACCCGCTGCGCAAAGCCTTGGTCGTTTGGCTCTATGCCGCCGCCCTGGTGCATCTGCTCGTTGGTATCACGTTGAGCTGGGCAGGCCAGTCGGGATTGCTCGATGCGGGATTGCTCGATGGTTATCTGCAAACCCTCGAACAGGTTTTCTGGGGCGTCGATGGGGCACCCGCAGCCGCCCGTGCGCAACAGGTCTGGTGGCTGGCCTTGTTCGGGGCCACGTTACAAAGTTATTCGCTGTACATGCTGGCCCTCGTGCATATCGGCCATCGGCTGAGGCGTGCCATGCCGTGGGGCTGGTTGATCGCCGGCATCGTGCTCTGGGCGCCCCAGGACATGCTGATCTCGGCCCAGATGCGGGTCTGGTCCCATCTGGCGTTCGACGCCTTCGCCCTGTTGACGTTACTGCCGCCGCTGTTCTGGCTCTATTGCCATGATCGTCGCCATTTTCCCGATAACGCCTTGAGTCCATCGAACCATGCCTGAGATTTCTCCTCTCGACTGGGCCATTACCCTGTTGATTGCCCAAGCCATCCTGGGTGCGCTGGACACCCTGTATCACCATGAACTCACTGTCGCGCTGCCTTATCGCCACAGTGCCCGCCTGGAGCTGTCGATTCACGCGTTGCGTTCGTGCTTCTACGGGATTCTGTTCCTGGGCATCGCGCATCTGGCGTTCCAGGGCACATGGGCCATTGTGATTGCGTTGCTGTTCGCGCTGGAGATCGGCCTGACGCTGTGGGATTTCGTGGTGGAGGATCGCAGCCGCAAACTGCCGGCTATCGAGCGGATCATGCACACGGTGCTGGCGGTCAACGGCGGGGCCTTCTTCGCGTTGTACGGGGTGCAACTGGCGCAGTGGGCGAGTTTGCCGACCGGCCTGGGTTCGATCGACCTGGGCTGGCGCGGTTGGCTGCTGACGCTGTTCGCCATCGGCGTCAGCGCATCGGGCATTCGCGACGGGTTGGCGGCGCTGCGCATGCAACGCAAAGGCATGCCGGCCAATCCGTTTGCCGGCGGTGCCTATAAACGCGTGCTGGTGACAGGTGGGACCGGGTTCATCGGTGAAGCCTTGGTCAACCAGATGCTGGACGCCGGGCATACCGTCAGCGTGTTGGCCCGCGATCCATTGAGAGCGGCCTACCTGTTCGACGGTCGCGCCCGTTGCCTGCGTTCGCTGAGCAAGCTGGGCCACAATGAAGCCTTCGATGTCGTGATCAACCTGGCTGGCGCGCCGGTAGCCGGCCCGCGCTGGAGTCCAAAGCGCCAGGCACAACTGCTGGCCAGCCGGGTCAACACCACCGAAGCGCTGATGACCTGGTTGAAGAATGCTCGGAACAAGCCGGCGTTGTGGGTCCAGGCCTCGGCCATCGGTTTCTATGGAGTGCGCGATGCCAGTGAGAGCCTGGATGAGCATGCCGCCAAGGGCGACGGCTTCATGGCCGAACTCTGTGCCCGCTGGGAAGCCTCGGCGCTGCCCGCCACTGAGCTGGGCGTGCGTCAGGTGGTGATGCGCCTGGGCGTGGTATTCGGTCCGGGCGGTGCGCTGTTGCCGTTGCTGATTCCGTTTCGCCTGGGGTTTGGCGGGCGGATGGGCGATGGCCGGCAGATCATGAGCTGGGTGCACCGCGACGATGTGATTGCCGTCATCGCACGGGCCTTCGACGACGACAATCTCAGTGGAACCTACAATCTCGTGGCGCCGGAGACCGTCAGCCAGGCCGTGTTCGCCGAGCGCGTCGGCAAGGTCCTCAAGCGCCCGGTGTGGTTCCACATTCCTGCCGCGCCGGTACGCGCCCTGGCGGGCGAGATGGCCCAGTTGTTTTTCGATGGCCAGCGGGTGGTGCCGAACCGTCTGATCGAGGCCGGCTATGTATTCCGTTACCCGGCACTCGATGCAGCCCTGCGCGACCTGGCTTGAGGAGCGTCCATGAGCAAGCCGCTGATGTACCTGTTGGCTGGCAATGGCAGCGCCGCCGATTGGTGGGACGACGTGTTGCCGCACTTCGAAGATCACGAAGTGGTGCCGCTGGAGCTGCCCGGCTTCGGCAATCATCCGGACGCACCCTGCGAAGACCTGGCCGCCTACGCTCAGGCGCTGCTGGCGATGACGGTCAAGGGCAGTGCGATCGTCGCAGTCGGGGTGAGCGCGTTGCTGGTGCTGCATGCCTTGCAACGTCGACCGGGGCACTTTTGCCGCAGTGTGTTGCTGGCGCCGGTGGGCGCCTTCCTGTGGCAGCGACGGCTTCCGGCATTGATGTCGCCGCTGCCGGTTCGCAAGAGCATTCATTGGTTGTTGGCGAACTCGCCGACGCTGTTTGCCCGCAAGTTTTCCAACCAGACCTGGACGCCTGAGCAATACCAGCGCATGGGCGCCGGCTATGCCCGCTGCCGCGCCTTTGTGCCGCTCTGGGATCTGCTGCGTGCGGACACCGCGTTGCCGTTGCTGGAATGGATCACTGATCCGGTCGAGTTGGTCTGGGGTGATCAGGACAACCTGCTGGGCATCGAGCAGGCGGCCGCCTGGTCCGCCATTCTCGCCCGGGCCGACCTGACCATCAGCCTCAAACCCGGCTGGGGTCACTACCCCTGGATCGACGCGCCGGCCGAGTTCGCTGCGTGGCTGGAGTCGGGTGAGCTTGGGTTCGTCGCCCATACCAAGGGTGGTCGCTTGCAGCTGGCCGCATTGGCCGGACAGGCGGTGCCCCCCGCGCTGACGCTCAACGCGGCTGACGATCCGCGCCTGCCGGCATTTCTCGACAATCAACCGGACGCGAGCTGGGCGGTGCGCTCTTCCAGTTATGGTGAGGATCAGGCCGACGCGGCGAATGCCGGCTTGAGCAGCACCTTCCTGCGAGAACCGACCGGCAACGTGCCGGCGCGTATCGCCGAGTTGACGGCGGCGGGTGTCGAGGAAGTGGTGGTGCAGCGGTTCATCACACCGGTGCTGTCCGGGATCGCTTTTGTGCGTCACGTGTCAGTCGAGCTGGAGTGGGTCGAAGGTCATCTCGAGTCCTTGGCCGATGGTCAGGTGACCCCGGAACGCGCGATCATTTCCCGCCTCGGCGATTCCTGGAGCAGCGGCACGTTCAGGCCATCCCATGGCCTGACTGCCGACGTACTGTGGCGTTTCCTGCAGGGTGTGTTGCGGGTTTTCCACTACGTGCCCGGTGACGTCGAATGGGCCTGGGACGGTGCCCGGCTCTGGTTGTTGCAGTACCGGCCGATCAGCGATTACGGCTGGCGTCGACACCTGACCGCCGCCAACATCGCCGAGATCCTGCCGCCGCAACCCAGCGTAATGGTGGAATACGCCCAGCGGCGGGCAGCGGCGAGCATTCCGGCGGTCATGGCCCGTTGGGACTGCCGGGTGTTGCAGGACAACGAACCTTTCACGGCGGTGTTTGGCGGGGCTTCGTACATCAACAATGACTTGTTTCTTGCACGACTGGCAGATTGGGGCATCAGCTCCATCAACTACTCGGGTGAGGTTGGCGGTGCCACGCCGAATTTGCCTTGGCGACCGCTGCGCCTGATTCGTTCGCTGCCGTTGTTCCTGCGCATGCAGCGCGTAGCGCGCGGGCATCTGTCGACGCTCGAAAAAGGCTTGCGACGTTTCGATCGGGAGCTGACTGAGTTGATCGGGCAGGGCGCTGACGGACAACAATTGGCCGACTGGTTCACCCGGTTCTACGTGTTCGTAGTGCAGGGCAACCTGTGCATCGCCACCGCGCTGGCGAGCAGTGGCGGTGACGCATTGGGGCGGCCTCCGACCGCGTATGACAATCTGCAAGCCGCTCCTCATCGCCTGCCCTGGGAAACCGACCCGGCGACGCCGCGCCCGGCGCGGACCGAACTGCCCTTGCAGGCTTTTCCGCGTTGGCCCCTGGCGGTTCGCCTCGCCCATTCAGCCGGCCTGCCGGGTCTGCGCGGTTACTATTTGCAAGTGCGCGAGTGGTATCGCGACAACCTGATGCGAATGTTCTTTCGCTTGCATCACGCCATGCCGACGGATGATCGGGCCCACTGGTTCGCTCCGCACCCGGACATCCGTACGCGTGAGGGCAGCTTCTGGCAGGATGGTCGCGAAGGCACCGAGCAGGCCAGTGGATTCCTGATCTATCCGGGCCAGGCCCAAGGCATCCTCGGTGACGACATTCTTTTGGAGGACACCCTCGACCCCGGTCGTCATGCCCACTATCAGCAGGCTCGGGCGGTGATTGCGCGTATGGGCGGACGCCTGTCCCACGGTTCGACCTTGCTGCGTGAATTGCGCAAGCCTTCGGCGGTATTGCCTCAGGTGAACGTGGGCTGGCTGGGACGGGAAGTGGTGTATCGCGATGGTGAACTGACGCTGGTGGAGTAGGCGTGTTCGAAATTTGATCTGATAGGATTGCGCCTGGATCAATCCTGATTGAATACGAGTGCTCACTATGCAACTCCCGGACATGAACCTGCTGGTCGCCCTCGACGCGCTGCTCGATGAGGGCAGCGTGGTCGGTGCCGCGCGGAGGATGAACCTCAGCCCCGCCGCCATGAGCCGCACCCTGACGCGAATCCGCGACGCCATCGGCGACCCGATCCTGGTGCGCGCCGGTCGCGGGCTGGTGCCCACGCCCAAGGCGCTGGCCTTGCGCGAGCAGGTGCGCGACGTAGTGGAACAGGCGGCGCTGGTGTTTCGCTCGGCCGATGCCGTGGACCTGAGCACCTTGCGGCGACGCTTCAGCATTCGCGCCAACGATTTTTTTGTCGGTGTGTATGGCGGCAAGCTGTTCGACACCCTGGAGCGCCAGGCCCCCCATTGCGAGTTGCGTTATGTTCCGGAGGGCGACGGTGACGATGAGGCCCTGCGCGAGGGGCGTATCGACCTGAGCATCAGCAACACCCGGCCGGTGATGCCAGAGGTGAAGGTGCAGAACCTGTTTTCCACGCATTTCGTTGGCCTGGTGCGCGAAGACCATCCGCTGCTCGATGGCGAGATCACCGCCGAGCGATTCGCCGGTTTTTCCCATATCAGCATGTCACGGCGCGGTATCGCCCGCGGTCCCATAGACACTGCGCTCAATGCCCTTGGCCTGGAGCGGCGGGTGGCGGTCATTGCGCCGAGTTTCCATGCGGCGATGTTCACCTTGCCCGATTCAGACCTGATCCTGCCGGTGCCCAAGGAAGCCTTGCTGAGCGTCAAGCGCCTGGGGTTGCGCCTGCGTTCGTTTACCCTGCCGATCCCGCTGCCAACGCTGATGCTGACCCAGGCCTGGCACCCGCGCTACGACAACGACCCCGCCCACCGCTGGCTTCGGGAAACCCTCAAGGCCTGTTGCGAGGAGACGTGGACGGCGGCGCAGCCTGAATCAAACGCAGCCCAGTGAATCCTGTGGGAGCGGGCTTGCTCGCGAATGCGGTGTGTCAGACGCCATTGTTGTTGTCTGACACACCGCATTCGCGAGCAAGCCCGCTCCCACAAGGGGATTCATTGCTGCGCAGAACGCATTTATAAACTGCCAATAAGTCACTTTTTGTCAGTCCTCCCGCTTTTTAAACTGCTCCGGTATTCTTCCGGAGTTTTCCAATCCATGACCTCCCTCACGACCACGGCACTCCCCGCGGCAACCGCCGCGCCGTCGGCGTTCGGTCCGCGAGTCGTCATCGGCTTGGTGGGTGTGTTGCTGGCGGTGCTCGTTTCGGGGTTGAACGAGATGGTGACCAAGGTCGCCCTGGCGGATATCCGTGGCGCGATGGCCATCGGGTATGACGAAGGCACTTGGCTGGTGGGGTGTTATACCGCTACCTCGGTGGCCGCCATGGCCTTCGCGCCTTGGTGCTCGGTGACCTTTTCGCTGCGCCGCTTCACGCTGTGGGCCATCGGCTTGTTCGCCCTCCTGGGCGTGCTGTGTCCGTTGGCGCCGAACTACCAAAGCCTGCTGCTGATGCGGACCTTGCAAGGTCTGGCCGGCGGCGCGTTGCCGCCGATGCTGATGACCGTCGCCCTGCGTTTCTTGCCGCCCGGCGTAAAACTTTATGGCCTGGCCGGTTATGCCCTGACCGCCACGTTCGGTCCAGGCCTGGGTACACCCCTGGCAGGCTTGTGGACCGAATACGTCGGTTGGCAATGGACCTTCTGGCAAATCATCGTGCCCTGTCTGATCGCCATGGCTGCAGTGGCCTACGGCCTGCCTCAGGACCCGCTGCGCCTGGAACGCCTCAAACAGTTCAACTGGCGTGGCCTGCTGCTGGGTTTCCCGGCGATCTGCATGCTGGTGATCGGCGTGCTGCAAGGCAACCGGCTGGATTGGTTCGAGTCGAACCTGATCTGTACCTTGCTGGGTGGCGGCGTGGTGCTGCTGGTGCTGTTCATGATCAACGAATGGTCGCAGCCGGTGCCTTTCTTCAACTTGCAGATGTTGGGCATACGCAACCTGACGTTTGCACTGGTGACGCTGGCCGGTGTGTTGGTGGTACTGCTGGCGGTGATCATCATTCCGTCCAGTTACCTGGCCCAGGTCCAGGGATATCGGCCGGTGCAGACGGCGCCAGTGATGCTGTTGATGGCATTGCCGCAGGTGATTGCACTGCCGCTGGTGGCGGCGTTGTGCAATCTGCGTTGGGTCGATTGTCGCTGGGTGCTGGGGATCGGCCTGGGCATGCTGGCGTTGTCCTGCATCGGCAGTTCGCAGTTGACCTCTGCGTGGATTCGCGATGATTTCTACGGTTGGCAACTGCTGCAGATCTTCGGCCAGCCAATGGCGGTGCTGCCGTTGCTGATGCTCTCCACCGGCAGCATCTCGCCAATGGACGGCCCGTTCGCTTCGGCCTGGTTCAACACGGTCAAGGGCCTTGCCGCCGTGATCGCTACCGGTGTGCTGGATGCGCTGACCACATCGCGCCTGCATTTCCACTCCACGATGCTGGTGGACAGCCTCGGTAACTCACCGTTGGTCGACACCGACTCCGCCTCGCTCGCCCATCGCCTTCACGAGCAGGCCGTGGTGCTGACGTTCTCCGATCTTTACCTGTGCATGGCAGGCGTTGCGCTCGTCCTGATCCTGCTCATTTTCTGGCTGCCGACGCGGATCTACCCGCCTGGCGCGCCACGTTGAATCCGGGAGCTCCCATGAAGACTCAAGTGAAAAAACCAGTTGTGCTCGCCGTTGCCGCGGCGATTGCGCTTGGTGCGTTGGTTTACCTGCTGGCCCCTGGTAAACGTGTGCAGCAGAGCACCAACGATGCGTTCGTTTCGGCTGACTACACCCTGGTGGTACCGCGTGTGGCGGGTTTCATCAAGGAGGTGCTGGTGGAAGATCACCAGCAGGTGAAGGCTGGGCAATTGCTCGCGCTGATCGACGACCGAGATCTGCGCGCCGCGGCCCAGGCCGCCGACGCACAGACCCTGGTGGCGCGTGCCCAGCTGGAAAACGCCCGGGCAACCCTGGAGCGTCAGGCTTCGGTGATCGCCCAGGCCCAGGCCACGGTGGTCGCCGCCAAGGCGGAGATGGCCTTTGCCGAGCATGAGCGCAATCGTTACCAGCACCTGGCCGGCGTGGGTGCCGGGACGGTGCAGAATGCCCAGCAGGCCCAGACCCGGATCGACCAGGCCACTGCGCGGCTGGCCAATGCTACGGCGGTGCTGGCCGCCGAACGTAAGCAAGTGGAGATCCTGACGGCCCAGCGTGACGCTGCCGAAGGCGGATTGAAGAAGGCTCAGGCCGCGCTGGAAATCGCCAGTTACGAGCTGTCGTACACCCGCATCGTCGCGCCCCAGGATGGCATGGTCGGCGAGCGGGCTGTGCGGGTCGGCGCCTACGTGACGCCGGGCAGCAAGCTGCTGGCGGTGGTGCCGCTGGCCCAGGCCTATGTGGTCGGCAATTTCCAGGAAACCCAACTCACCGATGTGCAACCGGGCCAGCGGGTAGATGTACGCGTCGACACGTTCGGCGGTGAAACGCTGCATGGTCGCGTGCAGAGCATCGCCCCGGCGACTGGCGTGACCTTCGCTTCGGTCAAGCCGGACAATGCCACCGGTAATTTCACCAAGGTCGTGCAGCGCATACCGGTGAAGATTGTCCTGGATCCCGGCCAGCCCCTGGCCGAGCGGCTGCGAGTGGGGATGTCGGTGGAGGCGCGGATCGATACCGCCAGCATGGGGAGTGATGGGCGTGAGGTGACGCAGCGATGAAAAGATGGGTTGGCTGGTCGGGCCTCATCGCGAGCAGGCTCGCTCCCACACTGGATCTGCGCCATGCAGGAAGTTCGGAGCCAAGTCAGAATTCCCTGTGGGAGCGAGCCTGCTCGCGATGGTGCCAGTGGCGTCTCACACCTGCCAGTGCCTTGCTCATGATCAGCCTGTCAGCCTGCACCGTCGGTCCGGATTTCCACCGGCCCGAGCCGCTGCAGGTGACCCAATGGTCCAAGCCCGCCAACGCGGCCGTCAGCCAGGTGATTCCCACCGACATGAACGAACACTGGTGGGAGGTTTTCAATGACCCGACCTTGACCGCGCTGACCCGTCGCGCCTTGGCCGGTAATCTTGACTTGAAGCTCGCCGACAGTCGATTGCAACAGAGCCGTGCCGCTCGGCAGGTGATCACCTCGGCGCAGTATCCGAACAGCGCCGCCACTGGCGGTTATGGCCGTAAGCGCAACAGCGGCGAGGGGCTGAATGACCCGTCGGGGAACAATGGTGACGCGGCTTTTAACCTGTGGGAGGCAGGTGTCTCTGCGTCGTGGGAACTGGACATGTGGGGCCGTGTGCGCCGTGAAGCCGAAGCGGCGGACGCCCATCTGGAAGTCGCCCGCAATGACCGTCGTGGTGTGCTGGTGGCGGTGCTCGCCGAGACTGCCCAGGATTATCTGCAACTGCGCGGTGTACAAAGCACCCGTGCCGTCACCGAGCAGAACCTGGAGGTGGCGCGCCACAGTCTGAGGCTTACGCAACTGCGGCTGGCCGATGGTGTTGCCACGGACCTGGACGTGGCCGAAGCGGCAGCTCAGGTTGCGACCATCGAAGCCCGATTGCCCGCATTGCAACAACGCCAGTCGCAGCTGATCAACGCTCTAAGCTTGTTGCTGGGCCAGCCACCGCAGGCGTTGCAAGCCGAACTGTCGGACGACGCACCCGTGCCCCAGGCCCCGCGCCAGGTCGCCATCGGCCTGCCGTCACAGCTGGCCGAGCGTCGACCGGACATTCGTGAGGCCGAGGCCCGGCTGCACGCCGCCACGGCCACTATCGGCGTAGCAAAGGGGGATTTTTATCCGCGCATCACCTTGTCGGGCAACGTCGGTTCCCAGGCCCTGCAACTGGGTGATTTCGGCTCCTGGGGCTCGCGGGCGTTCGGCATCGGTCCGCAATTCAGCCTGCCGCTGTTCGACGGTGGGCGCCTGCGGGGTGTGCTGCATCTGCGCGAGGCCCAGCAACAGGAAGCGGCGATCGCCTATCAGCAGACCGTGCTCAAGGCCTGGCATGAAATCGACGATCAGCTGAGTGCCTACAATGCGAGCCAGCTGCGCCGCGACAGCCTCGCCGAAGCCGTGCGCCAGAACCGGATCGCCTTGCGTACCGCACAACAACAATACGTGGAAGGCGTGGTGGACTTTGTCACCGTCCTCACGGTGCAAGGCGCGTTGCTGGCCACCCAGGAACAACTGGTGGAAAGCTCCACTGGCGTTTCCCTGGCCATGGTGGGGTTGTACAAGGCGCTGGGCGGTGGTTGGGAATCGGTGTATCCGGCGGCGGAAGTGCTTACCAATAATCCGGTTTGATGGCGGGTGCCTTGTGGGTGGGAACCCGATTGGGAAATTGATGGGATTGGAGCTCGTCGCAGGTGACGACGCGGCGCATCCAGTGGGCGCACTCTTTTAAAGAACCTGGCGCCAGTCGTTTGGAGTCGGTTCGATAAGGGAGTACTACGCCGACTTTCAAATGAGGAAAATCCTCTCGAATCGCCCTCAATGCTGGAGCCATATCGGTGTCGCCGGAGACTAGCACGAGCTGCTCGATACGCTCTTCCCGCGATTTTGCTTCTTGTCTAGAAGCAGTTCGATACATGCTGATTGCAATGTGGACGTCGGTTTCCTTTTCTTCGAGCTTCCAGATAGGAACCGTATCCTGACGTGAAGCGCCGATCGTTCTGCTTACAAAACGGGGCGCGTTTGCGCGTTCGAGCTGATGACGTCCATAGTGAACGTTGACTTTGTTGGCCTTCAATGCGCGGACGTAGGCGTCTTGGGCTTCCTTGGATGCGACTCCTCGCGTTGCCAGCTCCGGCTTGACGGAGGACGTGAAGTAATCGACGGAGACGAGCGAACTCTTGGGATTCTCGACCCGGGCGATGTGCGTCAATAACTGCGTCAGGTTTAGCTACTTATAGGGTGTGCCGGCAAGCAGTCCATAAAAAACGTTATACCCGTCAACGAAAAAAGCGGTGCGCACAAACTCAATCCCCAAAAACGAAAAAACCGGCCGAAGCCGGTGTTTTCACCCCAACGGCCAGAGAACTTAATCTCTGCGTACGAGGTTGAGCAGTGAGAGGATCCTAATCCTGGAAAGATTCCGCGTCAACCGTGGACGATCTGGCTCTGGCACCGGCAAGACGAGTTTTGTGCGTCTTCACAACTGATGGTCAAGCTGTTCTGGAGCCAATGTGTGAGAACGTATTTCAATGGCCTTCCATAGCGTTGGTGGTTGCTGAGGGGCTTGGATTGTCCATCGTCCCTGGTTGATCAAGACGAGCGGATCTACCGAGATATTTGTGGGATTTGATCCCAGCCTCTGTCAGAAAAAACCAAGCGGTGTTTGAGCCCACTCATGGCTTTTTGAAACAAGAGTTTTCCACTCGCTTTTCCCGACTCCCTTGACGCTTCCCACTGCTGTCGTAGACTCCGCCCATCCGTCAGGGAGTAGCGGTTATGTTGCGTTTGGGTAGTTGGGTAATGGGATTGGCCTTCGTAGCGTGTGGCGTCCAGGCGCAGACGCCTGCAGCGGACGATCCGCTGCTGGAGAACAATGTCACCGCGAGTGCACCGGGTGGCAGCGAGGCGCGGGGGGTGCTTCGGGCGCGGGACCAGGCGGTGCTGGCCAGCGAGTTGGCCGGGCGTATCGTGGAGTTGCCGTTCAGTGAGGGCGAGTCGTTCAAGAAGGGCGATACGCTGGCGCGTTTCGATTGTTCGGCCTATCAGGCCCAGCTCAATGCGGCCCAGGCGGCGGCCCGGGGGGCCAGTGAAGAGTTGGCCCATAACCGCCAGTTGGCGTCGTTGAAATCGGTTGGGCGTTTTGAAGTGTCGCGGGCCGAGGCCCGGGTCAGCGAGGCGCAGGCGCAATCCCAGGTTTACCAAGTCCAGGTCAAGCGCTGCAGTGTCGTTGCGCCGTTCGACGGGCAGGTCGTATCGCGCAAGGTCCAGCGTTATGAAAGCGTGGCGGCCGGTGCGCCGTTGCTGGATGTGGTGGATAACCGCACCCTGGAAATCCATCTGCTGGTGCCGTCCCGCTGGATGGGCAGGCTCAAGCCGGGTCAATCCTTTACGTTCATTCCCGATGAAACCGGCAAGCCGCTGCAAGCGACGGTCAAACGGCTGGGCGCACGTATTGACGAGGGCAGCCAGACCCTATTGTTGGTGGCCAGCCTGCCCGACGCCAATGGTCTGTTGTCCGGCATGAGCGGTACGGCACGTTTCGCGGAGCCCAAGTGAACGCGACGCTGACGGGCAGCACCGAGCAGGTCTTCGCCCGCTTCCTCGACCTGGAACGCCAGACGCGAGCCGCGCGTACTCCGGCGCAATTGAGCTACAGCCTGGTCAATGATGGGCAGGCATTGTTCGGGTTTCGCCACGCTGCGTTATTGATCGCTGGCAAGGTGCAGGCGGTGACCGGCGTCAGCGCCGTGGAGCCTAATGCGCCGTTCGTGGCGTTTGTCGAGCAGGCAGTAGCGCAGTTGTTCAAGCAGGGCCTGCTCGACCAGGCCCGGGTGATCGCCGCCGATGGGGTGAGCGAAGCCGTCCGGGCGGACTGGGCAAGCCTGTCGGCCGGACAGGTGTTCTGGTTGCCATTGATCGATCAGCAGGGCCAGGTCTTCGGCGGATTGTGGCTGGCCCGTGACCTGCCATGGACTCCCCCCGAACAGGTGCTGCTGTCCCAGCTGGGCGATACCTACAGCCATGCCTGGCTCGCGTTGCAACCGCGCAAACCCTGGCGCCTGCGCTGGACGCGCAAGCGCCAGGTCGCATTGGCGGTGGTGCTGTTGCTGGGGTTGCTGATTCCGGTGCGCCAGTCGGTATTGGCGCCGGCCGAGGTGGTGCCTCTGGGTGGACAGGTCGTGGCGGCGCCGCTGGATGGCGTGATCGCCGAGTTCTTGGTCAAGCCCAACCAGACCGTCAAGAACGGCGAGTTGCTGCTGCGCTTCGAAAGCACCAGCCTCAAGGCCCAGGCCGATGTGGCCGAGCGTGCCCTGGGTGTGGCCGAGGCAGAGCTCAAGGCCAATTCCCAACGCTCATTCGCCGATGCCGAATCGAGCTCCAAGATCGATCTGCTGGCCGCCCGCGTCGAACAGAAACGCGCCGAGCGCAACTACGCCATCGAGCTGCTCAAGCGCAGCGAAGTGCGTGCCGAGCGAGATGGAATCGCGGTCTTTCCCGATGCCGAGCGCTGGCTTGGCAAGCCCGTGCAGACCGGTGAGCGGTTGATGGAGATTGCCGACCCGAACCAGGCCGAGTTGCGTATCGAATTGGCGGTGGGCGATGCGATTGCATTGACCCCCGGTGCGCAGGTAGCGCTGTTTCTCGACAGCGATCCGTTGCAGCGGCACCTGGCCTGGCTGGAACGCTCGGCCTACGAAGCGCAGCCCACTGCCGCCGGACAACTGGCGTATCGCCTGGATGCGCGTTTCGATGCGGCGGCGCCGCGTATCGGCTTGCGGGGCACGGCGAAGATCTTCGGTGACCGCGCGCCCCTGGCGCTGTACCTGTTGCGGCGGCCCCTGGCCGGCCTGCGCCAGAGCGTAGGCTTGTAGCATGAGCCTGCCGAGCCTGCGACCGGACCTGCAGTTGTCCCCGGCGGCTCCGGACCCGGACGGGTCCCCTCAATGGACCTTGGCCGATCCGGTGCGCGGTCGTTATTTCAAGCTCGGCGCGGCAGCGATGCGCATGCTGCGGCATTGGTCCCTGGGCGATCCGGAGCAGGTGCTGCACGCGGCGAATCGGGAGCCGGGCCTGCCGCTTACCCAGGAGTCGCTGGAGCAACTGCTGGGTTTTCTGCGCGGGCACGACCTGATCAGTGCGATGGATCCGCAACAGCGCGACAGCTACCTGTTCAAGCAGGTCGCCCAGCGCCAGAGCCTCTGGCAGATCCTGCTGCATCAGTACCTGTTTTTCCGCATCCCACTGTGGCGCCCGGATGCCTTTCTCAATCGGGCCTGGCCGTGGCTCGCGCGATTCGGTCCTGGCTTGCTGCGTTATGGCCTGCCCCTGACCCTGGGGCTGGGCATTTTCCTGGTTTCGCGGGACTGGCAGCGGTTCGTGGCGACCTTCCCGCATCTGTTCAGCCTCGGTGGTGCGCTGGCATTCGGCGTAGCATTGTTGTTCGCCAAACTGTGCCATGAGTTCGGCCATGCCTTCATGGCCAAGCGAGCCGGGTGTCGCGTGCAAAGCATGGGCGTGGCATTCATGGTGCTGCTGCCGATGTTCTATACCGACGTCAGCGATGCCTGGCGGATCAATGACCGCCGGGCCCGCTTGCTGATCGGTGCCGGCGGGGTCCTGGCGGAGTTGTTACTGGCGTGCATCGCATTGCTGGCCTGGTCGTTGCTGGGTGACGGGCCGGCGCGTACGGCGGCGTTCATGCTGGCCAGTGCCACCTGGATCACCACGCTTCTCATCAACCTGAACCCGTTCATGCGTTTCGACGGTTATTTCCTGCTCAGTGATTTCTGGGCGGTGGATAACCTCCAGGGCCGTGCGTTCGCCCTGTGCCGCTGGCGTCTGCGCGAAGCCTTGTTCGGTTACGGAGCGTCGGCGCCGGAACCCTGGTCGCCGAAGATGCGTCGTCGCTTGCTGGTGTGGGGGTACGGCGCCTGGTTGTGGCGGGCGGCGTTGTTCCTGGGTATCGCCCTGGCGGTCTATCACCTGTTCTTCAAGGTGCTGGGCATTTTCCTGATGATGGTGGAATTGGTGTGGTTCATTTTTATGCCCATCGTGAATGAATGGCGACAATGGTGGAGCCGTCGCGAACAGGCCCATGGTCCACGGGTGCTGCTGACCGGCCTGGTGTTGGCGGGGGTGGTCCTGCTGCTGTTGTTGCCATGGCGCAGCGCCGTGGACGTGCCGGCCATGCTGGAGGCCGGTCGCACCAGTGCCTTGCATGCCCCGGTGGCGGC
This sequence comes from Pseudomonas sp. Pf153, assembly GCF_001269775.1. NCBI lineage: Bacteria > Pseudomonadati > Pseudomonadota > Gammaproteobacteria > Pseudomonadales > Pseudomonadaceae > Pseudomonas > Pseudomonas sp. Pf153. The sequence continues at coordinate 437,202 of NZ_LHVL01000008.1, read as the reverse complement.
GCGGGTCAAGCAGGTGAATGTGCACGACGGCCAGACCGTTGCCCAAGGCGATGTCCTGATTGAGCTGGAGTCGCCGGACATGGCCTCGCGCCTGGCCATCGTGCGTCGGGAAATCGAGATCCAGCAGCTGCAGATGCGCCGCCAGGCCGGGCGTAGCGAAACCGCTGCCGACGCTGGCATTGTCGAACAGCAATTGGCTGAAGCAGTGGCCGAATACCGAGGCCTGGTCGCTCAGCGCGAGCGTCTGTTATTGCGGGCACCGCACGCCGGCCAAGTGCGCGATCTGTTGCCACAATTGTCGGTGGGGCGCTGGCTGGCGCCGACACAGGTTCTGGCGCGGGTGGTGCAAACCGATTCACGATTGCGCGGCTACCTGACCGAAGCCGAGCTCTGGCGGGTCGAGAGCGGCGCGACAGGGCGCTTCATTGCCGATGATCCGGTGCACGCCTCGATAGCCGTACGCCTGGATGAAATCGACACCAATGGCGCGGCCTGGGTCGAGCAGCAGGCGTTGACGTCCGATCATCATGGGCCGATAGCCGTACGCCGTGATGCGCAGCAACGGGCCGAGCCGGTGCAGGCTCAATACGGTGTGCGTTTGAGTGCCATCGAGGCTACGAACGCGCCGGTACAGCCGCTGCGCGGTGTCGTGGTGTTGCAAGGGCAGGGCGAGTCGGTACTGGGAGCGGCCTGGCGACGCTTGGCGGCGCTGGGCGTCAGGGAAAGCGGATTCTAAGGAGCGGGCATGGAATCAGTCGCGGCAGAAGGATTGGTGATACGACCATCGCGGTTCAGCGACGGGCCGTTCTTGCAAAGTCTGTATCAGGCGGCGCGGCCGGATCTGCAATGGATCGATGGCGACCCCGAGCAGGTGCGGCAGGTCATCGACCAGCAGTTTCAGGTGCAGGAACAAGGGTTGGGGGAGAACTTTCCTGACGCCATGCATTACGTCGTGGAAAAGCTCGGCACGGCCATCGGCGCCCTGAGCACCGATTTCGGGCCCAACGAGATCCGAGTGCTGTACCTGGCTTTCATCCCCCAGGCTCGCGGCCAGGGTTACGGTCGTGCGGTGCTGCAGGGGGTGCAGAAAGCCGCGCAACAGATCCGCTGTCCGGTGGCGACGGTGGTCTGGACCCATAATCCCCACGCTCGTCGGCATTACCTGGCAATGGGTTTCGAAGTCCAGGAAAGCAACCTGGCGGCAGAGCGTTTGGTCTGGTATCCGAAAGGCAACTGAGCAGTTGCTGTCGACTGCGGGGGCGAGCTTGCCGGTGATGAGGGTGGGCCATTGGACATGGATGCAAACTGACCCTCCGCCATCGCGGGCATGTTCGCTCCCGCAGGGCATCAGCCTCGTTCAGTTGAATGCGATGTGGAAGTAGCCCACCGTCGGATCCCGACCTGCAGCGGGTACCCTCGACACGAACACCCCTTCGAGCGTGCCCAGCCCGGGCATCTCCAGGTCACAGAGTCCATCCACGAACTCGGTGCTTTCCAGACTGTTGAGTTCCACGTTGAACGGCATCCGTTCGGCGTTCGGCATCCTGGCCCGGGGTGTTTCTTCCAGATGTTCGATCCGCACCGGCAAGCGACTGCCGTCCGGCAGGACCAGGCTTCGGGTCTGGCCCAGCAGCGGCTGGAAATGGTGGCTATGAACCTTTTGCAGCATGTCGTCACTCCACAAGGCCGGAGGGCCGTGGCCCTCCGGTGGGTCGTCAGTTGCGGGAAGGGAAGATACCTTCGAGGGCGATGCTGAAGTTGATCGCCAGGAATGGGTTCATGATCGGCAGGGGCAAGCCGGCTCCGGCGGGAGAAACCGTACCGCTGACGGTCGTGCTCACGCCCTGCAGCGGCACCGGCGAGGCGCCTATCTGGTCGGAATAGATCGCCGCCGAACCTGGCCCTGTACCCGAGGTGCCGATGAATGAGTTGGTGGCCGTGGGTGTGTTCACCGGATTGCTGGCCGGGTTCGCCAATTGCAGGGTAGTCGAGGCGGTAAGGCCGGTGAGTGTGTGGGTGTGGGCAGGCAGGTTGTTCAGCGTCGGGGTGACGTTTTCGGTGCCGGAGACTTCACCGATCACACGGGGAGTCAGGCCCAGGCCGTTGCCCATGCCCATGAGCATGCGCCCTTGCAGGTTGGGCAGCATGAAGGTGGTCTGGCCGTTGCCCCCGTAAGTCACGCCGAGCAAGGAAAACAGCGCCGAGTTTTGCGCGATGCTGATGGTCTGCCCGTTGCACAGCGCCCAGCCACGGGGAGCGAAATTAAAGGCGAACGGCTGGATGGTACCCATGAATACTTCCATAAAATCCTCATCCCTCAGGTTATTGGTCTGGCGGTACCTGGCGGATACGACGAGTAAGATGCGATCAGTCCGACTCCTCACTTCCAGGCCTGGTCACGCACGGCTGAGCGTAGACGGGGATGTTTCGTTCTGCCGGGCCAAGGCGCCGAAAAAAGCAGCCGTGCGGCTTAAACGATTCAGGTTTCCCGGCGCTCCCTACCGTCCATCTTTTTTACGGTTTCAGGTGGATTTGATATCAAAGTACTACTAGGCGACATTTGTTTCCTCGGCTACGCTTTGCGCTACAAAGGGACTACAAATGGTGAAGGGATTTGTCGCAGTTTCACTTTATCTCCGGCCTGCCACGCTCGGGCTCGACCCTCCTCTCCGCGATTCTGCTGCAGAATCCACGCTTCCATGCCGGCATGACCAGTCCCGTTGGCTCACTGTTCAGTGGCGTCCTGCAACAATGCAGCGCCGGCAGTGAGTTTGGCTCGGTGATCGACACCGAGCAGCGTCGGCGTCTGTTGCGTGGACTGTTCGACTCGTACTACGCCGACAAGGCCGACAAGCCTGTCATCTTCGATACCAACCGCCATTGGTGCGCCCGGCTGCCGGCCTTGCAGGATCTTTTCCCTCAGGCCAAGACCATCGCGTGCGTGCGCAACGTCGCCTGGATTCTCGACAGCCTGGAGCGGCTCTATCGCGCCAACCCGTTCGAGAACACCAAGCTGTTCAACGACGATGACGAGCGCAACACCGTCTACAGCCGCTGCGAAACCCTGGCCCAGCGTAATCGCCTGGTGGGGTTTGCCTGGACAGCGCTCAAGGAAGCCTATTACGGGGAAAACGCCGAATCGCTGCTGATCGTTGATTACGACCTGCTGAGCCAGGCCCCCGAGCGAGTGATGCGGCTGGTCTACGAATTCATCGGCGAGCCGTGGTTCGAGCACGATTTCAATCACTTGACCTACGACGCGCCAGCCTTCGACCAGGCCCTGGGCGTGGCCGGGCTGCACAAGGTCAAGCCCAGGGTCGCGCCGCAGGCCCGGCGCACGCTGCTGCCGCCGGATCTGTTTGAAAAATATGCCGAGTTGTCGTTCTGGCGCGACGGGTCCGCCAGCGCTGCCAATGTCATCCGTGTGAAAACCGACGCCGCGATCAGCTGATCGCGGTTTTCTTTCATTCGCGTATTCAAGAAGTTCGAGTCCAGGTGATCGTCATGTGGTGGAGCAAAGGTAAATCGCGGGTAACCGAGGGCGCACAGGCCCTGGCATCGCCAATGATCATGTCCCTGGAGCCGCGAATGTTGTTCGACGGCGCGGTGGCCGCCACCGTGGCCGACGCGGCGCAGCCGGACGCCCAGCCCACGGCCGAAGCCGCCAAGACGCCCACCGCCGATCAGTCGGCCGATAGCAGCCATGCGCCCCAGGGGCAGGTGGATGCCACCCAGGCCGCCGTTCCGGGCAAGTCCGTGGTGTTTGTCGACTCACGGGTCAAGGATGCCGCCAACCTGCTCGAGGGCGTGGCGCCCGGTACCGAGGTGGTGCAACTGGATGCCACCAAGGATGGCCTGCAACAAATCGCCGATTACCTGGACACCCACCAGGGCATCAGCTCGGTGCAGATCATCGCCCACGGTAACGCCGGGGACCTGTGGCTGGGCAACAGCTATTTGTCGGCGGACAACGTCCAGGCCCGCAGCGAAGTGCTGGCGCAGATCGGCCAGGACATGAATGTTGGCGGCGATATCCTGATCTATGGCTGCTACACCGCCGAAGGTGATCGCGGCCTGAGCCTGGTGGATTCCCTGGCGCAGTTGACCGGCCGTGACGTGGCGGCATCCAACGACCGCACGGGCCTGGGCGGTGACTGGGAACTGGAAATCGCCACCGGCAACATCGAAAGCGCCAATGTGCTATCGGCCAAGGCCATGAGCGAGTACCAGTGGGGCCTGGCCACCTGGACCGCCACCAACAATGCCAATTCCGGCGTGGGCTCCTTGCGCGCGGCCTTGGGTTCTGCGCAGAACGGCGACATCGTCACATTCAACAGCAGCATGACCGTCGCCCTGACCCAGGTACTGGTGGTGAACAGGAACGTCACCATCGATGGCGACCTCAACAATGACAACGTTGCCGATGTCACCCTGGATGGCCAGTTCCGTACCCAGGTCATCAGCGTGTCGTCCGGTACCACGGCCACCCTCGACGGCCTGGTGATTACCCGTGGCATCGTCTCGGGTAATGGCGGTAATGGCGGCGACGATGCGCTGGTGGCCAAGGGCGGCGGGATCTATAACGCCGGCACCTTGACCCTGCGTAACGTCACGGTCACTGCCAACGTGGCGGCAGGCGGCGGTGGCGGTGGCGGTGTGACGCCGGAATACGCCGGTGGTGGCGGCGGCGGTGGTGGCGCGATCGGCGGAGGGATCGGCGGTCGCGGTGGCGATACGCTCAACTCCTCGGGCTCCCTTGGCTCGACCAACCAGGGCGGTGCCGGTGGTGGCTTCTTCAATATCGGTGGCCGTGGCGGCTCCTCTACCGGCGGTGCCGGCGGCGCTGCCTATCCCGGCTACAGCACCGGTTCTGCCGGTGGCTCGGCCTCCAGCGCCGGGTTATCCATTGGTGGCGGTGGCGGCGGCGACGGCTATAACGACATCGGCGGTGCCGGCGGTGGCGCAGTCGGCGGTATCTACAACGACACCGGCGCGACCCTGCGGATCATCGGCAACTCGGTCATCTCCAACAACGTCGGCGCAGGCGGCGGTGGTGGCGGTGGTGGTGCCGGCGGGGGCTACACCCAGGCGGGCGGCGCGGGCGGTGTCGGTGTCGGCGCGATCTGGAACAAGGGGGCGGTGCTGATCACCGCCGCCAACTTCGCGGCAATGAGTGGCAACGCCGGCGGCAGCGGTATTGGTGGGACGAGTGCCGGCACGGCCGGTGTCACTCCGGCGTCAGTGGCCAATGTCTATGGTGACGGCGGTACCATCAATACCAACTATGTACCGGACGAAACCCCACCTACCGCGACCATCGTGGTTGCTAACACCAGCTTGAACTCCGGCGCCACGTCGCTGGTGACCATTACCTTCTCCGAAGCCGTGACGGGCCTGAGTGCCTCGGATCTGACGGTGCAGAACGGCACCATCGGTACGCTGACCAGCGGCGACGGCGGTGTCACCTGGACCGGCACCCTGACCGCGGCCAGCAATATCACCGATACCACCAACCTCATCACCCTGAACAACACCGGGGTCTCCGACCTGGCCGGCAACGCCGGCGTGGGCACCACCGATTCGAACAACTACGCGGTCAACGACACCGTGCTTCCCACCGCCTCCATCGTGGTGTCCGACACCGCACTCAGGGCTGGTGAAACCTCCCTGGTGACCATCACCTTCAGCGAAGCGGTAACCGGTCTCACCACTGCCGACCTGACGGTCGCCAACGGCACGCTCACCGGCCTGAGCAGTGCCGACGGCGGTATCACCTGGACGGCCACCCTGACCCCGGACGCCAGCGTCACTGACACCAGCAACCTGGTGACCCTGGACAATACCGGCGTTGCGGACCTGTCCGGCAACGCCGGTACGGGAACGACCAACTCGAACAACTATGCCATCGACACCGCCCGTCCAACGGCCACTATCGTGGTGGCGGATACAGCGCTGAGCGTTGGTGAAACCTCCCTGGTGACCATTACCTTCAGCGAGGCCGTGACCGGCTTCACCACCGCCGACCTGACTGTCGCCAACGGCACGATCACCGGCCTGAGCAGCGCCGACGGCGGCATCACCTGGACCGGGACATTGACTCCGAGCGCCAGCATCAGCGACACCACGAACCTGGTCTCGTTGAACAGTGGCAGCATTGCCGACCTGTCCGGGAACGTGAATACCGGCACGACCGACTCCAACAACTATGCGATCGATACGCTGCGCCCGACGGCTACCATCGTAGTGGCCGATACGGCGTTGAGCGCCGGCGAAACGTCCCTGGTGACCATCACCTTCAGCGAGGCCGTGACCGGTTTCACCCTGGCCGACCTGACGGTTGCCAACGGCTCCCTGAGTGGCCTGAGCAGCAGCGACGGCGGCATCACCTGGACCGCCACTCTGACGCCGAGCGCCAGCGTCACTGATGCGACCAATCTGATCATCCTGGCCAATACCGGTGTACTGGACGCGGCCGGCAACGCCGGCACCGGCACCACCAACTCCAACAACTACGCGATCGACACCCAGCGCCCGATTGCAACCATCGTGGTCGCCGATACGGTACTGAGCGTGGGTGAAACCTCGCTGGTGACCATCACATTCAACGAAGCCGTGACGGGCCTGACCACCGCCGACCTGACGGTCGCCAACGGCACGGTCACCGGTCTGAGCAGTGGCGACGGCGGCATTACCTGGACGGGAACCTTTACACCGACGGCGGGCATCAGCGATACCACGAACCTGATCACCCTGAACAACACCGGGGTGGCTGACGCCGCGGGCAACGCCGGCAGCGGGACCACCGATTCCAACAACTACGCCATCGACAACGTGCGTCCGACCGCCACCATCGTGGTCGCCGACAGCACGCTGAGCGCGGGCGAAACGTCGGTGGTCACCATTACCTTCAGCGAAGCCGTCACCGGTTTCACCCTGGCCGACCTGACCGCGGCCAACGGTGTGCTGAGCGGGCTGAGCACCAGCGACAACATCACCTACACCGCGACGTTCACCCCATCGGCCGGCATTTCCGATACCAGCAACCTGATCACCCTGGATAACACCGGCGTCACGGACGGAGCGGGCAACGCGGGCAGCGGCACCACCAATTCCAACAATTACGCGGTCGATACCCAGCGCCCGACCGCCACCATCGTCGTGGCCGATACGGCGTTGAGTGTCGGTGAAACATCATTGGTGACCATCACCTTCAGCGAGGCGGTCAGTGGCTTCGACAATTCTGACCTGACCGTCGCCAACGGCACGCTGAGTGCAGTCAGCAGCAGCGATGGCGGCATTACCTGGACCGCTACCTTTACCCCTGCCCTGGGCGTCGTCGACACCACCAACGTGATCGTGCTGAACAACGCCGGCATCAACGACGCGGCGGGCAACACCGGTACCGGCACCACCAGTTCGAACAACTACCAGGTCGACACCAACGTGCCGACGGCGACCGTGGTCATCGCCGACTCGTCGCTGAGCATCGGTGAAACCACGACGGTGACCATCACTTTCAACGAAGCGGTGAATGGGTTCGACAACAGCGACCTGACGATCCGCAACGGGACGCTGAGCAATGTCTCATCCATCGACGGAGGCGTTACCTGGACCGCGACTTTCACCCCGAGCGTCGGTATCTCCGATACCAGCAACGTCATCACCCTGGACAACACCGGGGTGCGCAATGGCGCGAACAACGCCGGCGTAGGCACCACCGACTCCAACAACTATGCGGTCGATACCGTGCGCCCCACCGCGACTATCGTCGTCGCCGACACGGCCATTGCCGCTGGCGAGACCTCGCTGGTGACCATCACTTTCAGCGAGGCGGTGACCGGTTTCACCAGCGCCGACCTGACGGTCGCCAACGGTTCGATCTCCGGACTGAGCAGCAGCGATGGCGGCATCACGTGGACGGCCACGTTCACGCCGACCGGTGGTATCACCGACACCAGCAACGTCATCACTCTCGCCAATGGCGGCGTCGCCGACCTGGCCGGCAACGTGGGCAGCGGCACGACGGACTCCAACAACTACAGCGTCGACAGCCAACGCCCGGTCGCCACCATTGTGGTGGCCGATTCCAACTTGAGTGTCGGCGAAACGTCATTGGTGACCATTACCTTCAGCGAAGCGGTGACTGGCTTCACAAATGACGACCTGAGCGTTGCCAACGGAACCCTGAGCGCCGTCAGCAGCAGCGACGGCGGCATCACCTGGACGGCCACGTTCACCCCGGCTCCCGGTACCCGGGATGCGACCAACCTGATTACCCTGGACAACAGCGGTGTGAGCGATGCGGCTGGCAATGCGGGTACTGGCACCACCAATTCCGGTAACTATGCCATTGATACCCAGGTGCCGACCGCGACCATTGTGGTAGCCGATACTTCCCTGAGCATCGGCGAGACGTCGCTGGTGACCATCACCTTCAACGAAGCGGTGAGTGGTTTCGACAACAGTGACCTGACCATCAGCAACGGGACGCTGAGTAACGTTTCGTCTTCCGATGGCGGCGTCACCTGGACGGCGACCTTCACCCCGAGCGTCGGCGTTTCCGATACCAGCAACCTGATCACCCTGGACAATACCGGGGTGCGCAACGTTTCGAACAACGCCGGCGTCGGCACGACCGATTCCAACAACTATGCCGTCGATACCGTGCGTCCCACCGCGACTATCGTCGTCGCCGACACGGCCATTGCCGCTGGCGAGACCTCGCTGGTGACCATCACTTTCAGCGAGGCGGTGACCGGTTTCACCAGCGCCGACCTGACGGTCGCCAACGGTTCGATCTCCGGACTGAGCAGCAGCGATGGCGGCATCACGTGGACGGCCACGTTCACGCCGACCGGTGGTATCACCGACACCAGCAACGTCATCACCCTCGCCAATGGCGGCGTCGCCGACCTGGCCGGCAACGTGGGCAGCGGCACGACGGACTCCAACAACTACAGCGTCGACAGCCAACGCCCGGTTGCCACGATTGTGATGAGCGATTCGACGTTGAGACCGGGTGAAACCGCACAGGTGACCATCACCTTCAGCGAGGCGGTGACCGGTTTCACCAACGACGACCTCAGCGTTGCCAACGGCACCCTGAGCGCTGTCAGCAGCAGTGACGGTGGCATCACCTGGACAGCCACCTTCACGCCGACCGTGGGTCTGAGCGACGCCACCAACCTCATTACGCTGGACAATGCCGGCGTGAGCGACGCGGCCGGCAATGCGGGGACCGGTACCACCAATTCGACCAACTATGCGGTCGAGACCCGAGTGCCGACGGCCACTGTCGTGGTTGCGGACAGCTCGCTCACAGTGGGCGAAACCTCCCTGGTGACCATCACCTTCTCGGAAGCGGTCAGCGGTTTCGACAATTCGGACCTGAGCGTTGCCAACGGCACGTTGAGCAACGTTTCGTCTTCCGATGGCGGAGTGACCTGGACCGCCACCTTCACGCCGGCAACCAGTGTCAGCGACACCAGCAACCTGATCAGCCTGGACACCAGCGGCGTGACCAACGTATCGGGCAACAGCGGCGTCGGCGTGGTGGACTCCAACAACTACGCAGTCGACACAGTGCGTCCGGGCGCCACCGTCGTGGTGGGCGACAACACCCTGGGCATCGGCCAGACCACTACCGTGACCATCAGCTTCACAGAGGCGGTGACCGGGTTCGACCTGTCAGACCTCAGCGTTGCCAATGGCGTGTTGTCCAATCTGTCCAGCAGTGACGGCGGCCTGACCTGGACCGCGACCTTGACGCCGACAGCGGGCGTCAGCGACACCACCAACCTGATCCTGCTCGATGCCAGCACGGTGCAGGACGTCGCCGGCAATGCCGGCGTGGGTATCGCCATCTCCGGCAACTATGCGCTCGACGCCACCCGGCCGACCGCGACCATCGTCGTCGCCAATCCGAATCTGGGCGTCGGCCAGACGACCCAGGTGACGTTCACCTTCAGCGAAGCGGTGACCGATTTCGACCTGTCGGACCTCAGCGTCACCAACGGTGAACTGACCAACCTGACCACCAGCGATGGCGGCAGGACCTGGACCGCGACGTTCACCCCGACGGTGAACCTGACTGACCCGAGCAACTTCATCGCCCTGGATACCAGCAATGTCAGTGACCTGACAGGCAACGCCGGGGCCAGCGTGGCGGTGTCCAACAATTATGCAATCGACACCGTGGTGCCTAACGACGTGAAGCCACCACCGGAGTTTTTGACAACGGACCCGATTACGGTCGTTCCACCGTCCGACGTGCCGTTGCAGCCGATCATCTTTAACCCGCCGACAGGCGACCTGGGATCGCCGTTGGGCTTCCCTCCGTTGTTTGAGCAGCGGGATGTGGGCGGCGGCCTGCGGCCGATAGGCGACATCTTCATCAACCGTGGCGAACTGGCGCCGAGCTATATTGCCCAGGTCTTCAGCAACGACGCCGGCGGCGATGGCTCGGGGCATGGGTTCCTGGGCTTTGGGGGCGGCGATGGCGGTGTGTTTGGCATCAGCACGATCTCGAGCCTGTTCAATCAGGACTCCGGTTCCGAAAGCGAGTCGCTGGACGCCTTCGACAACCCGTCGATGCAGGGCGGGGATGTGTCCCAGGGGATACGGGGAATGTTCGGGGCACCGACGCTGGGCCAGCAATTGCAGCACCTCAAGGACACTGAACAGCGTCAGGTCGACAGCCTGGCAACGGCTCTACAACAGGTGGGTATCAGTCGGGTACTGGCCTGAAGAATTCAAAAAAAATTGTGCGGCAGCCAGGGGCAATCCAGGGAATGAATAGAAGTCAGAAGTTATTCGGTATGAGTCTGCTGGCGTTGGTGGTCAGCGGGTGTGCAGTCACCAGTGAACCGATCGATCGCAGCGCCAGTGAACAACGCGCCAAGACCGACTTGCAGAACATGTACAAGGATCAGGAACCCCTCAGTGGTCCGCTGACCCTGCACCAGGCCATGGCCCGGGCAGTGAAGTACAACCTGGAAGGCCGCCTGAAGGTCATGGAAGAGGCCCTGGCCAAGCGGCAACTGGACCTGGCCAGTTTCGACATGCTGCCGCGCATGGCGCTGGACGCGGGTTATGTCGGTCGTAACAACGTCAACGCCTCCAGTAGCCAGAGCGTCGAGACCGGCACCCAGTCCCTGGAACCGTCGACCTCCCAGGACCGCGACCGTGAAGTGGCGGACCTGACCATGGTCTGGAACGTGCTCGACTTCGGTGTCAGCTACATTAGCGCCAAGCAGGCCGGCGACCAGCGCCTGATCGTACAGGAGCGCCGGCGCAAGGTGATCAACACCATCGTCCAGGACGTGCGCTCGGCCTACTGGCGAGCCATGGCCGCCGAGCGGTTGCTCAAGCAGATCGACAGCCTGATGGCCCGTGTCGAGGCGGCGCGCAACAACAGCCAGAGCATGAGCGAGCAGCGCATCGGTGACCCGGTGCAAGCCTTGGGTTACCAGCGTTCGCTGATCCAGGCGACCCGCCAGCTCGAAGAGCAACGGCGTGCGTTGTCCCTGGCCAAGACCGAACTGGCGACCCTGATCAACTTGCCGCTGGGCACCGAACTGACCTTGGCGACGCCGGATGAATACGAGATCCCGGAACTCAAGGTCGACATGGCCCGCCTGGAACAGGAAGCCCTGACCAGCCGCCCTGAACTGCGCGAGCAGGACTACCAGACACGTATCACTGCCGCCGAGACCCGCAAGGCCATGCTGCGCTTGTTGCCGGGGCTGGAGTTTTCTGCCGGCGGGCATTACGACAGCAACTCGTTCCTGGTGGAGCAGGGCTGGGCCGACTATGGCGTGAAAGTCACCTGGAACCTGTTCAATGTGATCTCCGCGCCGGCGGCCATCGACGTGGCCAAGGCCGGTGAAGAAGTGGCGGCGGCGCGTCGCCAGGCGATGTCGATTGCGGTGCTGGCGCAACTGTATGTCGCCAATGCCAACTATCGTGATGCGCTGCGCCAGTTCAAGACCAACCAGCAACTGTCGGACATCGACGGGCAAATCGTCGGTCAATTGCGCAGCCGTCATCAGGCCGCCGGCATCGGTGAGCTGGACCTGATCCAGGGCGAGCTCAACACCTTGCAGGCCGATCTGCGGCGGGACCTGTCCTATGCCGACCTGCGCAACGCCTATGGCCAGATCTTCGCCAGCGCTGGCCTCGACCCGTTGCCCGACGAAGTGAAATCCACCGAGGTGCAGTCGATTGCCACGGCGCTGGCCAATCGTGAAGCCGCCTGGGCACAGGGCGACATCACGGTTCCCAAGGCAGCGGTGACGCCCTGACAGGGCGCTGCCATGACGCGCCCTGCGTTCTCACGGCTGCCGGTGGCGGTGAACCTGCCCTTGCTATTGCAAGCACTGGCGGCCATTGAAGACGAGTGCTGGCAGGGGCATTTCAACAATGCCTACCACACCGGCGACTGGAGTGGCGTGGCGCTGGTTTCGGCTGCCGATGCGTTGACCGAATTGTCACCCGGACGCGGCCAGCCCTTGTTCCGGGCGCCCTGGACAGCTGACGGTCGTTGGCAGGAAGCGTTGCGTGATTGGCCTCTGGATATCGTCTCGGCCCGATTGCTGCGACTCGGGCCCGGCGGACGGATTCACGAGCACCGTGACTATGACTTGGGTGGGCCGGACGGTGACCTGCGTCTGCACATCCCCTTGCTCAGTCCGCCTGAAGTGGATTTCTGGCTGGATGGACAACGCATTCCGATGAAGGCCGGAGAGTGCTGGTTCCTCGACTTGTCGCGGCCCCATCGCGTGGATAATCGAGATGCGTTGCCAAGGGTTCATCTGGTACTCGATTGCCGTCCTGACCCATGGCTGGAGCAGCAGATTGTCCAAGGGCTACCTGCCACACCGGCCGCTGGCACCGGCCAAAGCGACTTGATGCGTTTTCAGCAGCAGGTGCAAACCGATCTGCAACTTGCCCGGACCCTGCGAGGGTTGCACGACGTAGAGGCTTTCGCCGAACGTGTCATCGAGTCGGCTGCCCGGTGCGGGCTGCATGTCACTCGCGAAGAACTGCGCGCGGCCATGCGCAACGGCCGTCGGCAGGGGCGTGAGCAATGGAAGGCCTGAGCCTGGACGGCTGGCTGCCGATCCGCGTATGGCAGGAGAGCGGGCAGTGGAAGGTCGATTGGTGCTGGTTCGGGGATCGACGATTGTCGCAGCCGTTTTTCGGCGACGCGGTGGAGCAGGCCATGCGCTTGCCATTCAACCAGGTGTTTCGTCGTCAGACGCCTTTGAGCAGCCTGGCGCAATGGCAACGGCAAAGTCCTGGTCTTGATCCCGGTGTGTTCATTTTCCACGCCTCCCGATGCGGTTCGACATTGGTCAGCCAGATGCTTGCACAACTGCAAGACCACATCGTCATCTCCGAGCCTGCGCCGCTGGATACCCTTCTGCGTTGCGAGTTGCCGCACGCTGAGCGGTGCCTGGCACTCAAAGGGTTGTTGTCGGCCTACGGGCAACGCCGACGAGGTATCGAGCAGCGGCTGGTAGTCAAACTCGACGCCTGGAATATCGGTGAATTGCCACTGCTGCGCGAGTGCTTTCCCGATACCCCCTGGCTGTTCGTGTATCGCGATCCCGTGGAAATCGCCGTTTCTCACTTGCGCCGTCCCGGCATGCACATGGTGCCCGGTATGATCGGAGCGAGTGTGCTGGACGATGAATTGCCATTCGCCGGGCAGGAAGATTTCATCCCGCGACGACTGGGGCGTCTGCTGCAAACAGGCGTGGAGCACTGCCGGGCGTTTGCCGGAAGGGTGGTCAACTACGGCGAATTACCCGGGGCGATGGCGGGCAGGCTGGCGGATTTTTTCCGGCTGGATGATGCACAACTCAAACAGGCTTTTGCTGCAGTCGGACAACACGCCAAACAACCGTTTCAGGCATTTACCGGTGATAGCGAGGACAAGCGTCGGGAGGCTTCGCCGCTGTTGCGCGAGCGGGTGATGCATTGGGCTCAGGAGCCCTACGAGGCGCTTGAGCGCCTGAGAAAATCCTGAGGCCACAGGGATGGGCGTACTTTAGGCTCAGTTTTAAAAAGTCTTGAGACGAAGGTCAGGCAAGGCGAAAACCGGCGAGGAAGCGCAGTTTACTGGAGTAAATGAGCATTCCGAGCCGGTTATCAACGCAGCATGAACGAGTATCAAGGCTTTTCAGACAGAGCCTAAGGCTTGTTGGGCGACAGCTCTGCCATCCCCTTGAGCAATTCGATCGGCAGTGGAAACACGATGGTAGAGCTCTTGTCCCCGGCAATGGACCCCAGCGTCTGCATGTAGCGCAGTTGCATGGCACCCGGCTGGCGCCCGAGCATTTCGGCGGCCTGCATGAGTTTTTCCGAAGCTTGCAATTCGCCTTCGGCGTGGATCACTTTGGCCCGTCGCTCCCGTTCGGCTTCGGCTTGCCGGGCGATGGCGCGGATCATCGATTCGTTGAGGTCCACATGTTTGATCTCGACGTTCGCCACCTTGATACCCCAGGCGTCGGTCTGGGCGTCAAGCACCTGTTGGATGTCGCCGTTCAACTGCTCGCGTTCGGCCAGTAATTGATCCAGGTCGTGTTTACCGAGGACGGCGCGCAGGGTGGTCTGGGCCAGTTGGCTGGTGGCCATGAGGAAATTTTCCACCTGGATAATTGCCTTCTGCGGGTCGAGTACTCGGAAATACAGCACCGCGTTGACCTTCACCGAGACGTTGTCGCGGGTGATCACGTCCTGAGGCGGTACGTCGAGCACAATGGTGCGCAGATCGACGCGGATCATTTGCTGGACCACCGGAATCAGCAGGATCAGCCCCGGTCCTTTGACTTGCCAGAACCGCCCCAGTTGGAACACTACCGCCCGTTCGTATTCGCGCAGGATCCGGAATGTGGACGCCGCCAGCGCGATCAACAGTATCAGCAGCAGCGTAAAACCGATTTGCATACCCATCTCATGCTCCTTGTGAATCGGCGGGGGCCACTTCCAGCAGCAGCCCCTTTCGAGCGATGACGCGTACCGCTTGCCCGATTCGCAGCGACGTCGCACAAGCCACCTGCCAACGCTCGCCTTCCAACCGGACCCAGCCATGGTGATGATTACCGGCCTGCAGCTCAGTCACCGTGACGACGCTGCCCAACAAGGCGGAATCGCCGCTGACAGGTTGGCGCGGGTGGGTCTTCAATGCACGAACCAACAGGACGATCAGCAACAAGGCGCTGACCAGCCCCAACCCGATCATCAAGGGTACAGGCACGTCGGCGTTGGTCAGGATGATCGCGCCGATGACACACGAGACAATGCCCCCCAGCCCGGCCACGCCGTAATTGGGCAAGGCCGCTTCAACGACCAGCAGTGCCGCGCCCAGGGCAATCAACCAAAACCCCATCGAGTTGGCGGCCGCCAGCCCGAGGTCCTCGGCGCCGAACGCAGGTGTGCTCATGACCAGCAAGGCGACCAACACGAAGCGAATGTTCACCGGACCCTCCACAGCACCGACTCGGGTGGCTTCACTTACAGTCTAGCCGAGTCATGGATTGATCGAACTCCGAACAGTCTGGCGGTCATTCAAGGGCTAGACTACCAAGAGACTAAACTGCCAAGAGACTAAACTGCCAAGAGAAAAACGCGTCCTGCCATCCTTGAAGTCCAGGAGCCCCCATGGAAAAGCCAGTCCACAACCTCCCTGCGTTGTTCAAGCAACTGGGTCTGCCCGACGATGCCGAGAGTATCGATAAGTTCATGGTCAGCCATTCACCCCTCAAGCCCGGCCTGCACCTGGCCGACGCCTTTTTCTGGAGCGAGGGCCAGCGGCAGTTGCTTCGGGAGGAAATTCTCGAGGACGCGGATTGGGCGGTGCTGGTGGATCAGTTGGATGTGTTGCTCAGGAAAGGGCGTGAGGGGTGATTCGTATTGACTAATATTTTGGTTATTAATAAATAGCTTCTTATTCCTTAAAGAATATAACTCTCCTGCCTATACTCGTGCCTGAACTGACACGCAGGAGAGCACCCATGCGCAACGAATCGATTCGCTACCTGATTGTGCCGGGCTGGCAAGGATCGCCGGAAAATCATTGGCAAACCCACTGGCAGAACAGCCTGCCCAACAGCGTCCGGGTCGAGCAGGCCGATTGGTTGACGCCCCGGCGCGAAGACTGGGTCGCCGCACTGGCCGAAGCCATCGCCGCCGACAGCACGCCAGTGATCCTCATCGCCCATAGCCTGGGTTGCATCACGGTTGCCCATTGGGCCGCCACTGCGCCGTTGCAACTTCTCAGGCAGGTGCGTGGGGCGTTGCTGGTGGCGCCCGCAGATGTCGAGCGCCCGGCCTGCGCTCCGGCGTTGCGCAATTTCGCGCCGATTCCCTGCGACCTGTTGCCATTCCCAAGCCAAGTGGTCAGTTCCGACAACGACCCTGCCATCAGCGCCCCCCGTGCGCTGGAACTGGCGCGCCGCTGGGGAGCCGAGGCCGGGATCCTGTCGGGGGCGGGACACATCAATGTGAAGTCCGGCCACCATCGTTGGGAGCAGGGTTTCGCGTATCTCTACCGGCTGCAAAACCGCCTGGAGCACCATGCCCTGCGTCGCGCGTGAACCGCCCGTGAATATAAGTGCCCTCCCGTCTTGCCGACGGTGCAGGGCTGGAGTCTGCCATGAGTTCGCATGAGCATTTCGGTCAGTCATTGCTGACCTTTCCCGATGCGGAAAAAAGCCCCCTGAGCATCCGCGCCAAGGCGCTGGTGTTTGTCGACCCGCGTTCGCGGCAGTTGCGCCAGGAATTGGAAACATTGGCACCGCGCTCGGTCTCGGTGTTGATCCGCGGTGAAACCGGTACCGGCAAGGAATTGCTGGCCCGTCACATCCATCGCGAGAGCAATCGCGGTGGGTTGTTTGTGTCAGTCAATTGCGGCGCCATCAGCCCGACCTATGCCGACGCCGAATTGTTCGGTTATGCCGCCGGCAGCCATAGCGGCTCAGCCAGCAGCCGGGCCGGGTGGTTCGGCTCGGCCAATGGCGGCACGCTGTACCTGGATGAGATCGGCGATCTGCCGCTGCCGATCCAGGTCAAATTGCTGGCCGCCCTGGAAAATCACGAAGTCACCCGTGTGGGCGCCCATCAACCCAGCCCCGTGGACGTGCGACTGGTCGCCGCCACCAGCATCGACCTGGCGCAAGCAGTGGCCGCCGGGAAATTTCATGACCGGCTGTATCACTACCTGAGTGAAGGCCGGCTCGAGTTGCCGCCCTTGCGCGAACGGGTCGGCGATATCCTGTCCCTGGCCGAATATTTTTTGGGCATCTACAGCCAGCGCCTTGGCCTGGCCGTGCCGCTGATCAGCGAAGCGGCGCAACGTGCGCTTGAACGGCACAGTTGGCCCGGCAACACCCGCGAGTTGGAGAACGTCATTCATTTTGCGTTGTTGGTGAGCATTGGGGATTACATATTGCCGGAACATCTTAATTTGCCGCGTTTAACGGAAGCTCGGATATCCGATTCGCATGTCTAGCAGGAGCAGAGGGCACCATATAAATTATTGATATATGTGAATCTATAAAAGATATTGTTAAGGAATAAAAAATATCGGTATCTTCCGTACCACGCCAGCGATAGCACTTCGCTGGCACCTTCACATAGGCCGTCGTCAATGACGACAGTGATATTCGATAAGGACACTGCATGAAAAAGGTTCTGTTGTTCACCGCATTGGCGGCAGCCCTGACCTCGGGCCTGACCCAGGCGGCGGATAAACTGGTGGTGGCGGCGACTCCGGTGCCCCACGCTGAAATCCTCGAACTGATCAAGCCGGCCCTGGCCAAGGAAGGCGTCGACCTGCAGGTCAAGGTCTTCACCGACTACGTCCAGCCCAACGTACAGGTAGACCAGAAGCGCCTGGACGCCAACTACTTCCAGACCTTGCCCTACCTGAAGAACTTCAACGAAGGCAAAGGTACGAATCTGGTGACTGTGATCGGCGTTCACGTCGAACCGTTCGGTGGCTATTCGAAGAAGTACAAGAACCTGGCCGATCTGCCAAACGGCGCGACCATCGCGCTGCCTAACGAAGGTAGCAATAGTGGGCGTGCTCTGCTTCTGCTGCAGAAGGCTGGCCTGATCGAGCTCAAGGATCCGAAAAACGCCCTGGCAACGCCGAAAGACATCGCCAAGAACCCGCACAACTTCAAGTTCAAGGAACTGGAATCGGCCATGCTGCCACGGGTCCTGGACCAGGTTGACCTGGATCTGATCAACACCAACTATGCCTTGGAAGCAGGTCTTAACCCAGCCAAGGACGCTCTGGTGATCGAAGGTTCGGATTCGCCCTACGTGAACTTCCTGGTAGCCCGTCCTGACAACAAGGACAACCCGGCCATTCAGAAACTGGCCAAGGCCCTGACCAGTCCTGAAGTGAAGGCGTTCATCGAGAAGAAATACAGCGGCGCGGTATTGCCGGCGTTCTGATCGGACTACGCGTGCTTGAAACCTTCAACGCCGACGGCTTGCCAGCGTCGGCGTTTTTTATTGCCTGGATTCCTCTATGCAGGCCGTGTCTTCAATGCCCGGCGCAAGGCCATCAACAGTTTGACGATATCTTGTGGGTCCAGGGGTTGCGGAGCTTTCACGTTAGCCATTTTTATCGTCCTTGTGATGGAAGCCATGGAGTCTGGCCTTGAGCTGTGATTCCTTGGAGAGGTTGCTAGAAAATTAGACCCATCCTACAGCGCAAAGGAAAATAGCCTTCTTACTCGGCCTCTGCAAATACCGTCAGTCAATCCGGCCAGTTCCACGCAGGAGCATCCAGCATGCCCTGGCCCACTACGCCGGTCTGGCCCAGGTCTTTCTCCAGCATGATGCAGTTGCAATCGTCGTCCTGCTGCAAGGCGGCGATCAGGCGCGTGGCGTGGGATACGACCCAGACCTGGCAATTGGCCGAAGCCCGGATGATCAGCCGCGCCAAGGCAGGCAACAGGTCCGGGTGCAGGCTGGTTTCCGGCTCGTTGAGCACCATCAGCGAGGGCGGTCGCGGCGTGAGCAGGGCGGCCACCAGCAGCAGATATCGCAGGGTGCCGTCCGACAGCTCGGCGGCGGATAGCGGACGCAGCAGGCCATGCTGCTGGAATGCGATGGCGAAACGTCCGCCCTGGAGTTTTTCGATGTCCAGGCGGGCGCCGGGAAATGCATCGCCGATGGCGGCATGCAGCGCCTCGACGTCGCCGATTTCAAGGATGGTCTGCAGGGCGGCCGCCAGGTCGCGGCCGTCGTGGTGCAGCACCGGCGTGCGGGTGCCCAGTTGCGGCTGGCGCACCGGAGCCTCGGCGTCGCTGCGAAAATGATCATAGAAACGCCAGCGACGGATGAACTCGCGCATCTGCAAGACCTCCGGGGACGTGCGCAGGCTGCCAACCTGGTCGAACAGACTGTCGAAGGTGCTGGTGTGCTGGGTCAGGACATCCCATGAGCGGCCCTCCCGGGCGCGCACCATCGGCCCGTTGCGGTCCACCAGCAGGCTGGCGGGACGAAAGACCGGCCCGGCCCAGATGGTTTCGCGCTTGATCTGCGGATCCAGCGAAAACGCCGAGCGACTGGGTTCCGGCAGGCCCAGGGCGATCGAATAGGAAAAATCTTCGGCGGCGAATCCCAGGCGCAGGCGTTTTCTGGCCTGGCGTACGTTGCCCTGGACGGGGACCTCGCCGTTGCGCATGCGTCGGCTGATGTGTTCCGGCCCGGCCCAGAAGGTCGAATCCAGTCCGCCTTCACGAGCCAGGGCGTTGACGACCCCGCCTTGGGCCGTCTCCGCCAACAGCCGCAGGGCGCGATACAGGTTGGATTTTCCGCTGCCGTTGGGACCGGTGATCAGGTTCAGGCGGCCGAGGGGAATGACCAGTTCATTGATGGATCGGTAGTTGGCCACCGCAAGGGTCTTGAGCATGAGAGATTGTCCTGCTGGCTGGACTTGCAGGCGCCGACTCGCTTGGCTTGCCATTGCCTGCGCAAAAAAAGAGCAGTTTGCCTGATTGCTTCTGCATTGTGATTCTGTGCAACCACTGAACCCTGCTCTAAGCTCACAGTCGTATCGTCACTGGCACGTCCGTACAACGCAAAGGAGTCTGCATGGCTGGTCCCCGCATCAAACTGGTAGTTGGCCTGGGCTTGTGTGCGTTGTTGGTGGGGTGTGGTGATAAAAAGCCCGAGGAAAAAGCATTGCCACGGGTGTTCGTACAGCAGGCCATGCCCACCGAGTATGCGGCCTCGGTGACCCTGACCGGCGACGTCCAGGCTCGGGTGAAGACAGACCTGTCGTTCCGCGTGGGCGGCAAGATCATCGAGCGCAAGGTCGACGTGGGCGACCGTGTCTCGGCCCGGCAGGTACTGGCCCGACTCGACCCGCGGGACTTGCAGACCAATGTCGACTCCGCCGAGGCCCAGGTGGCCGCCGAGCAGGCGCGGGTCAAGCAGAGTGCGGCGGCGTTCGTGCGCCAACAGAAGCTCTTGCCCAAGGGCTACACCAGCCAGAGCGAATACGACGCGGCCCAGGCGCAACTGCGCAGCAGCCAAAGTGCGTTGACGGCTGCCCAGGCTCAACTGGCCAACGCGCGGGAGCAATTGAGTTACACCGCATTGATTGCCGACGCCCCGGGTATCATCACGGCGCGGCAGGCGGAGGTTGGTCAGGTGGTACAGGCCACGGAGCCGATTTTCAGCCTGGCCCGCGATGGCGAGCGCGATGCGGTGTTCAACATCTACGAATCCTTGCTGAGCGAGCCACCCTCTGATCCGGCGATCGTCATCAGTCTGTTGGACAACCCCGCGATCCAGACCACCGGCAAGGTGCGCGAGATCACCCCGGCGGTGTCCGCCGAGACCGGCACCGTGCAGGTCAAGGTCACCCTCGACGATCTGCCCGAAGGCATGCGCCTGGGATCGGTGGTCAGTGCCACCGCCAAGTCCGCCGGCAGGACAGCGGTGGAGCTGCCATGGTCGGCCCTGACCAAGGACCTTCGCGAGCCGGCCGTGTGGCTGGTGGACGACGAGGGCAGGGCACGGTTGCGAACCGTCACCGTCGGCCGCTACCTGACCGGCAAGGTCATCATCAGCGACGGCCTCAAGGGCGGCGAAAAAGTGGTCACCGCCGGCGGGCAATTGCTGCACCCCGGCGTACGGGTCGAGATTGCCGAAAATACCTATGAAAAACCCCCGACGGGAGTCCAGCCATGAAGCGCTTATGGATGATCTCGGTCGGATTGTTGCTCGCGGCCTGTTCGAAAGAAGAAGTGCCGCCGGAGCCGGTGCGCCCGGTATTGTCGGTTGAGGTCCGGGCCTTGGATCAACAGGCGCTGGGGCGGTTTGCCGGCAATATCCTGGCGCGTTATGAAAGCAACGTCGGTTTCCGTGTGCCGGGACGGATCGCCAGCCGCAACGTCGATGTCGGTGCCGAAGTGAAGAAGGGCGATTTGCTCGCCACCCTCGACCCCACTGATCAGCAGAACCAGTTGCGCGCCGCCCAGGGCGACCTGGCGCGGATCGAGGCGCAGTACATCAATGCCCAGGCCAATGCCCGTCGGCAACAGCAGCTGTTCGACCGGGGCGTCGGTGCCCAGGCGCAGTTGGATATGGCTCAGACCGAGTTGAAAACCACCGGCGCCTCCCTGGAACAGGCCCGGGCCTCGGTGGAGCAGGCCCGCGACCAACTCAACTACAGCGAACTGCGGACCGACCACGACGCTGTCGTTACCGCCTGGAACGCCGAGGCCGGGCAAGTGGTGACAGCCGGCCAGCAAGTGGTGACCCTGGCGCGACCGGACGTCAAGGAGGCGGTGATCGACCTGCCGGCCGGGCTGGCCGAGCGTCTGCCCGAGGACGTGGTATTCGAAGTCACCGCGCAACTGGACCCGGCCACCCGCACCACCGCCATCGTGCGCGAGATCGAGCCCCAGGCTCAGAGCGCCACCCGCACCCGCCGGGCGCGCCTGACCCTCACTGATACCCCGCCGGGCCTGCGCCTGGGCACGGCCATCAGCGTGACCCTGAGCTCGGCCATCGAGCCACGGATCGAACTGCCGCTCAGTGCCTTGCAAGAGGTCGATGGCAAAGCTCGGATCTGGCTCGTTGACCCGCAGAACCAGACCGTCTCGCCCCGTGATGTGCGCATCCTTGAGCGAACGGCCGACACGGTGCTGGTGGCCAACGGTATCAAGCCCGGCGACCGCGTGGTCAGCGCCGGTGTGAACAGCCTTCAGCCGGGGCAGAAAGTGAAACTTGACGAGGACGTACGATGAAAGGGCCCTTTAACCTCTCCGAATGGGCCCTGCGGCATCAGTCATTCGTCTGGTACCTGATGTTCGTTGCGCTGTTGATGGGCGTGTTTTCCTACATGAACCTGGGGCGCGAGGAAGACCCGTCGTTCACCATCAAGACCATGATCATCCAGACGCGCTGGCCCGGCGCGACCCAGGAGGAAACCCTCAGGCAGGTCACCGACCGCATCGAGAAGAAACTCGAGGAGCTCGATTCCCTCGATTATGTGAAAAGCTACACCCGGCCCGGGGAGTCGACGGTGTTCGTGTATCTGCTCGATACCACCAGTGCCAAGGACATTCCCGAGATCTGGTACCAGGTGCGCAAGAAGATCAACGACATTCGCGGTGACTTTCCCGAGGGCTTGCAAGGCCCTGGGTTCAACGACGAGTTCGGTGACGTCTATGGTTCGGTGTATGCCTTTACCGGCGATGGCCTGTCGATGCGCCAGTTGCGTGACTACGTGGAGCAAGTGCGCGCCGAGATCCGCGATGTGCCCGGCCTGGGCAAGGTAGAAATGATCGGTGAGCAGGACGAGGTGTTGTACCTGAACTTCTCCACTCGCAAGCTCGCCGCCCTGGGCATCGACCAGCGCCAGGTGGTGCAGAGCCTGCAATCGCAGAACGCGGTGACCCCCGCCGGAGTGATCGATGCCGGCCCCGAGCGTATTTCCGTGCGCACCTCGGGGCAGTTCCAGTCGGAGAAAGACCTGGCCAACGTCAACTTGCGGCTCAATGACCGCTTCTATCGACTGGCCGACATCGCCGAGATCAGCCGCGGTTACGTCGACCCCGCCACGCCGATGTTTCGTTTCAATGGCACACCGGCGATTGGCCTGGCCATCGCCATGAAGAAGGGCGGCAACATCCAGGATTTCGGCAAGGCCCTGCATGCGCGCATGAACGAACTGACCGCCGATCTGCCGGTGGGCGTAGGCGTGCACACGGTGTCGGATCAGGCCGAAGTGGTGAAGGAAGCAGTGGGCGGCTTCACCAGTGCCTTGTTCGAGGCGGTGGTGATCGTACTGGTGGTCAGTTTCATCAGTCTGGGCATCCGAGCCGGACTGGTGGTGGCCTGCTCGATTCCGCTGGTGTTGGCGATGGTCTTTTTGTTCATGGAGTACAGCGGCATCACCATGCAGCGAATCTCCCTCGGCGCGTTGATCATCGCCCTCGGCCTGCTGGTGGACGACGCGATGATCACCGTGGAGATGATGGTCACCCGCCTTGAAAAAGGCGAAACCAAGGAACAGGCCGCGACGTTCGCCTATACCTCTACCGCGTTTCCGATGCTCACCGGGACCCTGGTGACCGTGGCGGGTTTCGTGCCTATCGGCCTGAACGCCAGCTCCGCCGGCGAGTACACCTTTACCCTGTTTGCCGTGATCGCCGTGGCGATGCTGGTGTCATGGGTCGTCGCGGTGCTGTTCGCCCCGGTGATCGGCGTGCATATCCTCAGCACCAACGTAAAACCCCACGACAATGAACCGGGACGGATCGGTCGGGCGTTCAACGGTGGTCTGTTATGGGCGATGCGCAACCGCTGGTGGGCCATCGGCATCACCGTGCTGCTGTTCGTGCTGGCGGTGTTCTGTATGCGTTTCGTGCAGAACCAGTTCTTTCCCTCTTCGGACCGGCCGGAGATCCTGGTGGACCTCAACCTGCCGCAAAACGCTTCGATGGATGAAACCCGCAAGGCCGTCGACCGCCTGGAAGCGACCCTCAAGGACGATCCGGACATCGCGCGCTGGAGCACCTACATCGGTGAGGGCGCGATTCGTTTCTACCTGCCGCTGGACCAGCAATTGCAGAACCCGTACTACGCGCAGTTGGTGATCGTCAGCAAGGGCCTGGAGTCGCGCACGGCACTCACCGAGCGTTTGCAAAAGCGTCTGCGCGAAGACTTCGTCGGCATCGGCAGCTACGTGCAGTCACTGGAAATGGGACCTCCGGTGGGACGGCCTATCCAGTACCGGGTCAGCGGCAAGGACATCGACCAGGTGCGCAAGCACGCCATCGAACTGGCTACCGAGCTGGACAAGAACTCGCACATCGGCGAAATCATTTACGACTGGAACGAGCCGGGCAAGGTGCTGCGCGTCGACATCGCCCAGGATAAGGCTCGGCAACTGGGCTTGTCTTCCGAGGACGTCGCCCGGTTGATGAACAGCATCGTCAGTGGGTCGCCGGTGACTCAGGTCAATGATGATATCTACCTGATCAATGTAGTCGGGCGTGCTGAGGATGCTGAACGTGGGTCGCCGGAAACCCTGCAGAACCTGCAGATCGTCACCCCAAGTGGTACCTCGATTCCGCTGCTGGCATTCGCCACCGTGCGCTATGAACTGGAGCAACCCTTGGTGTGGCGGCGCGACCGCAAGCCGACCATCACCATCAAGGCCGCCGTGCGCGATGAAATCCAACCCACCGACCTGGTGAAGCAACTGCAACCGGACATCGATAAATTCGCCGCCGGCTTGCCGGTGGGCTACAAGGTCGCCACCGGCGGTACCGTGGAAGAGAGCAGCAAGGCCCAGGGCCCGATTGCCAGCGTCGTGCCATTGATGTTGTTTTTGATGGCGACGTTCCTGATGATCCAACTGCACAGTGTGCAGAAGCTGTTTTTGGTGGCGAGTGTCGCGCCCCTCGGCTTGATCGGCGTGGTGTTGGCGCTGGTGCCGACGGGCACGCCCATGGGCTTTGTGGCGATCCTCGGAATCCTCGCGTTGATCGGCATCATCATCCGTAACTCGGTGATCCTGGTGACCCAGATCGATGAGTATGAGCGTGCCGGCTACACGCCTTGGGACGCCGTGGTGGAGGCCACCGAGCACCGGCGCCGGCCGATCCTGTTGACGGCGGCCGCGGCTAGCCTGGGGATGATCCCCATTGCACGGGAGGTGTTCTGGGGGCCCATGGCCTACGCGATGATTGGCGGGATCATCATTGCTACCCTGTTGACCTTGTTGTTCCTGCCAGCGTTGTATGTGGCCTGGTACAAGATTCGAGAACCGCAGCGTGATTGAAGGGGGCTGCTATGCAGCCCATCGCGAGCAGTTCGGCGTTTTACTTACGCAACAACCGCAACCCATTGAACACCACCAGCAAGCTGACCCCCATGTCGGCAAACACCGCCATCCACAGGGTGGCGAATCCGGTGAAGGTCACGCCGAGGAAGATTGCCTTCACCACCAGGGCCAGAGCGATGTTCTGCTTGAGGATGGCCGATGTTTGTCGGGACAGCCGAATGAAGGCGGGGATCTTGCGCAGGTCGTCGTCCATCAGGGCGACGTCGGCCGTTTCGATGGCGGTATCGGTGCCGGCAGCCGCCATGGCGAAGCCGATCTCCGCACGGGCCAGGGCAGGGGCGTCGTTGATACCGTCGCCGACCATGCCGACGCGATGCCCTTTGGCGTACAAGTCTTCGATGGCCCGCAGCTTGTCTTCCGGCAGCAAGTCACCCCGAGCCTGATCCATGCCCACCTCCCCGGCAATCGCCTCGGCGGTATGGACGTTGTCGCCGGTAAGCATCAGAGTCTTGATGCCCAGATCATGCAATTGCCGGATGGCTTCGCGGCTGGAGTCCTTCACCGTGTCGGCCACGGCGAACAAGGCCAGTGGGCCCGAGCTGTCGAGCAGCAGCACCACGGACTTGCCCTGTTTTTCCAGGGCGAAGAGTCGCTCTTCCAGTTCTGGCGAACACAGGCCCAGGTCTTCCACCAGACGATGATTGCCCAAGTGATAAGTGGTGCCGTCGATATCGCCGCGCACACCGCGTCCCGGTAATGCCTGGAAGTTATCCACAACCTGCGGTTTACCCGCAGCAGCTATCGCTTTTGACACCGGATGGTCGGAGCGGGCGGCGAGGCTGGCAGCCAGGGCCGGCGCGCTGGTCTCCACCGTCGGGTCCAGCGGCAGGTAATCGGTTTGCACCGGTTTGCCGTGGGTGATCGTGCCAGTCTTGTCCAAAGCCAGGTAATCCAGTTTGTAACCGCCCTCCAGATACACGCCGCCCTTGATCAGGATGCCCTTGCGCGCCGCTGCGGCGAGGCCGC
This sequence comes from Pseudomonas sp. Pf153, assembly GCF_001269775.1. NCBI lineage: Bacteria > Pseudomonadati > Pseudomonadota > Gammaproteobacteria > Pseudomonadales > Pseudomonadaceae > Pseudomonas > Pseudomonas sp. Pf153. The sequence goes on along the minus strand of NZ_LHVL01000008.1, from coordinate 410,846 downwards.
TGACGATGCTCACCGGGGTGGAAATCACCAGCGCACAAGGACAGGCCACCACCAGCAACACCAGCGCTCGGTAGAGCCAGTCGAACCACGGCGCTGCCATGAACAGCGGCGGGATAAGGGCCACCGCCAGTGCCAGGGCGAACACTGTCGGAGTGTAGATTTTCGAGAATTGATCGACGAAGCGCTGGGTCGGTGCCCGTGAACCCTGGGCTTGTTCCACGGCGTGGATGATCCGGGCCAGGGTGGAATGCTCGGCCTTCGCCGTCACGGTGTATTCCAGCTCACCGGCCTGGTTGATCGTGCCGGCGAACACCTTGTCGCCTACGGCTTTCTCCACCGGCAGGCTTTCGCCGGTGATGGGCGCCTGGTCGATAGTGGATCGGCCGGCCACCACATCACCGTCCAGACCAACGCGCTCACCAGGGCGAACCCGCACCCGCGCGCCTGGGGCGATGGTCTTGACCTCTTGCACTTGCCAGGCGCCATCGGCCTGTTGCACGGTGGCCTGTTCCGGCGCCATCTGCATCAAGCCGCTGATGGCATTGCGCGCTCGGTCAAGGGATTTGGCTTCGATCAGTTCGGCCACGGTGAACAGGAACATCACCATCGCCGCTTCCGGCCATTGACCGATCAACACCGCGCCGGTCACGGCGATGCTCATCAGGGCGTTGATGTTCAAATTGAGGTTCTTGAGGGCGATCCAGCCTTTCTTATACGTACCGAGGCCGCCGCTGAGGATCGAAACCAAGGCGATGATGGCAACCACCCAATTCGGTGCGGCCCCCGTGAAATGGATCACTTCGGCGCCCAACGCGGTGACACCGGACAGCGCCAGCGGCCACCACGGTTTGGTCGGGGCAGGCAGGCTGGCGGTTTCTTTCTCCTGGCCCGGCGTCAGTGGCTCGGCCTGCATGCCCAGGGACTTGATCGCCTCGATGATCGGCGTGTCGTCAGGCAGCGCGTGGGTCACGTCGAGTACGCGGTTGATCAGGTTGAATTCCAGCCGCAGCACGCCCTTGAGCTTGCCGAGTTTGTTCTGGATCAGCGTCTGTTCGGTGGGGCAGTCCATGGCTTCGATGCGAAAACTGCTCTGGCGCGAACCTTTCGTCGGCGCTTTGCCAAGATCGATTACCGCCGGGGGCGCCTTCGAGGCGCAGCAGGAATGCCCGTGGTCATGGCCGTGGCCGGGTTTGTGGGTATGGAGGGAATCGCTCATCAGTGACATCCATGAAAAAGTGCTTGTTGCGCAGTAAAGACCCTGTAGCCACTATAGGGTCAAGCACTTATTCTGGAGGCTGCATGATGAAAATCGGAGAACTGGCCAGACTCACCGACTGCCAGGTCGAAACGATCCGCTACTACGAACGCGAGGGTCTATTACCGGAGCCGGCCCGCAGCGACGGCAACTACCGCGTCTACACCCAGGCCCATGCCGAGCGGCTGACATTCATCCGCAACTGCCGCACCCTGGACATGACCCTGGACGAAATCCGCAGCCTCCTGGCCCTGCGCGACAGCCCCCAGGACCAGTGCGAAAGCGTCAATGCACTGATCGACGAGCACATCCTCCACGTCAAGGCCCGCATCGACGGGCTGCTGGCCTTGCAGGCACAACTGATCGACCTGCGCCATCGCTGCGGTGAGGGACCGGACCTGGATCAATGCGGGATTCTGCAGCGCCTGGAAGTGAGCGGAGCGGTGGCGCCGGAGGTGGAGCATTCACATGTGGGGCGCAGTCACGGGCATTGAGTGCCCTTGCGCCGGAACTTGAAGGTCATGAAGATCCAATGTGGGAGCGGGCTTGCTCGCGAAGGCGGTGTATCTGACAAGATTCCTTTATCCGATACACCGCCTTCGCGAGCAAGCCCGCTCCCACAGAGATGGATAGCGGTGTGCTTCAGACCGCCATCGGTGCAGTCATCGGCGCATGGTGCTGGTAGCCTTCGAGGGAGAAGTCGCTCGGCTCCACCCGCTCCAGCCACTCCGGCTGGTAAACGCCGGTCTTGGCAAATTCCGGCACGCGTTCGGAAATCACCAGCCTGGGCATCGGGAACGGCTCGCGCTTGAGCTGTTCATTGAGCATGTCCAGGTGGTTTTCGTAGACGTGGGCGTCACCGATGAAGTAGGTGAACCAGCGCGGTGTGTAGCCGGTCAGGCGACCGATCAGGCTCAGCAGGGCGGCACCTTCGGTGAGGTTGAATGGCGTACCCAGCCCCAGGTCGTTGGAGCGGATGTAGAGGGTCAGGGAAATTTCCTTCGTCTCGACGTTCGGGTGGAACTGGTATAGCAGATGGCACGGCGGCAGGGCCATTTCATCGAGTTGGGCGCAGTTCCAGCCGTGGAACAGGATGCGCCGGCTGCCCGGGTCCTTGATGATGGTGTCGACGCATTGGCGCACCTGGTCGATGGCCTTGTACAGCACCACGTAGGCCTGGCCATTTTCCTCGCCTTCGGCGATTTGCCGGTAGCCCTGGGCCAGGGTCTGCTCGATGGCCGCCGGGTTGTTCAGGGGAATCTGCTTGTAGGCCGGCCACTTGCGCCACTGTACGCCGTAGATCTCGCCCAGGTCGTCTTCGCCCTGGCGGAACGGGTTGGCCAGCCACTGGGCGTTTTCATTGGCGTTCTGGTCCCAGACCTTGCAGCCCAGGGTGCGGAATTCGGCGGCGTTGTTGACCCCACGCAGGAAGCCGCACATCTCGCCGATGGCCGATTTGAAGGCCAGCTTGCGGGTGGTGATGGCCGGGAAGCCGTCCTTCAAGTCATAGCGCAGCATGGCGCCCGGGAAACTGATGGTGTTCACGCCAGTACGGTTGGCTTGCTTGGTGCCGTTCTTGATGACGTGGGCCACCAGATCAAGATATTGCTTCATGGGTTACCTGTGTCCTTGAACCCGGAGCGGCGCCCCGGGGTTCGAATTTAAGCCTTGGCCGCCGCTGCCGGCGCGCGGTGATAAGCCAGCCAGATCAGTACCAGTCCACCGATGATCATCGGCAGGCACAGTACCTGGCCCATGGTCAGCCAGTTCCAGGCCAGATAGCCGAGCTGGGCGTCCGGCACGCGGACGAATTCAACGATGAACCGGAAGATCCCGTAGAACAGCGCGAACATGCCCGACACCGCCATGGTCGGTCGCGGCTTGCGCGAGAACAGCCAGAGAATCAGGAACAATGCCACGCCTTCCAGGGCGAACTGATAAAGCTGCGACGGGTGGCGCGGCAACTGCGCCGGATCGCTGAACGGCGGGAAGACCATCGCCCACGGCACGTCGGTCGGCTTGCCCCACAATTCGGCGTTGATGAAGTTACCGATGCGCCCGGCGCCCAGACCGATCGGCACCATGGGGGCGACGAAGTCCATCAGCTCGAAGAACGACTTGTTGTTGCGCTTGCCGAACCAGACCGCCGCCAGCATCACGCCGATGAAACCGCCGTGGAACGACATGCCGCCCTTCCAGACCTCGAAGATCAGCGTCGGGTTGGCCAGGTAGGCGCTCAGGTCGTAGAACAGCACATAGCCCAGGCGCCCGCCGACGATCACGCCCATGGACAGCCAGAACACCAGATCGGACAGCTTCTCCTTGTTCCAGGTCGGATCGAAACGGTTGAGCCGGCGCGACGCCAGCAGCCAGGCGCCGCCGATGCCGATCAGGTACATCAGGCCGTACCAGTGGATTTTCAGCGGACCGATGGCCAGGGCCACCGGATCGATCTGCGGGTAAGGCAGCATGGACATTCCTCGTAAACGTCAAAAATACCCGGGCGACCCTGCCACCTCGGGATTAAGCCAGGATTGCGTCAGAACAGAAAACTTACGCCGACGCAGAACAGCAAGGCGGCGAACAGTCGTTTGAGCAAGCGCGGCGACAAGCGATGGGCCAGCCGCGCGCCGAAGCGGGCGAAGACCATGCTGGTCAGGGCGATGCCCAGCAGCGCCGGCAAATACACAAAACCGAGACTATGAGCCGGCAACAGTGGATCATGCCACCCCAGAATCATGAAACTTGCGGCACTGACCAAGGCAATCGGCAAGCCACAGGCCGAAGAGGTCGCCACCGCCTGCTGCATCGGCACACTGCGCCAGGTCAGGAACGGCACGGTCAGCGAGCCGCCGCCGATGCCGAAAATCGCCGAGGCCCATCCGATCACCGAGCCGGCCAGGGTCAGCCCGGCCTTGCCCGGTACCGTGCGGCTGGCCTTGGGCTTGAGATCCAGGCCCAACTGCGCGGCAACGATCAGGGCGAACACGCCGATGATCTTCTGCAGATGCGGGCCGGCAATCGCTTCGGCGGTGATTGCACCGAAACCGGCGCCGATCAGGATTCCCAAGGTCATCCAGGTGAAAATCGGCCAGCGCACCGCGCCTTTGCGCTGATGCTCGCGCACGGCATTGACCGAGGTAAAGATGATCGACGCCAGGGACGTGCCGACGGCCAGATGCGTCAACACCTGCGGGTCGAAGCCCTGCAAGGTGAAGCTGAACACCAGCACCGGGACAATGATGATCCCGCCCCCCACCCCGAACAGCCCGGCCAGCACGCCTGCGCAGGCGCCAAGCAGCAGATAGAGCACAAATTCCACCAGACTCTCCCCGCCCATCCCCGAAATAAGAGCGGCATGGTAACGGATCCAGGGCTCCAGGCTCTACTGAAGGCGATGGATGCCGGGGCGATGTGTGGGTAGAGTGACCCATGGAGCGGAACCTCTGTGGCGAGGGAATTAATACCCTCGCCACGAAAGCGGATTGTTCGGTTCATTTTTTTACAGGACGACCTGATGTGCCTGATCGTATTTGCCTGGCGACCCGGCCACGCCCAACCGCTGATCGTAGCGGCCAACCGCGACGAATTCTACGCCCGCCCGACCCTGCCCCTGGCGCAGTGGGAAGACGCGCCTGAGGTCCATGCAGGCCGCGATCTGGAGGCTGGCGGTACCTGGCTCGGCGTTGGCGCCGGCGGTCGCTTCGCGGCCCTGACCAACATCCGTGATCCGGGCCAGCTCCCGGCGCTCAAGTCCCGGGGCGAACTGGTGGCGCGGTTCCTCACTGGTCAACTGCCGATTGCCGACTATCTGAGCGAAGTTGTGCCCCGAGCTGCGGAATACGGCGGTTTCAATCTGTTGCTCGGCGACGGCACCGAGCTGTGGCACTACAACGCTCGCGATACGCGGCCCCAGCGCTTGGCCGAGGGCCTCTACGGTTTATCGAATGCCGGGCTGAACACGCCGTGGCCGAAACTGCTCAAGGCCCGAACGGCGCTGGGCGAGGTGCTGGACGATCCGCAGCCACAGGCGTTGCTGGCGCTGCTCAACGATCCGCAACCCGCGCCAGTCGCGGACCTGCCGGACACGGGCGTGGGATTGGCGACCGAGATGCTGCTGTCGAGCGTGTTCATTGCCAGCCCGGCGTATGGGACGCGAGCGAGTACGGCGTTGATCGTCCATGCCGATGGGACGCGGCACATGATCGAGCGCAGCTTCGGGCCGCATGGGGGGCATTTGGGGGAGGTGGAGATCAGGATTTAGTCTCGGGATGAAAGTGCTGGCCCCTTCGCGAGGGAGCCCGCTCCCACAGGGGACCTTCGGTTGTTCACAAGATATGTGTCCACCAAAGATCTACCGTGGGAGCGGGCTTGCTCGCGAAGGGGCTGTCGCTGATTCAGAGCGTCTTGTTCGAAGCCGGATTGATCATCCGTGCCAGCCCGAGGTTCTTCAGCGCCAGTTGCAAGGAGCTGTGGATCACCTGCGGGTTGTCGATGCTCATCACTTCCGCCAGCAGTTCCTGGGCCTTGCTCAGGTTGATCTGGCGCAGCATCCACTTCACTTTCGGCAAGTTGGTGGCGTTCATCGACAGGCTGTCGAAACCCATCGCCATGAGCAGCACCGCGGCCGCCGGGTCGCCGGCCATTTCGCCGCAAATGCTGACCGGCTTGCCTTCGGCATGGGCGTCGCGGACCACGGTCTGCAAGGCTTGCAGCACGGCCGGGTGCAGGTAGTCGTACAGGTCGGCCACCCGCGGATTGTTGCGATCCACGGCCAGCAGGTACTGGGTGAGGTCGTTGGAGCCCACCGACAGGAAATCCACCTGCCGTGCCAGCTCCTTGGTCTGGTACACCGCCGCCGGAATCTCGATCATCACGCCCACGGGCGGCATCGGCACGTCGGTGCCTTCGTCGCGCACTTCGCCCCAGGCCCGATGAATCAGGTGCAGGGCTTCTTCCAGTTCGTGGATGCCGGAGATCATCGGCAGCAGGATGCGCAGGTTGTTCAGGCCTTCGCTGGCCTTGAGCATGGCGCGGGCCTGAACCAGGAAGATTTCCGGGTGGTCGAGCGTCACGCGAATGCCGCGCCAGCCGAGGAACGGGTTCTCTTCCTTGATCGGGAAATAGGACAGGGCCTTGTCGCCGCCGATGTCCAGGCTGCGCATGGTCACCGGTTGCGGATGGAACGCGGCCAGTTGCTCACGATAGATCGCCAGTTGTTCCTTCTCGCTGGGGAAGCGCTGGTTGATCATGAACGGCACTTCTGTGCGGTACAGGCCCACACCCTCGGCCCCGCGCTTCTGTGCCCGGGCCACGTCGGCCAGCAGGCCGGTGTTGACCCATAATGGCATGCGATGGCCGTCGGGCGTCACGCAAGGCAGATCCCGCAGCGCATCCAGGCCCAGGGACAGTTGCTTTTCTTCCTCCACCACATCGGCGAACTGCTTGCGCAGCACTTCGCTGGGGTTGGTATAGACCTCGCCGTGGTAGCCGTCGACGATCATCTGGATGCCGTCGACCTTGGAGTACGGCAGGTCCACCAGCCCCATCACCGTCGGGATGCCCATGGCTCGCGCCAGGATCGCGACGTGGGAGTTGCCCGAACCCAGGACCGAGACCAGGCCCGCCAGCTTGCCTTCGGGCACTTCGCCGAGCATGGCCGGGGTCAGTTCTTCGCTGACCAGGATGGTGTTGTCGGGGTAGACCAGGGTCTGCTGGCGCTCCTGCTGCAGGTAGGCCAGCAGCCGGCGACCGAGGTCCTTGACGTCGGAGGCGCGCTCGCGCAGGTAGGCGTCGTCCATCAGTTCGAAGCGGTTGACGTGGTCGGTCACCACCTGACGCAACGCGCCCTGGGCCCACTGGCCGGTCTTGATGACCGTGGTCACCTCGCTGCCCAGGGAGGCGTCGTCGAGCATCATCAGGTAGACGTCGAACAATGCACGCTCTTCAGGGCGCAACTGTGTAGCGAGTTTTGCCGAGAGGGCGCGCATGTCGGCCCGCACGCCTTCGATGGCGGTCTTGAACAGCGCCAGTTCGGCATCGATATCGCTGATGGCCTTGTCCGGCACCACGTCCAGGTCGGCGGGCGGCAACATGACCACCGCCGTACCCACCGCTGCGCCCGGCGAGCCCGGCACGCCGACGAACTTGGCTTCCTGGATGCCCTTGCCCTGGCGCCCCAGGCCGCTGATCGAGCCGGTGGCCTCGGCGTGGGCGATAACCCCGGCCAGTTGTGCGCTCATGGTCACGAGGAAGGCTTCTTCACCTTCGTCGAACTGGCGGCGCTCCTTTTGCTGGATGACCAACACGCCGACGACGCGGCGGTGGTGGATGATCGGTGCGCCGAGGAACGAGGCGTAGCGTTCCTCGCCGGTTTCGGCGAAGTAGCGGTAACGCGGGTGATCCGCGGCATTTTCGAGGTTAAGAGGCTCTTCACGCGTGCCGACCAGGCCGACCAGACCCTCATTGGGCGCCATGCTGACCTTGCCGATGGAGCGCTTGTTCAAGCCCTCGGTGGCCATCAGTACGAAACGGTTGGTCTCGGGGTCCAGCAGGTAGACCGAGCAGACCTGGCTGCCCATGGCCTCTTTGACGCGCAATACAATAATCCCCAACGCCGCCTTGAGATCCTTGGCGGCGTTAACTTCCTGGACGATCTTGCGCAGCGTATTGAGCATGGCTCGGGGTCGAACTCCGTCGTCAGTCGCGCGTCAGCAGGCGCGGGGCAAGCTCTTTGAGGGCGCGTCGGTACACCTCGCGCTTGAATGTCACCACCTGGCCCAACGGATACCAATAACTGACCCAGCGCCAGCCATCGAACTCCGGTTTACCGGTCAAATCCATCCGCACCCGCTGCTCGTTGGAGAGCAGACGCAGGAGAAACCATTTCTGCTTCTGGCCGATGCACAGCGGCTGGCTGTGCGTCCTGACCAGGCGTTGCGGCAAACGATAGCGCAACCAGCCACGGGTGCAGGCGAGAATTTCGACATCTTCGCGCTCCAGCCCTACTTCTTCGTTCAACTCGCGGTACAAAGCCTCTTCCGGCGTCTCCTGGGGGTTGATCCCACCCTGGGGAAACTGCCAGGCGTCTTGATTGATACGGCGAGCCCATAGCACCTGCCCAGCATCATTCGTAAGAATGATCCCCACATTGGGACGGAAACCATCGGGATCGATCACGGCAACAACCTCGCAAACGCATGTCGCCGCATTGTTCCACAAAGGTTGTGAAAGCAGCAACGAGCCTGACCACACTGGCCACTAGCTTATGTGCACTGGTGTGAAAAGTCCGTATTCTGGGCACCTTTCTTTAGAATTTTCAGCGAGTAACTGCAATGCGGCTGGCTTTATTCGACTTGGACAACACATTGTTGGGCGGCGACAGCGACCACGCCTGGGGCGATTACCTGTGTGAGCGTGGCTTCCTGGATGCCGTTACCTACAAGGCGCGTAACGATGAGTTCTACCAGGATTACCTGGCCGGCAAGCTCGACAACGCCGAGTACCTGAATTTTTGTCTGGAGATTCTCGGGCGCACCGAGATGGAAGTGCTGGCCCAATGGCATCTGGACTACATGCGCGACTGCATCGAGCCGATTGTGTTGCCCCAGGCCATCGAATTGCTGAAGAAACACCGCGACGCCGGCGACAAGCTGGTAATCATCACCGCCACCAACCGTTTCGTTACTGCGCCGATTGCCGAGCGCCTGGGCGTCGAGACCCTGATTGCCACCGAATGCGAGATGATCGACGGCCGCTACAGCGGACGCAGCACCGACATCCCTTGCTTTCGCGAGGGCAAGGTGACCCGCTTGAACCGCTGGCTGGAGGAAACCGGACATTCCCTGGAAGGCAGCTACTTCTATAGCGATTCGATGAACGACTTGCCGTTGTTGGAGGTCGTCACACATCCGGTGGCGGTGGACCCGGATCCGAATCTCAAGGCCGAGGCCGAGAAGCGCGGTTGGCCGGTGATTTCTTTGCGCGGCTGAGATTGCTATCGCGAGCAGGTTCGCTCCCACAAGGGTATTGCGTCGTTCACAAAACCCCTGTGGGAGCGGGCTTGCTCGCGAAAAGGGGCAACGCGGTTCCCGGCCCTAAACCGGCTTGGCCCCCATCAACCCCGCAATGGCAATCAGGCAGACAAAACCGAACAGCGCCAAGGCCAGCGTAAACCGGCCGTTGCCCGCCGCTGGCAACGTGCGCAGTCTGTTCAAGCGCACCAACAACCAGAACCCCGCCAACACCGCCACCGTGTAGAGCACGCTGGACGCCAGCAACCAGGTTTGTCCCAGCGGCCAGCCCACCAGATGCACCATCCACCAACCCGTGAACGGCATGCTCAACAGCGCCAGGCCCATCAATAGCCAGACGAACACCCGGGGGCGTTGCAAGGTTCGGGTATGAGCCATCGCATCCCCACGGCGCCGGGCGCGCCAGACCCAGACGGCCAGTCCCGCCGCGCCGATCAACAGCAGCGCGGTCGCCACGATATGGGTGATTCTGAGGGCGGTTAATGTTTCCATCGTTCGCTTCCTTATTGCTTGCCCTTGAGCGTAGTCCCTCAGCCAAGAAACAGCTGGTACGCCGGGTTATCGCTTTCATCCCAGTACGGATAACCGATCTGCTCCAGGGCAGCGGGGACCAGGTGGCGTTCATCGTGGGGAACCTGCAGCCCCGCGACCACGCGGCCATCCGCCGCGCCATGGTTGCGGTAGTGGAACATCGAGATGTTCCAGCGCCCGCCAAGCTTGTTGAGGAAGTTGAACAGCGCTCCCGGGCGTTCGGGGAATTCGAAGCGCAGGACCACTTCGTCGACGACATGTGCCGCGTGCCCGCCCACCATGTGGCGGATGTGCAACTTGGCCAGTTCGTTATCGGTCAGGTCCAGCACCGGGAAACCTTGCTCGCTAAGACTGGCAATCAGTGCGCTGCGCGGGTCGTTTTCCGGGTGCGTCTGCACGCCGACGAAAATGTGCGCCTCGCTGCCGGTGTTGTATCGGTAGTTGAATTCGGTGATCTGGCGCTTGCCGATGGCTTCGCAGAACGCCTTGAAGCTGCCCGGTTGCTCGGGAATGGTCACCGCGATGATCGCTTCGCGCCCCTCGCCCAGTTCGGCGCGTTCGGCTACGTGGCGCAGGCGGTCGAAGTTCACGTTGGCACCGGAGTCGATAGCAACCAGGGTCTGACCGCTGATGCCGCGCGATTCGACGTACTTCTTGATGCCGGCGACACCCAATGCGCCGGCAGGTTCGGTGATCGAGCGGGTATCGTCGTAGATATCCTTGATTGCAGCGCAGATCTCGTCAGTGCTGACGGTGATGACTTCGTCTACATGATGCTTGCAGATATCGAACGTATGCTGGCCGATCTGCGCCACGGCGACTCCGTCGGCAAACAGTCCCACGGTCGGCAGTACCACGCGTTCACCCGCTGCCAGTGCCGCTTGCAGGCAATTGGAGTCGTCCGGCTCGACACCGATGATCTTGATCTCTGGTCGCAAGTATTTCACATAGGCCGCGATGCCAGCGATCAGTCCGCCGCCGCCCACCGGGACAAAAATCGCATCCAGGCGCCCAGGGTGCTGGCGCAGGATCTCCATCGCCACCGTGCCCTGCCCGGCAATGGTGTGAGGATCGTCGTAGGGGTGAATGTAGACGTAGCCTTTTTCTTCGACCAGTTTCAAGGAATAGGCCAGGGCCTCGGGAAACGAGTCGCCATGCAAAACGACCTTGCCGCCGCGGGAACGCACACCTTCAACCTTGATTTCCGGTGTGGTCTTGGGCATCACGATGGTTGCTTTCACGCCCAGTACCTTGGCCGCCAGGGCCAGTCCCTGGGCGTGGTTGCCCGCCGAAGCGGTGACCACGCCGCGTGCACGCTCTTCATCGCTGAGCTGGGTCAGTTTGTTGTAGGCCCCGCGAATCTTGAACGAGAACACCGGTTGAAGGTCTTCGCGTTTGAGCCAGACGCTGTTACCCAGCCGCTCGGAAAGCTGGCGGGCGGTCTGGAGCGGGGTTTCCACGGCCACGTCGTAGACGCGCGAGGTGAGGATCTTTTTGACGTACTGTTCGAGCATCGGAAAGCATCACTGGGCGGGTTGGGCAGGGCCAAGGAGTCTAACCCGGCTTTTGGCCGGGCGACCACACGAATCCCGAGGTTTTGTTGGGTTATACTCGCGCCCCTCTCTACTCCCAGCCCGTTTCCGGAGCCAGCATGACCCAGGATCAACTCAAACAGGCCGTGGCCCAGGCCGCCGTCGACCTCATCCTTCCCAAGCTGGATGACAAGAGCATCGTCGGGGTCGGCACCGGCTCGACGGCCAACTGCTTCATCGACGCGCTGGCGCAGCACAAGGGTGCGTTCGATGGCGCGGTCGCCAGCTCCGAAGCCACCGCCGCACGCTTGAAGGGCCACGGGATCCCGGTGTACGAGCTCAACACCGTGAGCGACCTGGAGTTCTATATCGATGGCGCCGATGAAAGCGATGCGCACCTGAACCTGATCAAGGGCGGCGGCGCAGCCCTGACGCGGGAGAAGATCGTCGCGGCCGTGGCCAAGACCTTCATCTGCATCGCCGACGCCAGCAAGCTGGTGCCAGTGCTGGGCACATTCCCGTTACCGGTGGAAGTCATCCCGATGGCCCGCAGCCATGTGGCCCGTCAACTGGTGAAGCTGGGCGGCGACCCGGTGTATCGCGAGGGCGTGCTGACCGATAACGGCAACATCATCCTGGATGTGCATAACCTGCAGATCACCAACCCGGTGGAGCTGGAGAGCCAGATCAACACCATCGTCGGCGTGGTCACCAACGGTCTGTTCGCGGCGCGCCCGGCGGATGTGTTGCTGCTGGGGACGGCGGAAGGGGTGAAGACCCTGCGTGCGGAGTAAGCCACGGCTGCCATTTATTGGCTGCGCTCAAAATCCTGTGGGAGTGGGCTTGCTCGCGAATGCGGTGGGTCCAGTCGGTAGATTTGTTGCCTGCTCCAGCGAGTTCGCGAGCAAGCCCGCTCCCACAGTGGAAACCGTGTGGGCTCATGGTTCGTGGGTCAGCGTTGTGGTTTCTTGAACACGTAAAACAGATTCGGCTCGCTCACCACATACAGGGTGCCGTCATCGTCCATGGCGAGCCCTTCGGCCTGGGGCACGGTTTTCTGCAAACCCTGGCGGCCCTTGCTCAACGACAACGTGCTCAACGGCCGCCCGTCGATATCCAGCTCGATAATCAATCGGGATTCATCGGACAGCGCCAGCAGATGGCCGCTGCGTTCATCGTATTGCAGGCTCGATAGGTCGCGTACGAACAGCCCGGCATCACGCTTGGGGTTATTGATGACGTGAACCGCATAGGACTTTTCCGGTTTATGGTGAGGAAATCCCTGCACTTCATAAATCAGCATCGGGTCGCGTTCCTTGGCCACGAACAGCCGCTTGCCCACGGAATCGTAGGCCAGCCCTTCGAAGCCCTTGTTGCCGCTCATGTGCACGCCCAGGGTCATCTGTTCGGCGTCGGCCGCATCGAGGAACCGAGTGTCTTCGTCCAGATGGATCTTGATCAGGCGCTGCTGGCGTTCGTCACTGATGACGTAGGTGTTTTCACTGATGAATTCCACCGCTTCCGGATCACCAAAGCCGATCAGCGCCATGCGCCGCAGGATTCTGCCGTCCAATGACAGCTCAATCAGTTCGGCATTCTTGTTGGTGACGGTGAACAGGCTTTTGCGGACCGGATCGAACGTCAGCGCCGAGACATCGTCGTTCAGCCCCTCGATAACCTGTGCTTCCACGGTCACCCGGTATTGATCCAGGGCAATGGCTTGTTCATTGGTGGGCTGCCAGAGGGTGTTGAGATTGAACCAGGCGCGCTCGAACAGGCGCAGATACTGGCCAGCCGCGATCAGGAGGATCAGAGCGGTCGCCAGCAGAATCAGGATCAGGGGTTTGGGGCGGACAAGTCGGCGCATGTGGGTGGCTCGGATAAGAACAGGTGGCTGGAAATACCACGACTGCCTGAACTGAAGCTTAATGGCGGTATGCCACACCCTACAACGAAGGAAGAATCGCCTTACAGAGTCAGCTGATCAGCGTTGTTTTTCGAAACGATAGAACAGGTTGGGCTCGCTGACCATGTACACGTTGCCCGCCTCATCCACGGTGACGCCTTCGGCGCGGGGAATGGTGTCTTTCAATCCATTGAAGCCACCCAGCAAGGTCATGAAACTGGCCTGCTCGCCTTTTTCATCCAACTCCAGCAACAGGTGGGAGTCGGACGAAAGTACCAGCATGTGACCGGTCCGGGGATCGATCGCCAGCGCCGAAAGGTTGCGCAGGTCCAGTTCATTGCTGACATGGATCTGCTTGTCGCCTTTGAGCAACTGGCTGCCATCGCTCTTCCAGGTGAACAACGCCGGCGGACGCTCTTCGCCCAATACCAGTTGGTGGTTGCCTGGATCCCAGGCCACCGCTTCGAATCCCTTGTTCTGGTTTTTTGAAGGCCCGAGGTCGTACCGAGGGAAATCGGCAATGTTCAGCTCGCGGGTATCGGTGTCGACCCGAATGATCGACAGGGTATGCGAGCGCTCGTCGGTAATGGCCAGCAGCCCGTTGCCCATGGATGTCACGCCTTCGGGGTTATCCCAACCCACCAATGGCATCTTGCGCAGTACGTCCCCCTGCAACGACAGTTCCACCAGGAATGCATGCTTGCCCATGACGGCAAACAGGGTCTTGGTTTGCGGGTCGTAGGTTACATCGGAGGCTTCATCTTTCTCCATGCCTGGTAGCGGCTTGGCATCGATCACGGCGCGGTAGTCGGGCAGCCAGACGCTTTCCTGGCGTTGGGCGGGGCTTTGGAAATGTTCCGAAAGCCAAAGCAAACCCCGATCATCCCAATGCATCGCAAACGCCAGGCCATAAGCCGCAGCCATTGCCAGCAGTGACCAGGCATACCAGGGCAGGGCAAAACGAGAGCGGCGGGCAGGTTTGACGCGGGGCAGGGCTTGGGTCTTGGCCATCGGGGGATGCGTTCCGGATGATTCGGGCTGGGAATGGTTGGCTCAGATGCCGCATTCCCCGGAATTATCCGGATGGCATGTGAAAAAAACGGTAAAACCAGGAATGAGCTCCTCCAGCCCTGTGGAGCGAGCCTGCTCGCGATTGCGTTCTGACTGATAAATCGCTATCGCGAGCAAGCGCGTTCCCACAGAAAAGCCAGCGGCGTTGCCTTCAGCGGACGCTGCTTTCGAAGCGGCTCGCGCCTGGCAATTCCAGCACCAGTTCATCCCCCACATTCAACGGACCGACGCCCGCCGGGGTGCCGGTGAGGATCACGTCGCCGGCCTGCAGCGAGAAGCAGCCGGCCATGTACTGGATCATCGGCACGATGGGGTTGAGCATCAGGCTGCTATTGCCGTCCTGGCGTACTTCACCGTTGATGGTCAGGCGCACGGGAATGTCGGTCAGGTCGGCGAAGGTTGCGTTGGATACGAAGGGGGCGATCACCGCCGCGCCGTCGAAGGACTTGGCGATTTCCCACGGCAGGCCCTTGGCCTTGAGTTCGGCCTGTTTGTCCCGAAGGGTCAGGTCCAGCGCCGGGGCGAAGCCGGAGATCGCGTCCAGCACTTCTTCGACACTGGGCCGGGTCGACAATGGCTTGCCGATCAGCACGGCGATTTCAGCTTCGTAATGCACCGAGCCGCGTTCCACAGGAATGCTGAAACCGCCCTCCAGCGGTACCACGCAGCTGCCTGGCTTGATGAACAGCAAGGGTTCGGTGGGCACCGGGTTATCCAGTTCCTTGGCGTGCTCGGCGTAGTTGCGGCCGATGCAAACGACTTTCCCGACTGGAAAATGGATGCGGGTACCGTCGACGTACTGGTGCTGATAACTCATTACCGACTCCTTTTCCTGGAATTCATCAGGTGTTCATACACATCAAATCGCGAAAATTTTGCCTGGATTCATGATGCCGTTCGGATCGAATACGGCCTTGATGGCTTTCATGTATTCAATCTCCGCTGGCGAGCGACTGTAGGTCAGGTAATCGCGTCTGGTCATCCCCACGCCGTGTTCGGCGGAAATCGAGCCGTTGTACTTCTCGACGATTTCAAAAACCCATTTGTTCACCGTTGCGCACTTGGTGAAAAATTCGTCCTTGCTCAGGTTGTCCGGCTTGAGGATGTTCAGGTGCAGGTTACCGTCGCCGATGTGACCGTACCAGACGACTTCGAAATCCGGATAGTGCTGGCTGACGATCCCGTCTATTTCCCGCAGGAACGCCGGGACTTTTGAAACCGTCACCGAGATGTCGTTCTTGTACGGGGTCCAGTGGGAAATGGTTTCCGAAATGTACTCGCGCAATTTCCACAGGTTCTGCAGCTGGGTTTCGCTCTGGCTCATCACGCCGTCCAGTACCCAGCCCTGTTCCACACAGTGCTCGAAGGTTTCCAGGGCCTGGTTGGCGACTGCTTCGGTGGTGGCTTCGAATTCCAGCAAGGCGTAAAAGGGGCATTCGGTTTCGAACGGCGCCGGCACGTCGCCACGGCCTAGGATTTTGGCCAGAGCCTTGTCGGAAAAGAACTCGAACGCGGTCAGGTCGAGCTTGCCCTGAAACGCATGGAGCACAGGCATGATCGAGTCGAAATCCGGCGTTCCGAGCACCATGGCCGTCAGGTTTCTCGGCGCCCGGTCCAGGCGCAGGGTGGCTTCGACCACGAAACCGAGGGTGCCTTCGGCACCGATGAACAGCTGTCGCAGGTCATAGCCGGTGGCGTTCTTGATCAAGTCCTTGTTCAATTCCAGCAGGTCGCCCTTGCCGGTCACCACCTTTATCCCTGCGACCCAGTTGCGGGTCATGCCGTAGCGAATGACCTTGATTCCGCCGGCATTGGTGCCGATATTGCCGCCAATCTGGCTCGAGCCGGCCGAAGCGAAGTCCACCGGGTAATACAGCCCGTGTTCCTCGGCCGTGTTCTGCAACTGTTCGGTGATCACCCCTGGCTGGCAGACGGCGGTGCGATCGGTGAGGTTGACGTCGAGAATCTGGTTCATGTAATCGAACGACACCACCACTTCACCGTTGGCCGCCACGGCCGCCGCGGAAAGACCGGTGCGTCCGCCCGATGGCACCAGGGCGATCCGGTGTTGGTTGGCCCAGCGCACGATGGCCTGGACCTGTTCAATGGTCTTGGGGAAAACGATGGCCGTCGGCGCCGGAGCGAAGTGCCTGGTCCAATCCTTGCCATAGGCTTCGAGGGAGTCGGCGTCGGTCAGAACCTTGCCGGGTTCGACCAGGGTCTTCAGCTCTTCTATCAGGACAGGATGGGTCATCGACAGAACTCTCGAACAATTCATGGTCACCCTGAGAACGCTTCATGTCGCAGAATGAGTGTTTACAGGTCGCATATGCTAGCATACCGCCCCCGTGGAACAGTGCCGAAGGGCGTTCTGCGGCGACGGCGGTCACGCCGGTCGGGCCAGCATTGAGCTGTCCGATTCCCTGCCATTTTTTCCGGGACACAGGTTTACGCAGATGAGCAAGACTTCTCTCGATAAGAGCAAGATCAGGTTCCTTCTCCTCGAAGGCGTCCACCAATCGGCTGTCGACGTCCTCAAGTCGGCGGGCTACACCAGTATCGAGTACATCACCAGTTCTCTGCCGGAAGCCCAGCTCAAGGAAAAGATCGCCGATGCTCACTTCATCGGCATTCGCTCCCGTACCCAGTTGACCGAGGAGATCTTCGACCACGCCAAGAAGCTGGTGGCGGTTGGCTGCTTCTGCATCGGTACCAATCAGGTCGACCTCGACGCGGCCCGTGAACGCGGCATTGCAGTGTTCAACGCGCCGTACTCCAACACCCGTTCCGTTGCCGAACTGGTGCTGGCCGAAGCGATCCTGCTGCTGCGCGGCATCCCCGAGAAAAACGCTTCCTGCCACCGTGGCGGCTGGATCAAGAGCGCGGCCAACTCCTTCGAGATCCGTGGCAAGAAGCTGGGCATCGTCGGCTACGGTTCGATCGGTACCCAACTGTCGGTCCTGGCCGAAGGCCTGGGCATGCAGGTGTTCTTTTACGACACCGTGACCAAGCTGCCATTGGGCAACGCCACCCAGGTCAATGACCTGCACGAGCTGCTGGGCATGTCCGACATCGTGACCCTGCACGTTCCGGAAACCCCGGCGACCCAGTGGATGATCGGCGAGAAGGAGATCCGCGCCATCAAGAAGGGCGGGATCCTGATCAACGCCGCGCGGGGCACCGTGGTCAAGCTCGAGGCCCTGGCCGAAGCGATCAAGGACAAGCACCTGATCGGCGCCGCCATCGACGTGTTCCCGGTGGAACCGCGTTCCAACGACGATATCTTCGAAAGCCCGCTGCGTGGCCTGGACAACGTGATCCTGACCCCTCACATCGGCGGCTCCACCGCTGAAGCCCAGGCCAACATCGGTCTGGAAGTGGCGGAGAAACTGGTCAAGTACAGCGACAACGGTACGTCGGTATCGTCGGTGAATTTCCCGGAAGTGGCTCTGCCGGCGCACCCTGGCAAGCACCGTCTGCTGCACATCCACGAAAACATTCCGGGTGTGATGAGCGAGATCAACAAGGTCTTCGCGGAAAACGGCATCAACATCTCCGGTCAGTTCCTGCAGACCAACGAGAAAGTCGGTTACGTCGTGATCGACGTCGATGCCGAATACTCTGACTTGGCGCAGGAAAAGCTGCAGCACGTCAATGGCACCATTCGTTGCCGGGTGCTGTTCTAACAAACAGCGCTGATGTGGATGACAGAAAAAACGGGAGCCCGCAGGGGCTCCCGTTTTTTCTTACTGGCACACACGGAATCTTGTGGGAGCGGGCTTGCTCGCGAACAGGCCGCTACATTCAACGAATATGTTGACGATACACCGCATTCGCGAGCAAGCCCGCTCCCACATGTAGGTCATCGTGTCCGGAAGGGCTCGGTTATTTCACATTGACCGTGATCTTCTTGGAAACAATGGGGGGATCGAACGGCATATGCCCGGAATCGCCCAGTTCCAGCTGCAAGGTGTGCTTGCCCGGTGTCAGCTTGATGGTGGCCTCGGTTTGCGCCTTGCCGAAGTGCATATGGTTGGCGTCGGTTGGAATCGGTGCGCCCGCGGGGGGAAGTTTGTCGACATCGATCAGCAAATGGTGGTGCCCGGTATTCTTGGTGATATCGCCCGCCGGGGCCAGGGCGATTTTCTTGACGCCGAACCTGACTTTGAACTCCTGAGGAACGGTGGCGCCGTCTTCCGGGGAAACGATGAACACTTCCGCGCCTTTGGGAGCAGGGGTCGCAGCTGTCGCCAGCATCGAAGTCCCCAACAACAGGCTGGCCAACACGGCACGTGACATAAAGCTTTTCATTTTTTTCTCCTGTTTTTTCCATGAAATCCGCAGGGTCGTGACAACTTCGTGACCATTCGTTGTCGAAGCCTGCGACAACCATAGCAAAGCGAGCCTGAAACGAGCGTCGCTTGTACAAATACCAAGGAGTGACCATGCGTTTGTTGCCTGGCCTGATTTGCCTGCTACCCCTTCTGAGCCCGTTGGCCCATGCCGAACTGATCGATGACGTCAACGACCGTGGCGAACTGCGCATTGCCCTCGAGGCCAATACTCCTCCATTCAACTTCAAGGAGGACGGCAAACTCACCGGCTTTGAAGTGGAACTGGGTCAGATGCTGGCCGGTGAGCTCGATGTGCGCGCCGACTTCGTGGTCACTGATGCCGCGGACATGTTGACCGGTGTAGAAAGCGGCAAATACGACGTCGCCATCAATCACATAGCAATGACCCCGGAACTGGCGGAACGTTTCGACACCAGCGCCACGTACGTCCAGCCGGATGCTCAAATGTTCGCGAGCCAGGATCAGGCGCAACGTCCCATGGTGCTGACGCAGTCTTTCCAGGCGCAGGAAAAACATGGACCGGCACCAAGCCTGGTGATTCCGTTCCAGAAGGGGAATCCGGCCTTCAAGGCCAGCCTGGACAATGCCCTGACGCGCATCAAGGATGACGGTCGACTGGAGCAGTTGTCGCAAAAATGGTTGGGCAAGCAGGAGTGACAGCACAGAGGGCCTGGCCTGTCACGCCTGCCCTCAGCTTTTACGCCAGACACTTGCCAGCCAAGGCTGTTGCGCCCGCGGCAGCCCAGTCGGCCGGTAGTAGTGCTCCAGCTCCACGAAACCCGCTTCGCCAAGCAACGCACGCCAGGCCGTGAGGTCGTGGTAGGCACCAAAACGCTGGCCGTTCCAGCCCTCCTGATTGTCGCCCCGGGGGTTGGAGCTGAAGAGCACACCGCCGGGCTTGAGCGTGGCGTGTAATTGCTTGAGTACCCTGGGCAGTTCCTGGACGGGAACATGGAACAGCACGGCGTTGGCGAAGATCCCGTCGAAACGTTCGTCCGGCAGGTCGAGTTTCAGGAAGTCTTGCTGCCAGACCTCGCACCCGCTGTCCTGCCGTGCCATGCGGACAAACGCTTGCGAGCCGTCGAGACCGACCGCGACATGGCCCAGTTGCGTGAACGTTTGCAGGTCCCGTCCGGGCCCGCAGCCGAAGTCGAGGATGTGAAACGGACCCTGGGCTTGGATATGTCGCAGCAACGCATCGATGTTCTGGCTGACATCGTGGTCACGAGTACCCTCTCGAAAGCTCTCGGCGACCGCGTTGTAGTTGTCCAGGGTCGTGGAGGTAATGGCTTGCAGGTCTTCGGGGGTGCGTTTCATGATCGTGGACTGGATAGGGGAGCGTGGGCAGACTATACCGCACATCCCGGGTTACCTCCTGTGGGAGCAAAGCTTGCTCGCGAGCAGGCGACACGGTTTTAACTTCAATACCATGTCGTCGCTCATCGCGAGCAAGCTTTGCTCCCACAGTTCCTACAAACTCAGCGCTTGTTCAACCCCCGTGCCAGTCGGTCTCCGCCCAGCTGGATCAACGCCACCAGAGCCACCAGCAACACGATGACCGTGAGCATGATCTGGCTGTCGAAGCGCTGGTAGCCGTAGCGGTAGGCGATGTCTCCCAGGCCGCCGGCCCCGATGGCGCCGGCCATGGCCGAGGAGTTGATCATGGTCACCAGGGTGATGGTAAACCCGCCGACGATACCTGGCAGCGCTTCGGGCAACAGCACATGCCAGACGATATGCCAGCGCCGGCAGCCCATGGCCTGGGCGGCCTCGATCAGGCCATGATCGACTTCCCGCAGGCTGACCTCGGCAATACGGGCGAAGAACGGCGTGGCGGCGATGGTCAATGGCACCACGGCGGCCCACACTCCGTAGGTGGTGCCGACGACCAGGCGCGTGAATGGAATCAGCGCTACCATCAGGATCAGGAACGGTATCGAGCGGAACAGGTTCACGGACGCACCCAGGGCGCGATTCAGGGCTGGCGCCTCGTAGATCCCGCCCTTGCCGCTGGTGACCAGGATCACCGCCAGCGGAATCCCGGCCAGCAAAGCGATCAGCGACGACACACCCACCATCAGGAATGTGTCGATAAAACCCTGCAGCAGGCGATCAAACCACATAACCCAGCACCTCCACCCGTTGCGCCCAATGCCCGGCCCGTTCGCGCAGTTCTTCCGCACCCAATGAAGAGCCGCTGACCGCCAGCAATAATTGCCCCAGCCCATGGCCCTGGATCCGTTCGATGCCACCCTGCAGCAACCGCACCCTTGCGCCGAGGGCGCTGAACAAGGCCGCGAGGTCCGGTTCATCCTGTGCCGTGCCGGTGAATTGCAAACGCAACACGGTCGCGGCGTCCGCCGATGCCGGCTGCGCTTGCAGGCGGTTCTGCAATTCTTCAGGCAGTGCATGCTGCAGCGGTGCCAGCAGTGTCTGGCTGACCTCGTGTTGCGGATTGCCAAAGACTTGCCAAACCGGCCCTTGTTCGACGATCCGCCCTTGCTCGAGCACCACCACCCGGTCGCACGCTTCGCGAATCACCGCCATCTCATGGGTGATCAACACAATGGTCAGGCCCAGCCGCTGGTTGATTTCGCGTAGCAGGCCGAGGATCGATTGAGTGGTTTCCGGATCCAGGGCCGAGGTGGCTTCGTCGCACAGCAGGATCTGCGGGTCATGCACCAGCGCCCTGGCGATGCCGACACGCTGTTTCTGGCCGCCCGAGAGCTGCGCCGGGTAAGCCTCGTGCTTGCCTTGCAGGCCGACCAGTTCAAGCAACTCACGGACTTTGCGCCGACGCTGCTCCTTCGGCACACCGGCCACCTTCAATGGCAGCTCCACGTTCTGCCACACGGTTTTGGCCGACATCAGGTTGAAGTGCTGGAAGATCATGCCGATACGCCGGCGCAGTTCCACCAGCCGGTCTTCATCGAACCCGCCGATGTCCACTTGATCGATCAGCACCCGCCCGCTGGTAGGTTGTTCCAGGCGGTTGATGGTGCGGATCAGCGACGATTTTCCGGCTCCGCTGCGACCGATGATGCCGAAGACCTCTCCGCGTTGGATCGCCAGGTCGATACCTTGCAGTGCCGCCACCGGGCCCTGGCTGCCGTTGTAGGTTTTGCCCAGACCGATGAAGCGGATGTGAGCGCGATTCAAGTGCGGATGCAGCTCGGTACGTTCGGCGCTCGGCAGCGCAGGTATTTCAGGTCGGAGTCGAGCATTGACGGCGTTCATGATCAGCCTTCCCAGCCGGCCTGGTAGAGCTTGCCGTGAGCCTTGTCCAGGGCAGCGCGCACGGCAGGCGAGTGTTGATAGATATCGACGAACTTGATCAGCCGCGGGTCGTTCTTGCTCTTGGGCTGGATCACGAACTGGATGACGTATTCCTTATGATCGAGACCGTCGAACAGCAGAGCGGAGGTGGCATCGAAGGTATTCGCCAGTCGGATGTAGGCGGGGTAGCCCTGTACCAGGTCGGCGTCTTCATAAGCGCGCACCAGTTGCACGGCTTCGACCTGCAGGATCCTCAGTTTCTTCGGGTTGGCCACGATGTCATCTTCGGTGGCCTTGTAGCCCACGCCCGGCTTGAGCGTGATCAGCCCGGCCTTGGCCAGCAGTTGCAAGCCACGCCCACTGTTGATCGGGTCGTTGGCAATGGCGACGCTCGCGCCCTCGGGCAGTTCGTCGAAGCTTTTGTACTTTTTCGAATAGAGGCCGACGTTGTTGATGATTCCTGGCGCGAACGGCACCAGGTCGAATCCGGCGGCGGCCTTGGCGTTTTCCAGGAACGGGATGTGCTGGAAGTAGTTCACGTCGATGTCGCCTGAAGCCAGGCTGACGTTGGGCGCGATCCAGTCGCTGAACTCCACCAGCTCGACCTTCAGGCCTTGCTTGTCGGCCTCTGCCACGGCGGCTTCCAGGGGGATGGCGAATGCGGCGGTGGTACCGATTTTCAATGGCGCATCGGCGGCAAACAGGGTCGAGCTGAACAGGCCGAAGGCCAGAGCCAATGCTTTGACTGGCAAAGAAAGGGAGTGCTGGGTCATGGTTTTTTCCAGTCGATGATTAAATGGGTTCATAGGCCTTTGTGGCGATAGTCCGCGCCCGTGTGTCGCGCCGGCAGATGCGCCTCGGCGTGAAACAGCTTTTCCCGCAGAGTGCCGCTGTCGTATTCGGTCTTGTACGAGCCGCGTCGCTGCAGTTCAGGCACCACCAGATCGATGAAATCCACATAGCTCTGGGGTGTCACGATGCGGGTCAGGTTGAAACCGTCGAGGCCGGTCTCGGCGATCCAGGATTCGAGCTCATCGGCCACCTGGACTGGCGAGCCGATTACCGTGATGTAGCGACCGCCCAACGCGTGCTGTTCCAGCAGCCGGCGTCGGGTCCAGTCGTTATGCTGCAGGATCCGGGTGGCGGACTGGATGGCGTTGCTCTTCACGTACTGGATCGGCTCGTCCAGTTCGTATTGCGAAAAATCGATGCCGGTTGACGCGGAGAAATGCGCCACCCCGGCTTCGGCGCTGGCATAGCCGAGGTACTCGGCATGCTTGGCCCAGGCGTGCGCTTCGGTCTCGCCGACGATCACGTTCAGCCCCATGAACACTTTGATGTCCGCCGGATCGCGCCCGGCCTGAACGGCGCTGGCGCGGACCTTGTCCACCTGGCCTCGGGTGGCCGTCTTGTTCTGGCCACTGATGAACACGCATTCGGCATGACGCCCGGCAAACACCAGGCCCCGCTCAGAACTGCCGGCCTGGAACAACACCGGCGTGCGCTGGGGCGAGGGTTCGCAGAGGTGGTAGCCCTCGACCTGATAGAACTCGCCCTGGTGACGGACCTTGTGCACTTTCTCTGGCTGCGCATAGATCCTTCGCTGGCGGTCGTTGAGCACCGCGTCGTTTTCCCAACTGCCCTCCCAGAGTTTGTAGAGCACTTGCAGGTACTCGTCGGCCTGGTCGTAGCGGCGGTCATGTTCGACCTGGGCCGTCAGGCCCATGGCCTTGGCCGCGCTGTCCAGGTAGCCAGTAACGATGTTCCAGCCGACCCGACCGCGACTCAGGTGATCGAGAGTGCTCATGCGCCGGGCAAACAGGTACGGCGGCTCATAGGTCAGGTTGGCCGTGAGGCCGAAACCGAGGTTGCGGGTGACGGCGGCCATCGCCGAAACCAGCAGCAGTGGGTCGTTGACCGGCAACTGGATCGACTCTTTCAGCGTGACGTCCACCGATTGCTGGTACACGTCGTAAACCCCGACCACATCGGCGATGAACAAGCCATCGAACAACCCGCGCTCCAGCAGTTGCGCCAACCCGGTCCAGTATTCGAGGGTGTTGTATTGGGTCGACGTATCCTGGGGATGAGTCCACAAGCCGTGATTGATATGCCCGATGCAGTTCATGTTGAAGGCGTTGAGCAGGATTTTTTTCTTGCCCTGGCCCATCAGATGGTCCCCCGTAGCGGCGGCTTCTCATCGTTGAGATAGAAGTTGCCCACGGCGTGATATTTCCAGCGCACGGGATCATGCAAGGTGTGCACCCGGGCGTTGCGCCAGTGGCGATCGAGGCCGTGTTCGGCCAGGGTCGCCTGGCTGCCGGCCAGTTCGAACAGCGTGGAACTGGTGGCCAGGGACACTTGCGTGCTGATGGCTCGTGCTTCGGCCACGGTAATCGAGGCCGCTGCGACTGTTTCGGCGTTCGGGTCGACCTGGGCCCGGTCGAGAAACTCGCCGGCGCGTTCGAGCAAAGCCTCGGCGGCGTGCAGGTGGCTGCTCAACCGGCCGAAGCTCTTGAGCGTGAGCGGGTCCTCGGTGGCGATGTCGCTGGTGGCGTCGATCCAGGGCCGCGTCCGGGTGCGGACAAAGTGCAGGGCATCCTCGTAAGCGGCGCGGGCGATACCGGTGTCGATTGCCGCATGGAGAATCTGTGCCAGCGGGCCTACCGGTGTGGGGCGTTCGAAGGCGCTCTGGAACGGCACGATGTCCTCGGCAGCGACCTGGACATCCTCGAACACCACCGAACCGCTGCCGGTGGTGCGCTGGCCGAAACCGCTCCAATCGTCGATGACTGTCAGGCCTTTGCTGTCGCGCGGGACGAACGCGAGTTGTTGCACGCCGTTTTCATCCACTACCGACGTAGGGATGCGCTGGGCGTAAATCGCTCCCGTGGCGTAGAACTTGCGGCCGTTGATGCGATAGTCATCGCCATCACGGCGCAGTTGGGTGATGCGGTCATGGGCGGTCCGGGTACCGAGTTCCGCCAGGGCATTGCCAAACCGCTGCCCGGCCAGCACTTGGGCGTACAGACGCTGTTTCTGCGCATCGCTGCCGTTTACCCGCAGGACTTCCAGTGCATAGAAATGATTCTGTGGAATCTGCCCGAGGGAACCGTCGGCCTGGGCGATCAGCGCAACGACCTTGGCCAGCGTGACGTTGGAAACGCCTGCACCGCCATAGGCCTTGGGCACGCTGATGCCCCACAGGCCGGAGCGGGAAAACGCCTCCAGCTCCGGGTAAGGCAGGCGACGTTCGCGATCGCGCAGTGCACTGTCGCGCTTGAAGTCCTCGGCCAGGTCGCTGGCGACGATCAGGGCTTGTTCATCGCTGGTGATCACCGCGACGTGTTGGGAAAGCGTCATATGCTGCTCCAGAGGTCGGGTCGTCAGATCCAGGAATGCCGGGCCGGCAAGGTACCGTTCAGGTGGTAGGCACCGATTGCGTGGTACTTCCAGCGCACCGGGTCGTGCAGCGTATGGACCCGTGCGTTACGCCAGTGACGATCGAGGTTGAATTCGGCGAGGGTGGCGCGGCTGCCGGCCAGCTCGAACAGCTTCTCGCTGGCGAGCAGAGCGATTTCGGTGCTGAGCACCTTGGCTTCAGCCACGGCGATCGAGGCACGGGCGGCGGATTGCGCAGTGACAGGGGCTGCGCTGACCTGGTCCAGCACCTGGCCGGCCTTGCGCAACAACGCTTCGGCGGCGTGCAGGTCGATTTTCAGCTTGCCGATGTCTGCGATCACATACGGATCGTCGCTGGCCCGCTCGACCTTGGCGTCGATCCACGGACGAGATCGCTCGCGCACGAAGGCGATGGCATCATCGATGGCGCCACGGGCGATGCCCACATCAATGGCGGCCTGGATCAGTTGTGAAATGGCGCCTTGTACGTTAGGGGTTTCGTTGATGCGCCAGTTGTCCAGCACCAGCTCGGCATCGACCCGCACGTTGTTCAGCAACACGGTACCGCTGGCCGTGGTGCGCTGGCCGAATCCCGACCAGTCGTCAACGATCCGCAGGCCCGGCGTGCCGCGCCGCACGAACGCCAACACTTGCCGACCCTCGTCATTCAGCGCCTTGACCGCCACCCAATGGGCGAACAGGGCGCCGGTCGAATAAAATTTCTGCCCGTTGATGACATAGCCGTCACCGTCAGCGGTGATGCGTGCCTTGAGTTCAAGGGTGTTGCGCACGCCACGTTCGGGCCCGGCATTGCCGATGCGCCATCCCGCAAGCACGCTTCGCAAAAGGATGTCTTTCTGTCGTTCGGTGCCCGTGCCGAGGATCAACTGGAGCACGCCGAACTGGTTCTGCGGAATCTGCCCGAGGGCCGGGTCGGCGGCGGAAATAATCGCGAATACATCGGCAAGGGTGACGAACGAGACTTGCGGGCCGCCGTATTCACGAGGGATTGCAATGCTGCCCAGCCCGCTGCGTGTGAACTGTTCGATCTCTGCCCAGGGCAGTTTGCGCTGTTGATCGCGTCGCGCAGCCTGTTGACGGGCGACCTCTGCCAGCGCGTGGGCCGCCTTGATGGCTTCAGCGTCGCTGCGCAGCACCTGGGCGGGCAGCAACGGCGGCGCGACGTCCAGGTCGCTCTGGACTTTTGCTTGGGCCAAATCAGACATTACCGCCGCTCCGTGGCTGCTGGCAGAGCTTTGGCGTAATGCGCCGGAGTGATTGTGTTTCGTTCCATTACCCACCTCACATCTCAAGAAAACGCCGCGATAAATGCGGCTCAGGAATGTCCGGTGGTCCGGTTCATATACCCTAAGCGTGTGTAAATTATTTTTGAAATAACTTTTAGGGATATGAATAGAGAGCTTTTTGCGAACGAACGTGTGGCGAGGTATTTATCCCCTCACCACCGGGGCGATCAGGATTTGGTTCGTGGTTCGGCAGCCATCAGCGGCTCTATCAGCGATTTCTTCAGGTAGGAGGCAGCGCACCCGATCTTCAATGTGCGGGGAGGTGCCCAATGGGAGTTGTTGCCCACACGGTCAAGAATGCAGTACGTCACTTCCAGGCGCAGGTCTTCCCCCGCTTCGAGGATGACTTGCGCAGGGACCCAGACGTTGATCGGATGGCCTACCTCGCACGGTTTGATCCGGGGCAGGTCCATGCGTACGTCACCCCAGCGCACGGTAATCGCATCGTCGGCCGCCATGTTCAGGTAGGGCTCGATGGTCAGTGGGACGCCGCGTTTGATCTGGCTCGGGTTCACGCCGTGGCGTCGGATGGCGGCTGGAATGCGTACGGGGGCCAGCCCCTGGTTCTCATCACCGCTGAGGGCAGACGGTTGGCCGCCGGGGCAGTCGAGCTTGACCTGCACCCGTTGCGTTGCCGACAGCGCCGGCCCGCGCCCGACCTGCATCACGCGATAGTGGATGCGCGAGGTACCGTTGATGATGAAGCTCTCCGGAATACGCAGCGTGACACTGGTCTGTACATCAGCTTCGGTCAGCAGGCGGGAACCAACGTAGCAGTTGTCCCAGAACAATTCGATCAGGTCGCCGGCGTCCATGCCGGGGTAAGGAGCGATGGTCACTTCCAGGCGTGCGGCACTGGTGAGGTTGATGCCGGTCCGGTGGGCGTTGACCAGGGTGGGCGCGGCCAGTTCGGGAATATTCGACGTACATGTCATGGTGTTCTCCTTGATACCTGAAAAACGAAGTCCGTTTCGGAAAGATCAAAGGCGTTTCTGATCGCGACATAATTTTCTAATTGCGGTCATAACCGGTCCCTTCGGTTTCACTGCCGCGAAGAATTAAATAACGTCCAGCGCCTGTGGGGCTCTAGATAAGGGGCCGGTAGTTGTGATGTCAATAGAGGTGTTTATCTAATAATTAATTATGTGAGGCTTCAGAGATTTCCTACGTTCTAGGGGCGACAATACACTGCGCTGTGTTGCCTTTTCCTCGGAACGTCCCTTATCCGGTCATGTGGGTAGGCGAGGTTGGATGGAGTATGGGCGCAGAGATGTTCAGCGAGAGGCAGGTATATACCGCACATGAAAATAGCGGATGTGCTGAAGCGAAGTTTAATTTTGCTGCTTTAAGAGAGAGGTGTGTGAGTTGCTATTCATTGTGATCGAACTTCCATCCCTGGAAGTAACGAAAGCGTCGATGAATTATTGAGGCGTGCGTCCGTCCGCAAGAAACTTGCTGAGGAACTGGCGAGTGCGTTCTTCCTTGGGTGCGGCGAACAAGGCCTTGGCTTCGCCTTGCTCCACGATCACGCCCTTGTCGAAAAACACCACGCGGTTCGCCACGTCCCGGGCAAAGCCCATTTCGTGGGTCACAATGACCATGGTGCGTTTTTCCTCGGCCAGGCCACGAATGGTCGCCAGCACTTCACCTACCAATTCCGGGTCGAGAGCCGAAGTCGGTTCGTCGAACAGAATCACCTGCGGTTCCATCGCCAATGCCCTGGCAATGGCCACGCGTTGCTGCTGGCCGCCCGAGAGACGCCGTGGGTAGGCACTTTCCTTGCCGGCCAGCCCAACCTTGGCCAAGAGCTTGCGGCCCAGGGTTTCGGCGTCGGAGCGTGGTGTTTTTTTCACCACGATCGGACCCTCGGTGACGTTTTCCAGTGCGGTGCGGTGGGGGAACAAGTTGAAGTTCTGGAATACGAAACCCACCTGCTGGCGCAGGCGCCGGACCAACCCCTGTTGCTGGTTCAATGGACGGCTGCCATCGATCTCAATATCGCCGACCTTGATCCGACCGCTGCTGGGTTCTTCCAGGAAGTTCAGGCAGCGCAAGAAGGTCGTCTTGCCTGAACCGCTGGGGCCGATGATTGCAACGACTTCGCCTTCTTCGATCTTCAGGTCGATGCCGTTGAGCACCACCTGACCCTTGAACTGCTTTGTCAGTTTTTCCACGACAATCATGGGTCAGGACTCCTGGTCGTGCCGATTGACCCGTGCTTCCAGGACGTTCTGCAAGTGCGACAGCACACTCGCCAGGACCCAGTAAATCAGCGCGGCGGCAAGATACATGGTGAAGATTTCGAAAGTGCGGGCAGTAATCAGCTGCGCCTGGCGGAACAGTTCAGGCACCTGGATGGTTGCCGCCAGCGCGGTGTCCTTGACCAGGGAAATGAAACTGTTGCCCAGCGGTGGCAAGGCTGTGCGCGCCGCTTGCGGCAGGATGGCACGACGCAGGGTCTGCGCCCGGGTCATGCCGATGCTGGCCGCCGCTTCCCACTGGCCCCGCTCGATGGAACTGATGGCGGCTCGCAGGATTTCGCATGCGTAGGCGGCCATGTTCAGCGAAAAGCCGATCAGTGCCGCCGGCAACGGATCGAGCTCGACGCCCAGTTGCGGAAGCCCGTAATAAATCACGAACAATTGCACCAGCAGCGGCGTGCCGCGAAAGAACGACACGTAGACCCGGGCAACCCAGCTTACCAGCCTGAAGCGGGACAAGCGCATCAACGCCAGGCCGAACCCCAGCAGCAAGCCGAAGAACATGCCGCCAAGGCTGAGGATGACTGTGTAATACGCGCCCTTGAGCAAAAAGGGCGCGGAGTCCAGCGCGAGTTGAAAAGCCTCTTCCATTATTGAGTGACGTCAGCGCTGAAGTATTTTTCCGAAAGCTTTTTCAGCGTGCCGTCGGCGCGCAGCTTGTCGATGGCCTTGTTCACGGCTGCCAACAGCTCAGGCTCGCCTTTGCGCAATGCAATACCGGCCTCCTGGCGCGAAAAGGCTTCGCTGGTGACGGTGGTGTCCTTGGCTTTCCTGGCGTATTCCAGCGCGGCCAGACGGTCGATCAGGATGGCGTCGATGCGCCCGACACGCAGGTCCTGGAACTTGGTCGGATCGTCATCGTAGGTTTTGACCTGGGCGCCCGGTACTTCAGCCTTGACCCATTGTTCGTAGTTGGTCCCCAAGCCCACGCCGACTTTTTTACCGTCCAGGTCAGCGGCCTTCTTGATGTTCAGCTCGTCGGCTTTCTTGGTCAGTACCAGCGCTTGAATCCCGGAAATGGTGTACGGCTCGGAGAAGTCGTATTTTTTCTTGCGTTCCTCGGAAATGGTCACCTGGT
Source organism: Pseudomonas sp. Pf153 (assembly GCF_001269775.1). NCBI lineage: Bacteria > Pseudomonadati > Pseudomonadota > Gammaproteobacteria > Pseudomonadales > Pseudomonadaceae > Pseudomonas > Pseudomonas sp. Pf153. Next base: position 380,839 of record NZ_LHVL01000008.1, on the reverse strand, counting down.
TGACCACGGCGTCCAGACGCTTGGATTCCAGCGCCGCGAGGATGCCGGCCCAAGGGGTCGTCTGCAGTTTGACATTCACGCCCAATTCCTTGGCTAGTGCTTCGGAAAACTCCACTTCGAAGCCGGTCAGTTTGCCGCTGTCATCAACGAAGCTGAAGGGTGGATAAGTGCCTTCCAAGCCGATCTTGATTTCACCGGCATCCTTGATTTTCTGCAGTTGCTCACCGGCAACCGCCTGTCCCAGCAGCCCGGCGCTCAACGCCAGGCCCAACGAACCTACCAACAGGTTGCGACGTAATGCGGAAAAATTCATGACAAGCCCCTGTGTTTTCTTATGACGACGTTATGTTGGATGAGGAAGGCATAGCCGCGATCCAAAAAGACTGCCACATCCTGCCTTAAAGCAGCCCGGGCGTCTCGCGGCAAATAGGCCTTCGGCCAAACTATAAGATGGGTTTTATAGATTGGAAAATAATATTAAAAATTACTTATATTCCAATATGGAATTTGCAAATCCTGTGTTTATTCAGACTTCAGAACGCGGCGTCATAGGCAAACAACGCCGGAGCCCCCCCGGTATGCAGAAAAATGATCGGACCCTCGTCGAAGCGGTCACGGCCGATACCATCGAGCAGGCCGGCCATGGCCTTGCCGGTATAGACCGGGTCCAGCAACAGTCCTTCCTGGCTGGCCAGCAGCTTGACCGCCGCCAGGGTACCGGCGTTGGGCTCGCCATAGCGTGGAGCGAAATATTCGTCCCACAGGTTTACCTTGAAGGCTGGCGAAAGCGCGACATCGAGCAATTGGGCGACGCGCTCTGCGAGCCCCTGGACCTTGGGAAACTGGTCTTCTTCGCTGCGTGAAACCGTTACGCCAATCACCGGGAGCTGTGGCAGTGATTCACTCAAGGCCAGGGCCAGTCCGCTGTGGGTGCCGGCACTGCCCGAGGCCAGCACCACGGCGGCGAACTCCAGGCCGGTGTCCTTGATCTGCTCGGCCAGCTCCAGGCCGGCGCGCACATACCCCAGCGCGCCCAAGGCGTTTGAGCCGCCAATAGGCACGAGGTAGGGTTTTTTGCCGTTGCTGCGCAGCCGCGTCGCCAGGGCCTGCAGTTGCTCTTCGGCGTTGTCCAGGTTGTCCACGAGTTCGACTTTGGCATCGAACAGTTCCAACAACAGTCGGTTGCCGTTGCCCAGGTAGTTGCGGTCGTCGGTGCCGATGGGGTTTTCCAGCAAGGCCACACAACCCAGGCCCAGCCTGGCCGCCAGCGCGGCGGTCTGGCGTACATGGTTGGACTGGATCGCGCCGGCGGTGATGAGGGTGTCGGCACCCTCGGCCAGTGCATCGGCGGCGAGGTATTCGAGCTTGCGCAGCTTGTTGCCACCCAGGGCCAGAGGGGTCAGGTCGTCGCGCTTGATGTAGATGGCCCGACCGAGCCAAGTGGAGAGACGTTCGAGTTTTTCCAGCGGGGTCGGATGGCCGAGCAGGTCCAGGCGGTTAAAGCGCGCCAGCTGTTGTTTGATCATGGGTCCGTACTGATTGCAGTAGATGTCCGGACTATAGGCAGGTAGATATTGGTGGGCAACTGGCAATCGTTGAGCGGGGAGTAAACGGGAGGTGTCTACAGGTTGCCAAACCACACTGGACTTTGTGGTAGTGAGATGTGGTGGAGCTACTGAACGAACGCACGCCAAGCAGCGTCATACCCTCCCGTGGATCGGTGTAGGAAACTGCCGTCGAGCCCTGCGATTAGTCCTTAGCTACCTAAGTATGTTTAACTTGAACGTTCATTCAGATTAAACCACCGGTTTGCTGCCCGCTCACAATAGGAGGCTTGCCTTTGCCGAGTCCGTTTTCGACTGTCGCGATTCCCCTGGCCGGGGTGCTTCGCTCATGAATACCTCGTCTCTTCCATCCAGCGGTCTGGTCCGCATGAATCCGCCGGTTTTCTATTTCGCGGCGACGTTTATCCTGGTGTTCGGTCTGGTGGTGATCGCCGTGCCCGAACAGGCCGGCGCCTGGTTGCTGTCGGCGCAGAACTGGGCGGCCAACACGGTCGGCTGGTATTACCTGCTGGCGATGACCCTGTACCTGGTCTTCGTGGTGGTCACCGCTTTGTCCGGCTACGGCAAGATCAAGCTCGGTGCCGACCACGACGAACCCGAATTCAGTTATCTGTCCTGGGCCGGCATGCTGTTCGCCGCCGGGATCAGCATCACGCTGTTTTTCTTTTGTGTTTCCGAGCCGCTGACTCATCTGGCGCAGCCGCCTCAAGGGGAGGCCGGTACGGCGCAGGCGGCGCGCCAGGCCATGCAGATCCTTTTCTTGCACTGGGGGCTGCACGGTTGGGGCGTGTTTGCGTTTGTCGGCATGGCCCTGGCGTATTTCGCTTATCGGCACAATCTTCCGCTGGCGCTACGTTCGGCGCTGTACCCGTTGATCGGCAAACGCATCAATGGGCCCATCGGTTATACGGTGGACGGCTTTGGCATCATCGCCACCGTGTTCGGGTTGGGGGCGGACATGGGGTTTGGCGTCTTGCACCTCAACTCCGGCCTCGATTACCTGTTTGGCATCGCTCATACCCAATGGATTCAGGTTGGCCTGATCGCACTGATGATGGGCGCTGCGATCATCGTGGCGGTAGCCGGCGTCGACAAGGGCGTGCGGGTCATGTCCGACATCAACATGCTGCTGGCCTGCGCGTTGCTGTTGTTCGTGCTGTTCGCCGGGCCCACCCAGCACCTGCTCAATACCTTGATCCAGAATGTGGGCGATTACCTCGGCGCGCTGCCGATGAAGAGCTTCGATTTGTACGCCTACAACGAACCCAGCGACTGGCTGGGTGGCTGGACGGTGTTCTACTGGGCATGGTGGATTGCGTGGTCACCGTTCGTGGGGTTGTTCATCGCACGGATATCCCGAGGGCGCACCATTCGCGAATTCGTGTTTGGCGTGCTGCTGATTCCCTTGGGCTTCACCCTGGCGTGGATGTCGATTTTCGGCAACAGCGCTATTGACCAGGTGCTCAACCAAGGCATGAGTGCCCTGGGCATGTCAGCCTTGGACAATCCTTCGATGAGCCTGTATCTGCTGCTGGAAACCTACCCTTGGAGCAAGACGGTCATCGCGGTCACGGTGTTCATCAGCTTTGTATTCTTCGTCACTTCCGCCGACTCCGGCACCGTAGTGCTTTCGACACTCTCGGCCAAGGGCGGTAACCCCGATGAAGACGGACCGAAATGGCTGCGGGTGTTCTGGGGCGCCATGACCGCCCTGGTGACCAGCGCACTGTTGTTTTCCGGCAGCATCGATGCCTTGAAGTCGGCGGTGGTGCTGACATCGTTGCCGTTCTCGCTGATTCTGCTGCTGATGATGTGGGGACTGCACAAGGCGTTTTTCCTCGAGTCGCAGAAAAAAATCGCGCAAATGCATTCCCTGGCACCTGTATCGGGCTCACGCCGGGGCAAGGGCGGTTGGCGACAGCGCTTGAGTCAGGCCGTGCATTTCCCGTCCCGGGACGAGGTGTACCGTTTCCTCGACAGCACGGTTCGCCCGGCCATCGAGGAAGTCAAAGCGGTATTCGCCGAAAAGGGGCTGGCAGTGATGACCCACCCGGATCCGGCCAACGACAGCGTCAGCCTGGAGATCGGCCATGGCGAGCAGCATCCTTTCATCTACCAGGTGCAGATGCGCGGCTACTTCACGCCCTCCTTCGCCCGGGGCGGCATGGGCTCCAAGGAGCTCAACAATCGCCGCTACTACCGTGCCGAAGTGCACCTGAGCGAGGGCAGTCAGGACTACGATCTGGTGGGCTACTCCAAGGATCAGGTGATCAACGACATCCTCGATCAGTACGAACGGCACATGCAGTTTCTGCATCTGGTTCGTTGACCGACGAATCTCAGACCAGGCCGCCGTTAGCCCGCAGGATCTGCCCGTTGACCCAGCCGGCGGCCGGGCTCGCCAGGAAAGAAACGATACTGGCGATATCTTCCGGCTGGCCGAGGCGTTCCAGGGGCGGCATCTTGGCGTACTGCTGGACTTGCTCTTCGCTTTTACCGTGCATGAACAATTCGGTAGCGACCGGGCCGGGGGCGACGGCATTGACGGTAATCTGCCGGCCGCGCAGTTCCTTGGCAAATACCTGGGTCAGGGATTCGACGGCGGCCTTGCTGGCGATGTACACCGAGTAACCGGGCAGGTTGAGGCCAACGGTGCTGCTGGAGAAATTCACGATCCGGCCGCCATCGTTCAGGCGGGTCGCGGCTTCGCGCAGTGTGTTGAAGGTGCCTCGAGTGTTGATGGCGAATGTCTGGTCGAACAGCTCATCGCTGTGTTGTGCCAGTGGCATGACCTGCAGGATACCGGCGTTGTTGACCAGCAGGTCGACCTTGCCCAGGTGCGTTTCGGTTTCATCGAACATCCGCCGGACATCGGCGGCAGAGGACACATCGGCCTTGATCGCGATGGCCTGCTGACCGGCCTGGCGCAGCTGCACCACCAGCTTCGAGGCTTCGGTAGCGCTGTTGGCGTAGTTGATGGCGACGGCGAATCCTTCGCTCGCCAGTCGCTTGGCGATTTCAGCACCGATGCCGCGGGAGGCGCCGGTCACAATGGCAACTTTGGACTTTTGATCGGTCATGGCGGTGTTCCTGATTGAACTGAGGTGAGCGAAGGGTCACATGTTTACTCAGTGCGATAAATGCACGAGAGTTGCCGTGACTGTTCAATAATCACCAACAATCATGGCGAAAAGGTCGAATGGATCAAGTCAAGGCGATGAAAGTGTTCGTGCGCATCTATGAGCGCAGCAGCTTTACCCAAGCCGCCGAGGACCTGAACCTGCCCCGCGCGACGTTGACCCACACCCTCAATCAATTCGAAGCCTGGCTGGGCGTGCGCCTGATGGAGCGCAGCACTCGCAAAGTTCGACCGACCCTCGATGGCGAAGCCTATTACCCACGCTGCGTGCAGTTACTGGCGGAGTTGGAGGAGGCGGAACTGGCCTTTCGCAGCGTGGCGCCCAAGGGCAAGTTGCGGGTGGACCTGCACGGAACCCTGGCGCGGAGTTTTGTGATTCCGGCATTGCCACGGTTCATGGCCCGCTATCCGGACATCGAACTGTCCATCAGTGAGGCCGATCGTTTCGTAGACCTGATCGCCGAGGGGGTCGATTGCGTGTTGCGGGCCGGCACGTTGAGCGATTCGTCATTGATCGGTCGCCGCGTTGCCAGCCTGCAACAGATCACTTGCGCCAGCCCCGCGTACTTGCGCCAGTACGGCGAGCCGAAAAGCCTTGACGACCTGAGCCGGCACCGGGCGGTGAATTACCTGTCGCGTACCACCGGCAAGCTGTATCCGTTCCAGTTCATGGTGGAAGGCGAACTCAGGGAAGTGGCCATCGACGGAGCACTCTCGGTATTCGGTGCCGAAATCTATGCGGCCTCGGCCATCGCCGGCCTGGGCCTGATCCAATGCCCGCGCTATCGGATGCAAACCCAGCTTGAGCAGGGCCTGGTGCAGGAAGTACTCGCCGCCACTCCACCCCCGCCCATGCCGATATCGGTGCTGTATCCCCACAACCGCCATATGTCGTCAAGGGTGCGGGTATTTGTGGACTGGCTGGCGGAGGTGTTTGCCGCTGCTCATTAGCGTGGCCTTCGATGTTCCTGTGTGGGAGCCGTCCTTATTTCCCAGGGTACTGTGATGAAATGCTACCGTTAGCCCTTTCGCATCCACCCGAACGGAGGGTCTTCCGATGACTTATACCGCCGCCGGCAACCGCTACGAGTCCATTCCCTATCGCCGCGTCGGCCGTAGCGGCCTGGTGCTGCCAGCACTGTCGCTGGGGTTGTGGCACAACTTCGGCGACAGCACGCCAATCGACACGCAGCGCGCCTTGCTGCGCACGGCATTCGACCTGGGGATCAACCACTTTGACCTGGCAAACAACTATGGCCCGCCCTACGGCAGTGCCGAGATCAATTTCGGTCGGTTGCTGCGCGAAGATTTCAAGCAGTACCGCGATGAGCTGATCATTTCCAGCAAGGCCGGTTGGGACATGTGGCCGGGGCCTTATGGGCAGGGCGGCGGTTCGCGCAAGTACGTGCTCGCCAGTCTTGATCAGAGCCTGAAGCGCCTGGGGCTGGACTACGTGGATATCTTCTATTCCCACCGTTTCGATCCCGACACGCCGCTTGAAGAAACCGCCAGTGCCTTGGCGACTGCCGTGCAGCAGGGCAAGGCGTTGTATGTCGGCATTTCTTCTTATTCAGGCGTGAAGACGCGGGAAATGGCCGCGCTGCTGAAGGAGTGGAAGGTCCCACTGCTGATTCACCAGCCGGCTTATAACCTGCTCAATCGCTGGGTGGAGAAAGACCTGCTGGAGGCAACCGAAGAGCTGGGCACCGGCGTGATCGCTTTTACTCCCTTGGCCCAAGGCCTGCTCACTGACAAATACCTCAAGGGCATTCCGGATGATGCGCGGATCAACCGCCCGGGAGGTGGCTCGTTGCAGGCTTCGCACCTGTCGCAAAGCAACATTGCCCACGTACGAGCCCTCAACGAGATCGCCCAACGGCGCGGGCAGAGCCTGGCCCAAATGGCTTTGGCCTGGACGCTTCGCGATCCTAGGATCACCTCGGCGCTGATCGGTGCCAGCCGTCCGGAGCAGATCATCGAGAACGTCGGCGCCCTCAAGAAACTGGATTTCAGCGCGGAGGAACTGGCGCAGATCGATCGTTTCGCCCAGGAAGGCGGGATCAATCTCTGGGAGAAGCCTTCGTTGGCGGAGTGACGTTGCGGGAGCAAGCTGTAGGAAAGGCTGTGGGAGCAAACCTGTGGGAGCAAGGCTTGCCCGCGATGAACGATAACGCATAAATCGCGTCGTCCGCATCGCCAGCAAGCTGTGCTCCCACAGTGCTTCCTCACCACAGATGGTTGTATTCACCTGAAAAACGGCACATCCCCCAGTATCGTCGCCCGGTGCATTACCCGCCGCGCCGGGCGATAGTCATCCACCGCGAAGTGCTGGGTCACGCGGTTGTCCCAGAACGCCACGTCGTTGGCCTGCCAGCGCCAACGGATGGTGAATTCCGGGCGGGTGGCGTGGGCGAACAACAACTTCAGGATGACCTCGCTTTCGCTTTCCGACAGCTCGTTGATGCGGGTGGTGAAACCTTCATTGACGAACAGCGAACGACGCCCGCTGACCGGGTGGGTGCGAATGACCGGATGGGACAACGGTGGGTTCTTGCGGCGCGCCTCTTCCCAGCGCACCCGATCTTCGGCGGTCGTGCCAAACCGTTCCAGCGGAAACGAACGGATAAAGTCGTGGGTTGCCGTCAGGCCTCCCAGCATACCTTTCAAAGGCGATGACAAGGCTTCATAGGCTGCGATCCCGCTGGCCCACAAGGTGTCGCCGCCGAACGCCGGTAGCAGTTTGGCGCTGAGCACCGCGCCCAGGGCAGGGGTCGGCAGGAAGGTCACGTCGGTGTGCCAGATGGCGTTGTCGCGAACATCGGTGACGGCGGTGTCGAGCACCAGGACTTCAGGCTGTTCCGGCACGTTGGGGTAGATCGGATGAATATGCAGGTCACCGAAGTAAGCGGCGAAACGCGCCTGCTGCCGCGGATCGATCGGCTGGTCCCGAAAGAACAGCACCTGATGTTCAAGCAATGCCTGCTCGATGGTGTCGCGATCCTGTGGGCTCAAGGGCTTGCTGATATCGACCCCGCTGATCTGCGCGCCGAGGGCGCTGCTCAACGGGGTAATGGTCGCACGGTTCATCGCAGTGTCTCGTTTGGCGCCGAATCGTCGGCGTGGTCATTGGGTATCAATGGGCCTGGCCGTGCCATGGCACCAGTCTGCGTTGCAGGGCGCGCAAGCCCATTTCCATGGCGAAGGCGATCAATGCGATCACCAGGATTCCCAACACCACCACATCGGTGACCAGGAACTGCGCGGCTGACTGCACCATGAAGCCCAGGCCGCTGGTGGCGGCGATCAGTTCGGCGGCCACCAGCGTCGACCAGCCCACGCCCAGGCCGATGCGAATCCCGGTCAGGATGTCCGGCAGGGCACTGGGTACGATCACATGGCGAATCAACTGGATACGCGTGGCACCCAGCGATTGCGCGGCCCGCAGTTTGGCCGGGTCGACGGTGCGCACGCCGGTCGCGGTGGCGATGGCAATCGGGGCGAAGATCGCCAGATAAATCAGTAGCACCTTCGACAGCTCACCAATGCCGCACCAGATCACGATCAATGGCAGATAGGCCAGGGGCGGGATCGGCCGGTAAAACTCGATCAAGGGATCGAGCACACCCCGGGCGATGCGGTTGGCGCCGATGGCGATGCCCACCGGTACCGCCGTCAAAATGGCGAACAACAGGCCCAGGCCGATTCGCTGAAGGCTCGCGCCCAAGTGTTGCCAGAGTGTGGCGTCCATATAGCCGCTGGTCGCCAGCAGCCAGCCTTTTTGCAGCACCGCGAAGGGCGAAGGCAGGAACAACGGTTCGATCAACCCGCTGGCGGTGACGGCCCACCAGGCCGACAGCAAGGCGATCAACGTCAGGCTGCTGATCCAGCGGATACTCAATTTGAATCCTGAGCCGATGGCTGGGCGCCTGGTCGTCGGTTCACGGACCAGGGCAGGCACTTCATAGCTGCTCATGCGCGCTCCTGTCGCCGAACGGCGCTGCGTTGAGAGAACACTTTGGCGAGTACATGCTCGCGGGTTTCGATAAAGCGTGGATCGGACTTGATTGACCGAGCCGATTCCCCGTCCCCATAACGTCGACCGAAGTCCAGGCTCAAGCGCTCGACGATGTGCCCCGGATCGGGTGCCAGCAGAATCAGGTCGGTGGCGAGGAAGACCGCCTCCTCGATGTCATGGGTGATGAGGAACACCGGTTTGGCAGTGCGTTGCCAGACTTGCAGCAACAATTCCTGCATTTGCTCACGGGTGAAAGCGTCCAGGGCGCCGAAAGGCTCGTCCATCAATAGCAGGCGTGGGTCGGCCGCCAACGCTCGGGCAAGGCCGACACGTTGTTTCTGCCCGCCGGAAAGCTGCCAGATGCGGCGCTGTTCGAAACCGGCCAGATCCACCAGGGCGAGCATTTCGCGAGCGCGGGCTTCACGCTGTGCCTTGGCGACGCCGGCCAGCTCCAGGCCGAACCCAACGTTAGCCAGCACGTCTTGCCAAGGCAGTAGCGCGTCGTCCTGGAACACCACGCCGCGCTCGGCACCCGGCCCCGATACGGGTACGCCGTCCAGGCTGATCTGTCCGGCGCTGGGCTCGACGAATCCGGCGATCAGGTTCAACAGCGAGGTCTTGCCACTGCCGGACGGGCCAAGGGCAACCAGCAATTGTCGGGGCCCCAGGGTCAGTGAAATATCCGCCAGCACAGGTTCCGCTGCACCGGGGTACTGTGCGCTGATGCGCTCCAGCTGTAGCAAGGCCATCGCAATGTCTCCCGAATGTAATCATTGAGTGATGTATTTGGCGCTGACGTACGGCGCGTAGTCCGGCAGTACGGCTTCGACTTTGCCTTGCTCCTTGAGGAACGCCGCGGTGTTGGTGATCGCCTGAGTGGTCGGTGCGCCGAGGCTCACCACCTGATCGGCGGCCAGCGGATAGACGTTGCCTTGCAGCAACAGCGGGATGTCAGTGGCCTTGGCGCCGGAGAGTTTCACCAGTTTGTCGATGTTGGACGCGTTGGCCAGCCAGGCCTGTGGATCCTTGCGGTATTGGGCGTAGGCATCCAAGGTCACTTTGGCGAAGGCCGTCACGATTTCCGGATGCTTCTGGGCGAAGTCCTTGCGTACGATCCAGGCGTCAAAGGTTGGCGCGCCGAACTGGGCCAGTTCGGCGGAGGTGATCAGCACCTTGCCGTTTTCCTTGGCCACGCCAAGGGCCGGGTCCCAAACGTAGGTTGCATCGATATCGCCGCGCTTCCAGGCCGCGATGATGGCCGGTGGCGCGAGGTTCAGTACGGTGACTTTCGACGGGTCGATGTTCCAGTGCTTCAACGCGGCCAGCAGGCTGTAGTGGCCAGTGGATACGAACGGCACGGCGATCTTCTTGCCGATCAGGTCTTGCGGGCTCTTGATCCCGGCACTGTCACGGACCACCAGAGCTTCGGCGGCGCCGATCTGCGTGGCGATGAGAAAGGTTTCCACGGGGACCTTGCGAGTAATGGCAGCGGTCAGCGGGCTTGAACCGAGGTAGCCGATCTGTACATCGCCTGAGGCGATGGCGGTGATGACGTCGGCGCCGTTATCGAATTTGCGCCAGTCGATCCTGGCTTGGGTGGCTTTTTCATAAGTACCGTCGGCTTGGGCGACTTTGGCCGGATCGACGGTGGTCTGGTACGCGACGGTCAGGTCGGCTGCTTGGGCGAAAAGACTCGCTGCGGCCAGGGAGGCGGCCGCGAGAAGGCGAAGGGGGAAACTCAAAGTCATGGCAAAGCTCCTCAACAGGCCACTGGATGCTGGGTGTTGGAGGAGACTAAATGATCTAAGAATTCAGAAATAAATAACTTTTTAGAATGAGCTTATCAGCGAAAAAACTCAGCGTGCGGCATGTCTTTATGGCGAGGGTGCTTGCTCCCTCGCCATAAAGAACCGTCAGTTACTGATCGCCAGAATGCTCGCCTGGTAAGAACCCACGAACACATCGAAATCCCCGACCTCGTTCTGCTCCAGCTCGCTCTGCTGGGCCAGTGATTGGCGTGCGGCCTCTTCGAATGCCGCCTGCTCCGAGGCAGCCAGAGACTCGGCGCGGAAGAATTCGGCGTGGGCTTTGCTCTGGCGCAGGGAGAACTGGGCGAAGCTTTCCTGATGTTCGGCCATGGCCGCTAGTACCTGCGCGGATGGGGTCAATGACGGGTCCATCACCTTCGCCAGTTGTGCCTCCAGTGCCTGGCGGTGGGCATCGCCACCCTGACTCTGGTCCAGCAACGCCGCCAGCGGCGCGATCTTTTCCAGCAGTTCGATGGCCCAGGACTGCATGTCCACCGATTGGCCCTGACGCTGCAGTTGCAGGCCTGGCTTGCGGCCTTCCTTGACCACCGTCAGGAAGTTGCTGGTGGCGTTGCCGCATTCGTTGTTTTCCAGTTGCGGGCTGTCGTTGAGGCCGCAATACAACAGAAATGCATCGAGGAAACGCGACTCGGTGACGTCGATACCCATTGGCAGGAACGGGTTGATGTCCAGGCAGCGCACTTCGACATACTGGATGCCCCGGGCCATCAAGGCCTGGATCGGGCGCTCGCCGGTATAGGTCACGCGTTTGGGGCGGATGTTGGAGTAGTACTCGTTTTCGATCTGCAGGATGTTGGTGTTGAGCTGGATCCATTCGCCGTTGCGATGAGTGCCGATTTCAACATAGGGCGCATAGGGCGTTGCCACCGCTTTGCGCAGGCTGTCGGTATAGCTCGCCAGGTCGTTGTAGCACGGCGTCAGGCCGGCCTGGGCGTTGCTCTGGTAACCCAGGTCGCTCATGCGCAGGCTGGTGGCGTAGGGAAGATAGAGGGTGTCCGGGTCCAGTTGCTCCAACTGGTGCGGACGACCGCGCAGGAAGCCAGCGTCCAGGGCCGGGGAGGCGCCGAACAGGTACATCAGCAGCCAGCTGTAGCGACGGAAATTGCGGATCAGTGCGATGTAGGCCGACGACTGGAAGTCACGGTCACTCATTTCGGCGGCTTCCGCTTGCCGAAGCAGCGGCCAGAGTTTTTCGGGCAGGGAGAAGTTGTAGTGGATCCCTGCGATGCACTGCATGGTCTTGCCGTAGCGCAGCGCCAGGCCTTGGCGGTAGACGTACTTGAGCCGACCGATGTTCGAGGTGCCGTAATACGCGATCGGAATCTCTTCTTCCGCCGGTAGCGGGCACGGCATCGACGGACTCCACAGGTATTCGTCACCGAGCTTGCTGTAGACGAACCGATGGATGCTGTCGAGGCTGGCCAGGGTATCGGCAGGGTTCGACAGGGCGGGCGTGATGAACTCCAGCAGCGACTCGGAATAGTCGGTGGTGATCTGTTCATTGGTCAACGCCGAGCCCAGGGCCTCGGGATGCGGGGTCAACGCCAGTCGCCCGGTGTCCGTGACACGCAGGCATTCACGTTCGATACCGTGCAGGCACTGCTCGAGCAGGGAGAGGTTGGCGCGCTCGCCGAGCAGGGCCAGGCGGCGGTTTAAGAGGTCGCTCAAGTTGAATTCCTTCACGCGTCAGTCGCCCCAATATGGGGGTGGGCAAGGCGCTCTACAAGGGTGAAGTTAAAACTGGCGTTTTCGCCTGGTTTTCAAGCGCCACATCCCTGTGGGAGCGGGCTCGCTCGCGAATTAAGGTACGCCAGTCGACATTCGAGTCACTGACACACCGCGTTCGCGAGCAAGCCCGCTCCCACAGAAAATCCGACGCTGCACTGTTGCGCCGAAATTACCCCAAATCGACGACAGGGAGCTATAGGGCAGCGAACGTGCCTTGCGCTTTTGCGACCAGCTTGTCGCCTTGCATCACCTCGGCCTCGACCACCAGCGTGCGCCGGCCTGGATGAATCACCCGGGCCGTGCACAACACTTCGCCCTCGGACACGGCGCGAATGTAGTTGATCTTGCATTCGATGGTTGCGCTCTGCTGGTCGAAGCCATGGACGCTGGAGCAGGCCAGGCCCATGGCGATGTCCACCAGGCTGAACAGCGCGCCGCCATGCAGCTTGCCGCCCCGATTGCGCAGCGGCGCCTCAAGGCCCAGGGCGACTTGTGCCACCCCTTCCTCAAGGCTGTGCAGACGGCAGCCGAGCAGCTTGAAAAACGCGCTCTCCACCAACCCGGCCGGCACGTCCATCAGCGTTTCTTCAACTGCTTGGCGTTGGCGAACAGCGAGGCCATGGCATTGTTCACCGGGGCCGCCGTGGCGGTTTCCTTGCGTGGTGCGGTGTTCTGCGGACGTGGCGTCGAGCCCGGACGGGCACCACGGGCGCCGTCGACTTTTTCACCTGGCGTGTCGCTCATGCGCATCGACAGGCCGACGCGTTTGCGCGGGATATCGACTTCCATGACCTTCACTTTCACCACATCGCCGGCCTTCACGGCTTCGCGTGGATCCTTGATGAACTTCTCCGACAGCGCCGAGATATGCACCAGGCCGTCCTGATGCACGCCGATGTCGACGAACGCACCGAAATTGGTGACGTTGGTCACCACACCCTCGAGGATCATGCCGGGCTGCAGGTCCTTGAGATCCTCGACGCCTTCCTGGAACTCGGCGGTCTTGAACTCGGGACGCGGGTCACGGCCTGGTTTTTCCAGTTCCTGAAGAATGTCGGTCACGGTGGGCAGGCCGAAGGTTTCATCGGTGAATTTCTTCGGATCCAGGCGCTTGAGGAACGCCGCGTCGCCGATCAGCGAGCGGATGTCGCGGTCAGTCTGGGCAGCGATGCGTTGCACCAGCGGGTAGGCCTCGGGGTGGACGGCAGAGGAGTCCAGCGGGTTATCGCCATTCATGACGCGCAGGAACCCGGCGGCCTGTTCGAAGGTTTTTTCACCCAAGCGCGGGACCTTCTTCAACGCAGCGCGGGTCTTGAAGGCGCCATGCTCATCGCGGTGGGTCACGATGTTCTGCGCCAGTGTGGTGTTCAGGCCGGAAATCCGTGCCAGCAGCGCCACCGATGCAGTGTTCACGTCCACGCCCACGGCGTTTACGCAGTCCTCCACCACGGCGTCCAGGCCACGGGCCAGTTTCAACTGGGACACGTCGTGCTGGTATTGACCCACACCGATGGATTTCGGATCGATCTTCACCAGTTCCGCCAGCGGGTCCTGCAAACGGCGGGCAATGGACACCGCGCCACGGATCGACACGTCCAGGTCCGGGAATTCCTTGGCGGCCAGCTCCGAGGCCGAGTAAACGGAAGCGCCGGCCTCGGAGACCATGACCTTGGTCAGTTTCATGGCCGGGTATTTCTTGATCAGCTCGGCGGCCAGTTTGTCGGTTTCCCGGCTGGCAGTGCCGTTGCCGATGGCGATCAGGTCCACCGAATGCTTGGCGCACAGGGCGGCGAGCACCGCGAGGGTCTGGTCCCACTTGTTATGCGGCACGTGGGGGTAGACCGTGGTGTGGTCCAGCAACTTGCCGGTGGAGTCCACCACCGCCACCTTGCAGCCGGTACGCAGGCCCGGGTCCAGGCCCAGGGTGGCACGCGGGCCGGCCGGGGCGGCCAGCAGCAGATCGTGCAGGTTGTGGGCGAAGACGTTGATCGCTTCGGCCTCGGCATTGTCCCGCAGTTCGCCCAGCAGATCGGTTTCCAGGTGCGTGTAGAGCTTGACCTTCCAGGTCCAGCGGACGACCTCGGCCAACCATTTGTCGGCGGGACGGTTCTGGTTCTGAATGCCGAACTGCTGGCCGATCATGCCTTCGCAAGGGTGCATGGTGCCCGGCAACTCGTCACCGACCTTCAGCGCAGAGCTGAGGATGCCTTCGTTGCGGCCACGGAAAATGGCCAGGGCCCGGTGGGACGGCACGGTCTTGAGGGGTTCGTCGTGTTCGAAATAGTCACGGAACTTCGCGCCTTCCTCTTCTTTGCCGGCAATCACGCGGGCGCTGAGGATGGCTTCCTGTTTAAGGAAATTGCGCAGCTTTTCCAACAGGTTGGCGTCTTCGGCGAAACGCTCCATCAGGATGTACTTGGCACCTTCCAGTGCCGCCTTCACGTCGGGCACGCCTTTTTCAGTGTCCACGAAGCGAGCGGCTTCGATTTCCGGTGTCAGGGCCGGGTCGTTGAACAGACCGTCGGCCAATTCGCCGAGACCGGCTTCGAGCGCGATCTGGCCCTTGGTGCGGCGCTTTTGCTTGTAGGGCAGATACAAATCTTCGAGACGGGTCTTGGTGTCCGCCAGCTTGATGTCACGTTCCAGTGCCGGGGTCAGCTTGCCCTGTTCCTGGATACTGGCCAGGATGCTGATGCGCCGTTCGTCGAGTTCGCGCAGGTAGCGCAGGCGCTCCTCCAGATGACGCAATTGGGTGTCATCGAGGCTGCCGGTCACTTCTTTCCGGTAGCGGGCGATGAAAGGCACCGTGGAGCCTTCATCGAGTAGCGCGACGGCCGCTTCGACCTGTTGTGGGCGTACGCCGAGCTCCTCGGCGATGCGGCTGTTGATGCTGTCCATAAAACCACCTGACAAAATGTGAAATCAGGCTCGCCGCCACTTGAACAGGGCTTGACGAGACTGGTTGAGCGGCCTGGCATGCGCCGCTGCCTGGGTCAAAAGGCTGTCAGTTGACCCTCGAAATTCAAAAAGTGCTGCCTGGCCTGGGAAAAGCGCGCCGCAAATACGATCCGACATTTCCTGGCACAAAAGGCCGCGCATTATAACCGGCGTTCCGTCTTTCGGGGGCGCCGTGGTCTGTAGGCTCGATACCCGTATCAGTGGAGATAGAGGAAAAATCTGCTAACAATGCACACGGTGCGTATAACGGCAGCTAGGCCATAATGCGCGCCGAGATCAAAGGAGCTTCCTATGAGCAGCACTGCACAAACTGCTGAAGGCGAAAAAATTCTGATCGTTGACGACGATCCTGGGCTGAGCAGCCTGCTGGAGCGTTTTTTCGTCAGCAAGGGCTACCGCGCCCGCACCGTACCGAACACCGAACAGATGGATCGGTTGCTGGCCCGCGAGGTCTTCAACCTTGTGGTCCTCGACCTGATGCTCCCTGGCGAGGACGGCCTGACCGCCTGCCGCCGCCTGCGTGGCGCCAACAACCAGATCCCGATCATCATGCTCACCGCCAAGGGTGACGAGCTGAGTCGTATCAAGGGGCTGGAGCTGGGGGCCGACGATTACCTGGCCAAGCCGTTCAACCCGGACGAGCTGATGGCTCGGGTCAAGGCGGTCCTGCGTCGCCAGTCGGCCCCGGTTCCTGGCGCGCCGGGCAGCGAAGACGAAAGCGTGACCTTCGGCGACTATGAACTGTCCCTGGCCACCCGCGAGCTCAAGCGCGGCGATGAAGTCCACATGCTCACCACCGGCGAGTTCGCCGTGCTCAAGGCACTGGTGATGAATGCTCGTCAGCCGTTGACCCGTGACAAGCTGATGAACCTGGCCCGTGGCCGTGAGTGGGATGCGCTGGAGCGTTCCATCGACGTTCAGATATCCCGCCTGCGCCGGATGATCGAGCCCGATCCTTCCAAGCCGCGTTATATCCAGACCGTCTGGGGCGTGGGGTATGTCTTCGTGCCGGATGGTGCTGCCAGTAAGTAATGGCGATTTGTAGGAGCGGGTTGGCTGGTTGAAGGGTTTCCTCCAGGCGACTCGCAGTCCGTCAGTGTGCGAGCATCGCTCGCTCCTGCAAGTGTGTAGCGGTTATCCATGAAAACCCCTGTTTGGTTCCCCCAGAGTTTCTTCTCCCGCACCCTCTGGCTGGTGCTGATCGTCGTGCTCTTTTCCAAGGCGCTGACGCTGGTCTACCTGCTGATGAACGAAGACGTGCTGGTGGATCGCCAATACAGCCATGGTGTCGCCTTGACCCTGCGGGCCTATTGGGCAGCCGATGAAAACAACCGGGCGAAGATCGCCGAGGCGGCGACGCTGATCCGGGTGGTCGGTGCCGGAGTACCGGAAGGGGAGCAACACTGGCCCTACAGCGAGATCTACCAACGACAGATGCAGGCCGAGCTGGGTGCCGACACCGAGGTCCGATTGCGCATGCATTCGCCTCCGGCGCTGTGGGTGCGTGCGCCGAGCCTGGGGGATGGTTGGCTGAAGGTTCCGCTGTACCCCCATCCTTTGCGGGGCCAGAAAATCTGGAACGTACTCGGCTGGTTCCTCGCCATTGGGCTTTTGTCGACAGCGTCGGCGTGGATCTTCGTCAGCCAGCTCAACCAGCCATTGAAGCGCCTGGTCTATGCGGCTCGCCAACTGGGCCAGGGGCGCAGCGTGCGGCTGCCCATCAGTGACACCCCGAGCGAAATGACCGAGGTCTACCGTGCTTTCAATCAAATGGCCGAAGACGTCGAGCAGGCCGGACGAGAACGTGAATTGATGCTCGCCGGTGTTTCCCATGACCTGCGCACGCCATTGACCCGGCTGCGCCTGTCGTTGGAGTTGATGGGCGAACATACCGACCTCACCAATGAAATGATTCGTGACATCGAGGACATGGACGCGATCCTCGATCAGTTCCTGGCGTTCATTCGCGATGGGCGTGACGAGTCGGTGGAGGAAGTAGATCTCAGCGAGCTGGTCCAGGAGGTGGTTGCGCCCTATAACCAGAACGACGAAAAAGTGCACCTGCGGCTGGAGCCGATCCAGCCGTTCCCGCTCCGTCGGGTGTCCATGAAGCGATTACTGAACAACCTGATCGGTAATGCCTTGAACCACGCTGGTTCGGGCGTCGAGGTGGCGGCCTATGTGTCCGGCGACACCAGCGCGCCTTATGTTGTGCTGAGCGTCATGGACCGGGGGGGCGGCATCGATCCGTCCGAGCTGGAAGCTATTTTCAACCCCTTCACTCGCGGTGATCGTGCCCGTGGCGGGAAGGGTACGGGACTGGGCCTGGCAATCGTCAAGCGCATCGCCTCGATGCACGGTGGCAATGTAGAGTTGCGCAACCGAGTGGGTGGAGGGCTTGAAGCGCGGGTGCGGTTACCGTTGGGGTTGATGCTGCCACGGGATGCGGTGTAATCGATCTGGATGTGGAGCACCTGTGGGAGCAAGCCTGCTAGCGATGGCCTGTAGCCCAGTTGTGTTGCTTTGACTGAGACACCGCAATCGCGAGCAGGCTCGCTTCCACAAAGGTTTTGTGTTGAGTCAGCCTTTCCCTTTGGTCCGGGTCATGTTCGGCCCGCCGTTCTTTTCCAGGTGCTCGATGATGATCCCGGCCACGTTTTTGCCGGTGGTGGTCTCGATGCCTTCCAGGCCGGGTGAAGAGTTGACCTCCATGACCAGGGGGCCATGATTGGAGCGCAGGATATCCACGCCGGCGACGGACAAGCCCATGACTTTCGCCGCGCGCAAGGCGGTCATGCGTTCTTCCGGGGTGATCTTGATCAGGCTGGCGCTGCCGCCACGGTGCAGGTTGGAGCGAAACTCCCCGGGGCGGGCCTGACGCTTCATCGAAGCGATGACTTTGTCACCCACCACGAAGCAGCGGATGTCCGCGCCGCCGGCTTCCTTGATGTATTCCTGGACCATGATGTTCTGCTTCAGGCCCATGAACGCCTCGATTACCGATTCGGCCGCAGTCGCGGTTTCACACAGGACCACGCCGATGCCCTGGGTACCCTCCAGCACCTTGATCACCAGCGGTGCGCCGTTGACCATGGCGATGAGGTCGGGAATATCGTCGGGGGAGTGGGCAAAGCCGGTTACCGGCAAGCCGATACCACGCCGCGACAGCAATTGCAGGGAGCGCAGCTTGTCTCGGGCGCGGGCGATCGCTACGGATTCGTTGAGGGGGAATACGCCCATCATTTCGAATTGCCGCAATACCGCGCAGCCATAGAATGTGACCGATGCGCCAATTCGCGGGATCACTGCATCGAACCCTTCCAGGGGCTGGCCCCGATAATGGATCTGCGGCTTGTGGCTGGCGATGTTCATATAGGCGCGCAGGGTGTCGATCACCACCATTTCATGGCCACGTTCGGTCCCGGCTTCAACCAGGCGGCGAGTGGAATACAGACGCGGGTTACGCGACAGCACAGCGATCTTCATGCAACACCTGTGGCAGAGGTAGTGGACACCGGGAATACCGGCTTGTCTTGAACGTATTTGATGCCTGGATTGACGACCAACTGGCCGTCGACCAAGGCCTTGGAGCCCAGCAACAGGCGATATCGCATGGATTTGCGGCAGGCAAGGGTGAATTCGACCCGCCAGACCCGATCACCCAGCGCCAGCGTGGTGCTGATCACGTAGCGCACCTGGGCGTGGCCGTTGGAGCTTTTTATCGTCTTGCGCGCCACCAGTGGGGCTTCGCAACGGCGATGACGCAGTTGCACCACCGTGCCCAGGTGCGCGGTGAAACGCACCCATTTTTCACCGTCACGCTCGAACGGCTCGATATCGGTGGCGTGCAGGCTGGAAGTGCTGGCCCCTGTGTCGATTTTTGCCCGCAGGCCCGCCACTCCCAGCTCCGGAAGCGCCACCCACTCGCGAAGACCGACAACGGTCAAATGGTCAAATGTCTTCAATAAAAAGCAACCTGCAATCAGTACGTCGGATCGTGGAGCCCGCGAATCGCGGTGGCTCACAGAGTAATCACAAACTGACGACAGTTATCTACGCAGCTGTTTGCGCTTGTAACTTTTGTCAGCTTATCTGGCCGGCAAAGCCGACTCGGTGAGCATTCTATCTGTCGGGCCGGATTCGTGCGCTCGACAAAAACGGTAGTACAGTTCTGACTATCAGTAGAGAGAGGAATTGCAGTGACACAAAAACAGGAAGAGGACGACAAAGTCCGTCTCGATAAATGGTTGTGGGCGGCGCGATTCTATAAAACCCGTGCGCTTGCCAAGGCCGCTATCGAAAGTGGCAAAGTCCATCACCGAGGCGAGCGCTGCAAGCCGGGCAAGGAGCCGCGCATCGGCGACGAGTACGTCATACGCGTCGGTTTCGATGAGAAAACCGTGGTGGTCGAGGCATTGTTGATTGTCCGGCGCGGGGCGCCTGAAGCGCAGACGCTCTATCGCGAAACCGAAGCCAGTATCGCCAGGCGCGAAGCCGCTGCTGCGCAGCGCAAGGCCGGTGCCCTCGGGGTCAGCACCGATGGCAAACCGAGCAAGAAACAGCGACGGGATCTGTTCAAGTTCCGGGGAAGCAGTAGCGAATAGAAGAGGCCGGCAGCGGATTAACGGGGACGTTGGGCATACCGTCCGGCGCTTTGCTTGGAAGCCACCCGGAATGGCCATAAAATGCCGCCCATTCCTTTGCCTTCACTTCAGATACCAGACCTTATGACTGATTTTCCGGATAACGACTGCACCCAACGTTTCATTTTCGACGACAGCGACGTCCGGGGCGAGATGGTGGCGCTGGAGCGCAGCTACGCCGAAGTGCTTGCCAAGCACCCCTATCCGGAGCCGGTCGCGCAACTGCTCGGCGAACTCATGGCGGCAGCGGCGCTGTTGGTCGGCACCCTGAAGTTCGATGGCTTGCTGATTCTCCAGGCCCGTTCCGAAGGCCCGGTGCCGATGCTGATGATCGAGTGTTCCAGCGAGCGCGAGATCCGTGGCCTGGCCCGCTATCATGCCGAGCAGATCGCACCCGACGCGACCCTGGCCGACCTGATGCCCAACGGCGTCCTGGCACTGACAGTCGATCCGACCCACGGCAAACGTTACCAAGGCATTGTCGACCTTGACGGCGCCTCCCTGGCCGAATGCTTCACCAACTATTTCGTCATGTCCCAGCAGACCAATACACGCTTCTGGCTGTACGCCGACGGGCGGCGCGCGCGGGGCCTGCTGCTGCAACAACTGCCCGCCGATCGCATTCGCGATCCGGAAGAACGTGACGCCAACTGGCAGCACCTTACAACGCTGGCCAGCACCCTGAACGCCGATGAGCTGCTGGGCCTGGACAACGAAACGGTTCTTCATCGCCTCTACCACGAGGAAGCCGTACGGTTGTTCGACAGTCTGCCGCTGCGCTTCCGATGCAGTTGCTCTCGTGAACGATCCGGCAATGCGCTGGTCAGTCTGGGTCTGCAGGATGCGCAGCAGCTGGTGATCGAGCATGGCGGCGCCGTCGAGATCGATTGCCAGTTCTGCAATGAACGTTATCTGTTCGACGCAGCTGACGTTGCGCAATTGTTCGCTGGTGCGGGTGTCGAGTCACCGTCAGATACTCGTCACTGAACCGTTTCAGCTCAGGTAAATCTCCTGGCAAACGCCGGTTTTACGCCGTACTGACGGGAGGGCCCTACCTTTTTTGGGCTTTTCTGGCATAATCCGGCGCACTTTTTTCGGGTAGTAGTGCGCGACTTCCTACTACAAAACGTTTGGAGCACTCGGCTACGGGCCGATGGGGAATCTCATGACGCAAGCCAATAACACCGTGTACACCGATCTGAGTGTCGATGATCTGGTCAAAGAAGCCTTGAATCGCGGTGAAGGCGAGCTTGCCGATACTGGCGCGCTGGTAGTCCGTACCGGTCATCGTACCGGCCGCTCGCCAGCCGACCGTTTCATCGTGGAAGAGCCGAGCACCCAGGACGCCATTGCCTGGGGCCCGATCAACCGCAAGTTCCCGGCCGACAAATTCGATGCCCTGTGGGCTCGCGTCGAAGCGTTCAACAACGCTCAAGAACATTTTGTCTCCCATGTCCATGTAGGTGCGTCCGATGACCACTACCTGGCCGTGAAGATGACCACCCAAACTGCCTGGCAAAACCTGTTCGGTCGTTGCCTGTTCATCAATCCGGCCCAGTACAATCCCGCTGGTCGCCAGGAATGGCAGATCCTCAACGTCGCCAACTTCGAATGCGTTCCTGAGCGCGACGGTACCAACTCCGACGGTTGCGTGATCCTCAACTTCGCTCAGAAAAAAGTACTGATCGCAGGCATGCGCTACGCCGGCGAGATGAAAAAGGCCATGTTCTCGGTGCAGAACTTCCTGCTGCCGGCCGCCGACGTGCTGCCGATGCACTGCGCCGCCAACATTGGCGAAGAGGGCGACGTGACCCTGTTCTTCGGCTTGTCCGGCACCGGCAAGACCACCCTGTCCGCCGACGAAAGCCGCTACCTGATCGGTGACGACGAGCACGGTTGGGGCGAGGGCGTGGTGTTCAATATCGAAGGCGGTTGCTATGCCAAGTGCATCGACCTGTCGGAGAAGAACGAACCGGTTATCTGGAAAGCCATCAAGCACGGCGCCGTGCTGGAAAACGTTGTGCTGGATAGCGCCAAGAAGGCGGACTACGCCGACGGCAGCCTGACCCAGAACAGCCGTGCCGCCTATCCGCTGGAGCACGTCGAAAAGCGTTCGGCGAAAAACCTCGGCGGCGAGCCTAACGCCGTGATCTTCCTGACCTGCGACCTGACCGGCGTACTGCCGCCTGTCTCGATCCTCAGCGAAGAGCAAGCTGCCTACCACTTCCTGTCCGGCTACACTGCGCTGGTAGGCTCGACCGAAATGGGCTCGGGCAGCGGCATCAAGTCGACCTTCTCCACCTGCTTCGGCGCACCGTTCTTCCCACGTCCGGCTGGCGAATATGCTGAGTTGCTGATCAAGCGTATTCGTGGCTTCGGTTCCAAAGTTTACCTGGTCAATACTGGCTGGACCGGTGGCGGCTACGGCGTTGGCAAGCGCTTCAACATCCCGACCACCCGCGCAGTTATCGCCGCTATCCAGAGCGGCGCGCTGGTCGGTGCTGAAACCGAGCACCTGGACATCATCAACCTGGACGTGCCGCTGGCTGTCCCAGGCGTCGAAACCAGCCTGTTGAACCCACGCAACACGTGGGCCGACAAGGCTGCGTACGACGAAGCCGCCAAGGCGCTGGCCGGCCTGTTCATCGAGAACTTCAAGAAGTTTGAAGTGAGCGACGCGATCAAGGCTGCCGGACCACAGCTGTAAGGCTTGGTTTGCGAATGAAAAAGCCGCCTCCCAGGGCGGCTTTTTCATGGGCGTTATTTGTGTGAAAGATGGAATGCATGACGCGGGCAGGGCTATCCAGACTGGAAATACTCCATCTCAATGGCGTAACAACGGCCAGAATATTACCCCTTATCGATTCAACCTCAACGTAGCCGCTGGCGCATCACCTCCAACATCTCGCTTCCGTCCTGAACCAGCAGATACAGGGCATGCACGATGCTGGGAATATCCTTCACATCGGCGTGTTTGAAGCACAGGCAATGCAGGGTTTCGAGCAGATCGCTGGATGCTCGGATTCGTTGGGCGGCGGCGTCGCAAAGATGATGGACGTCGGCCTCGGTGTCGATAGCCAGGGCAGGTGTGCTTCGTAGCGACTGGTATCGCTCGAAAGACGGAATGGATGTGTGCATGAGGACCTCTTCAGTACGATTTCAAATCGCGCCGAGGACTATAGAGAGCTCTGTCCGGACATCGCAAGATGGCTTGGGGGGACGGATTGTGTAGGGCGTTTACCGGCGTCCTACGGACGAAAAAGCGCTTTTCTCTCGGTTTCTATTAGCTATCCCCTTCCTCTGCCCGACAATCAGCCAGGTCCTACGCGGCTTCTGTAAGGATGGCTTCAGAGTCGGTAGGCCGCTTCCGACGAATTTGTAATAGGCAGAGGGCTTTCAGGAAAAGCGCGTTGAAACACAAGGCTCACCAGGCGATGACGAAGCCTGGAAAGCCGCAGTCGGGGTATCGAGCGTCGCGAGCAATGGTGGTTCTTCGGGAAGCTTCATGCATCCGCTGAGTAACAGGCATACGGCTACAGCAAGAGATTGGATCAGAGAACGCGGCATGGTTGTTCCTCACTGGAATGATCGGTCAGCTATCGATGCCGGAGTGCGTCGCGAGGCCGCCTCCAGATCCATCAGCCCTTGGCCATAAGCTTCACTATTGGCATAAATACCCGAGCGGTTGGCTGTCGCCAGCAGATGCTCACGCACCTGTTGCGGACTGAGTTCCGGATAAAGGCTCTGCAGCGTAGCCAGCGCCCCGCTGACGAGTGCCGTGGCAGGGGAGGTGCCGGCGGTTTGCACGTAACGCCCTTCCTTATCCACCGTGAGCAGGCCCGCCTGTGTGCCGGAATCGCCGCCCGGTACGGCAATGCACCAGGCGGCCGCGACGCCGCAGTAGTTCGATTTGCCATTGATACTGCTGCCGTCGTTTTTCAGCGCCACCACCGCTATCCAGCCTTTCTCCAGCTCTCCAAGTGCCGCGGGCAATCCGGGTTCGGCCAAGGGCTCGCGCTTGAGTTCATTACCGGTGGGGAAGACAAACACGGCGCCGGCGGCTACCAGCTTGCGAGCAACATCCAGGGAGTCGGGCATGACCTGCTTGTAACGGGCCTCATTGATCTCGGTGGCGGGAATGGCGTTGGCCCAGGAGTTGTTGAACAGACGAGCGCCCTTGTCGAAGCCGCTTTGCCAGGATTGGGCAATTTCACTGTCGAAGAAGAAAGGTTCGTTGTCGTCGCCAAAACGAAAGGGGATCAACCGTGCATCGAATGCGATGCCGTGCATGCCCTGGCTGTCCTTGTTGGCGGCGAGGATGCCGGCCATCTGTGTGCCATGGCCGATACGGTCAACGGTACCGGCACGGTTTTCGACATGGTCGAATCCAGGATCGGCCAGTCTGCCTTCGAACTCATCCAGGCCGGCATTGAGGCCCGAGTCGACCAGCGCCACCACCACATGCTGGCCGGTGCCGCCACGGGCGTACAAGGCGGAGGCTTTGACGACGGCCAAGCCCCGCTGAGCGTGATACTCCGGTGTTTCGAAAGCGACCGGCTCCATGGTGGTTTGCTCAGGGACGGCCAGGCATCCCGCCAGCAGTGAAAGCGACGTAATGCCCAGGGTGTTCAGAGCGGAGCATAGGTATGGCAATGGTTCGTTCCTTGAAAAGTGCCTCGAGCGTCTGGCTTCCTGCCATGACGCGATGCGTGAAATTGAAGGCGCACCTTAGCGCGCAAGTTGGGCGGGGACGAGACATCAAAATGCCCGGGTTTGTATCTCTTCATGGCAACCCAGGCAGGCCTCCCGCGCTACATCCATCCGCTGAATGGCCGCCATCACACGAATAAATTTCAAAAAGCTACAGCGGCTGACTAAGGTGAAGGCTGTCTTTGGTCGCCAACAAGAGAGCTGACATGAGCCAGACACCCTTCGATATTCAGCGCGCCGCCGTGGTTGGGGCAGGCACCATGGGCCGGGGCATCGCGATGTGCCTGGCCAATGCTGGCGTGGCGGTACAGTGGGTCGACAACAACCCGCAGATGCTTGAGCAAGCGCTGGCTGCGGTGGCCGAGACCTATGCTCACGGCGTTCGCCAGGGCCGTATCGACCAGGGCGAAGCCGATGCCCGGATCGCCCGGGTGAAGCAGGCCGATGACTATGCGGCGATCCGCGATGTGGATCTGGTGATCGAGGCGGTTTATGAGAATCTCGAACTCAAGCAAGCGATCTTTCGTGAGTTGGATCGCTTGCTAAAGCCCGAGGCCATTCTGGCGAGCAATACATCGGCGCTGGACATCGACGCCATCGCTGCCGCTACTCGACGGCCTGATCAGGTCCTGGGTCTCCACTTCTTCAGTCCGGCACACATCATGAAGCTTTTGGAGATCGTCCGTGGCGCGAACACGTCCAAAGCGGTATTGGACGCCGCCGTTGCGCTGGGCAATCGCATGGGCAAAGTCAGCGTCATAGCCGGCAACTGCCATGGGTTCATCGGCAACCGCATGCTTCATCCTTATGTGCTGGAAGCGCGCAAGATGCTGCTGGAAGGCGCGTTTCCTCATCAGGTCGATGCGGCGCTCCAGGGCTTCGGCTTTGCCATGGGGCCGTTCCGCATGTACGACGTGGTCGGAATCGATCTGGAATGGCGTGCTCGCGAACTGGCGGGCAAGGGCCAGGATGCGCCCGAATTCCAGGTAGATAACCGCCTGTGCGAACTGGGACGGTTCGGGCAGAAAAGCGGCAATGGGTACTATCACTACGAACCGGGCAGCCGACAGGCCGAGCATGATGTAGAGGTGGATGCGCTGGTGCAGCGGGTTAGCGAAGAGCTGGGTTTCCAGCGACGCGAGATCAGCACGGAGGAAATTCTCGAGCGTTGTCTGCTGGCGCTGGTCAACGAAGGCGCGAAGATCCTGCAGGAGGGCATCGCCGGGTCGGCCCACGATATCGACCTGGTGTATCTCAACGGTTATGGTTTTCCAGCGCAAAAGGGTGGGCCGATGGCCTGGGCGGATGAGCAAGGGCTCGAGGATATTCACGCGCGCCTTCTCGAACTCGAGACGAAGCAGGGGGACCATTGGCAGCCTGCGCGCCTGATCGGGGAGCTTGTCGCCCAGCACAAGGGGTTCGCGCAGCGATAACCGCATCACGCAACGATCACTGAATAACCGCAAAGGACAACCGATGCCCCAACGTACCGAATACCCGTACCTGCATCCCATCACCACGCGCTGGCATGACAACGATGTGTATGGCCACGTCAACAACGTCACGTACTACAGCTTTTTCGATACGGCGGTGAACACTTATCTGATCGAGGTGGGTGGCCTGGATATCCATGATGGCCAGGTGGTGGGGTTCGTGGTGAGTTCGGCCTGCGATTACTTTGCATCCATCGCCTTTCCCGACCGGATCGAAGTCGGCCTGCGAGTCGGCAAGCTGGGCAACAGCTCGGTGCAATACGACCTGGCTGTGTTCAAGGCGGGGGAGGAAGAGGCTTGTGCTGCGGGACGCTTCGTACACGTGTTCGTGGACCGGGCATCGAACCTGCCGGTGACGATTCCAGAGCAGCTGCGTACGGCGTTGGAACGTTTGGTGGCCTGAAACGAGAGATCGCAGCCTCCGACGGGCGAAGGCTGCGATCTTCAACGGCTGGAGTCTGTCAGCCGTTAGTCGCGGTAGTAGCGATGGTGCTTCTTGCGATGCCCGTAGGCATGGCCGCGACCCGGGTGGCCGTCACGGTAGTAGCGGCGGTCACCACGGCGACCGTCATAATGACGGTCGTCATCATCGTCCTTACCCATGTAGTTGCCCAGCGCGCCGCCGGCACCGCCGCCCGCAGCAGCGCCGATCAGGCTGCCGGTGGTGCCGCCCAGATTGCGGCCTACCACGTTACCGCCGGCTGCGCCCAGCGCACCGCCGATGGCTGCTTCGCCGCGGCTGTGTCTGTCCGCACCGACCGCACTGCCACCCGCGCCGCCAATGGCCGCGCCAATGGTGGAGCCGGTGCTGCCGCCCAGGGATTGGCCGACAACCGAACCCAATACCCCGCCCAATGCGCCGCCCACGCCTGCTTCGGCAGTACCGCCAGCGGAGGCGATGCCACTGACCAGGCCAAGGGACAACAAGAGAATGGAGGAGAACTTCATAGAGGAGCCTCAAAGGGATGACGGCGCGATCCTGAGGCTGGCTTCGCTTGGTTACAATCGAAATCCGACGAGTAACACGACTTGTGCACAATTCTCTAACTTATTGTTTTTTAGTCGGAACTTAAGCATTTTCAGTCGGTCTTTAGCTACTTGGGAATGGCCGCTTTACAGGTAAAGCGGCCTTTTTTTGTGCTCAGGCCGACCTGGCCAGGATCACTCCATCTTCGCTCGCAGCTTCCAGGCGGATCGCGACGAATTTCGACGTCGGTGTGTGGCTGCCATCGCCAATGCTCTCCAGTGGCACCAGCGGATTCACCTCGGGGTAGTAGGCAGCGGCCTGTCCGGCGGGGATATCGAACGCCAGCAGGGTAAAACCCTTGACCCGCCGCTCGTGACCGTCATCCCACAGTGAAACGATGTCAACCTTCTGTCCGGGCTTGAAGCCCAGGCGAACGATATCGGCTTCATTGACGAACAACACGTCACGTTGGCCTTTCACGCCACGATAGCGGTCGTTCAGACCATAGATAGTGGTGTTGTACTGGTCGTGGGAGCGCATGGACTGCAGGATCAGATCCGGTAGCTGTCCGGTGGCGCGGGTGCGCTCATGTACCAGATCTGCCGGCAGTTTGTTGGGCTTGAAATTGGCGCGGCCCGAAGCGGTATTCCAGCGACGCGCACCGGCGCTGTTGCCCAGATAGAAGCCTCCGGGATTGAGTACCTTCTCGTTGAAATCCTTGAAACCAGGGATGGTGTCGGCGATCAGGTCGCGGATGCGGCTGTAGTCGGCCACCAGCCAGCTCCAATCCACGGGGCGATTGCCCAGCGTGGCGGCGGCGATACCGGCGATGATCCAGGGCTCGGAGCGCATCTGGTTCGACAGCGGTTCCAATTGGCCCATGGACGCATGGACCATGCTGAAAGAGTCTTCCACGGTCACCGCCTGCGCGCCTTCGGCCTGCCGGTCGATGTCGGTACGACCCAGGCACGGCAATATCAATGCCTCTTTGCCGTGGGCCAGATGACTGCGGTTGAGCTTGGTACTGATCTGTACCGTCAGGTCGCAATTGCTCAAGGCCTGGAAGGTGCGGTGACTGTCCGGCGTAGCCTGGGCGAAGTTGCCCCCCAGGCCGATGAACACCTTCGCCCGGCTGGTGGCCATGGCGTGGATCGCCTCGACCACGTTGTGACCGTTCTCGCGCGGCACCTTGAACTGAAAGCGACGTTCCAGCGAATCCAGGAACGCTACCGGTGGGCGTTCGTTGATGCCCATGGTCCGGTCGCCCTGAACGTTGCTGTGGCCACGAACCGGGCACAGGCCCGCACCCGGCCGGCCGATGTTGCCGCGCAGCATCATCAGGTTGGCGATTTCCTGAATGGTTGCCACCGAATGACGATGCTGGGTAATTCCCATGGCCCAGCACATGATCACGCTCTTGCTCCTGGCGTACATGCGGGCCGCTTGCTCGATCTCGGCCAGGGTCAGGCCCGATTGCTCGACGATCTGTTCCCACGGGGTGTCGTCGACCACGGCCAGGTAATCCAGCACGTTGGTGCTGTGCTCATTGAGGAAAACGTGGTCGAACACCGCGGGAGCGCCAGTGTTCTGCGCTTCACGTTCCCATTGCAGCAGGAATTTTGCCATGCCGCGCAATATCGCCATGTCGCCACCCAGGGCCGGGCGGAAAAAGGCGGTGTTGGTCGGTTTGTCGCCGTTGGTCAGCATTTCCAGCGGGTGTTGCGGGTGCTGGAAACGTTCCAGGCCCCGTTCTTTCAGCGGATTGATGCAGACCACCTGCGCCCCGCGCTTTACGGCTTCGCGCAGCGGCTCGAGCATGCGTGGGTGGTTGGTGCCGGGGTTCTGTCCCCAGACGAAAATCGCGTCGGCGTGTTCGAAATCGTCGAACGTCACCGTGCCCTTGCCCACGCCGACGCTCTGGGACAGCGCCACACCGCTGGCCTCGTGGCACATGTTCGAGCAGTCGGGGAAGTTGTTGGTGCCATAGGCGCGCACGAACAGTTGATACAGGTAGGCCGCTTCGTTGCTGGCCCGGCCCGAGGTGTAGAACTCGGCCTCGTTCGGACTGGACAGCCCTTGCAGGTGTTTGCCGATCAGGGCAAACGCCGCGTCCCAACTAATGGGTTTATAACGATCGGTTTCGGCGTCGTAGCTCAACGGTTCGGTCAGCCGCCCCTGGTATTCGAGCCAGTAATCGCTCTGCTCCAGCAGCGAACTCACGCTGTGCCTGGCGAAGAATGCGCCGTCGACACGACGCTTGGTCGCTTCCCAGTTCACGGCCTTGGCGCCGTTTTCGCAGAACTTGACCACGCCACTTTCCGGCGAGTCGCCCCAGGCGCAGCCCGGGCAGTCGAAACCGCCGTTCTGATTGGTCTTGAGCATCATGCGGATGTTTTTCAGCGCATTATCGCTGGTCAGCCAGGCCTGAGCGACGCTGATCAGCGCGCCCCAACCACCGGCCGGGCCCTTGTAGGGTTTGTAGCGTGGTACGGGTTTCTGGTCGGCTTGTTGATGATTGCTCACGCTTGTTTCTCCATCGCAGGGCTGTAGACCCGCGGCGCACTTTTTTGCGGCAGGTGGATGAGGTTGAGGTTGTGTTGGCGAGCCCACTGCACGGCAAGGCCCGTGGGCGAGGACAGGCTGACCAGGGTCTGGATGCCGGCGCGTAGCACCTTCTGGATCAGTTCGAGGCTGCAACGGCTGGTGACGATCGCCAGGCCACCGGCGACCGGAATCCGTTGCCGGACCAGCGCACCGATCAGCTTGTCGAGAGCGTTATGCCGGCCGATGTCTTCGCGCCCGAGCAGCAATTGTCCTTGAGCGTCCATGAACAACGCCGCGTGGACTGCGCCACAATGCTGGCCCAGGGGTTGGAACTGGCCAATGCGTTGACGCAGGCCATCGAGCCATTGCGCCGGTGGCAGCGGGGCGCCGGGCAATGCCTTGAGGTTGGGCAGCGCCTGTTCCACCGCTTCTACGCCGCACAAGCCGCAGCCGCTGGTACCGGCCAGTTGGCGGCGTTGTTGCTTGAGGTTCCAGAACGCACGGTTGGCGATGGTCACCTGGGCGTGATGCGCCGACCCCGCACCTGTCAGTTGCAGGTCATAGATGTCCGACGCGTCTTCGATGATGCCGCTGCCCAGGCTGAAGCCGACGATGAAGTCTTCCAGGTCGGTAGGTGTCACCAGCATGACGGCCTGGCTGATGCCGTTATAGGCAATCGCCAACGCCACTTCTTCAGCCAGCGCGGTGCTGTCCGATTGGGAGTGGTCCAGATTGCAGTAGCGATAGCTCTGGCTGGCGGCTGGTCCGGGTGCATCGACCGAAGGTACCTGGCAGACAGGAGGCTTGTCGTTCATGGGCATCACTGAAAGTAGGAATAGTGCTAAGACTAAATGCGGCAATCTGCCACGTCTAATCGCTATTACTGATCTTTCAATAGATGACGTCGATCAAGTTGTTGTCATTGATTTCTGGTAGAGGGCAAAACAAGCTTCCGCCAGCGCCGAGCGTGGCGCGCCGCGACGCATGATGAGCCCCAGCGGGACCAGCGTTTGCGCGCTTTCGATGGGCTGGATGCGCAGGTCTTCGGTCAACACGTTCAGGCCGCTGTCCAAGGGCATCACCGCGCAGCACAGGCCACCGTGAACCGCTTGTAGCAATTGATGCACGGCGTCGGTTTGCAGCAATGGTTGAGGCGTCAGGCCTCGGCTGTGGAAGTTGTAGTCGATGGACTGACGAAAGTGCATGCCGCTGGTGAGCATTCCCAGGGGTAACTCCATCAGCGCCTGCCAGCTCAGTGGCTGTTCCCCGAAAAAGAAATAACGCTGGTCGTAAAGCAGTCCCATGCGGGTGTAGCTGAAAGACAGTGCCTCAAAACGCTCGTTATCCAAACGCTCGAGGTAGGAAATACCCAAGTCTATGCGGTTATTCGCCAGTTGCTCGAGGATCTGCTCGGAGCTCAGGGATGACAGTTCAAAGCGCAGGTTCGGGTGTTCTGCATGCAAGCGCTGCATCATCGTCAACGGGCTGAAGTCCGACAACGGCACCACGCCCAGGCGCAGCGTACCCACCAGGTTGCCGCGACAGGCCGCCGCTTCGGCCTGAAGGCCGTCATAGGCCGCCAGTACCGTGCGCGCCCAGGCTAGCACTCGTTCCCCGGGAGCAGTGAAACCTTCGAAGCGCTGGCCTCGATTGACCAGCGGCAGACCCAGCTCTTCCTCAAGGCTTCGCAGGCGCATTGACAGAGTGGGTTGGGTGATGTGGCAGCGGGCGGCGGCTTGGCCGAAGTGGCGGGTTTCGTCCAGTGCGATGAGAAATTTCAGCTGCTTGATGTCCATCTTCGCTCCAGGGCGCAGGAAGGTTCGGATTCTAGCGCTTGCAAGGCACGGGGTCATTGGTCGGCTGGGGGTCGGGTTCGTTCGGCTTGGTCTAGTCTTTGTGTTTGGACACTCGAACCAAGGAGAGAATGCGATGAGCCTTTTCAGTTTCTTGAAAGAAGCCGGTGAAAAAATTCTCGATGCGCTGACACCCGATAAGGCACAAGCCAACAGCGAAGCGCTGACCAGGCATGTGCAAGATGCGCTGACAGGTATCGATACCTCGAAGATTCAAGTGAAGCTCGAAGGCGAGAAAGTCATCGCCACGGGTGAGGCCGCGAGCCAGGAAGAGAAGGAAAAAATTCTGCTGGCATTAGGCAACGTCGCCGGCATCAGCGGGGTCGATGATCAGATTACGGTCACAGGTCCGGTCGCTAAGGAAGCCAGGTTTGTCACCGTCGAGAAAGGTGACACATTGAGCGCCATTTCCAAGCGCGTTTACGGCGATGCGAACAAGTACCAGAAAATCTTCGAGGCCAACAAACCGATGCTCAAGCACCCGGACAAGATTTACCCGGGGCAGGAGCTGCGCATCCCGGAATAGATCCCGGGACCGCGTCGCCTTCATCGCGAGCAAGCCCGTCCCAGGGTTTTTTGGCGTCCAGGGGAGCGAGCCTGCTCGCGACAGAGCGACATCGTTCTAAAGCCCTGCGATCAAATCACGGTAATCCCCCAGCGCCTCGAACTCCCCCGTATCCTTCGGCCCTTTGCGGCTGTCCGGTTCACTGACCGCCAGCAGATGCGCCACGCCGAAATCCCTGGCGCTGCGCAGTACCGGCAAGGTGTCGTCGATAAACAGGCTGCGGGCCGGGTCGAAGTTCAGGTCGGCGTGCAGCGCGTCCCAGAATTGCGGGTTTTCCTTGGGAAAACCGTAATCGTGTGAACTGATCAAGCGCTCGAAATAAGGCGCCAGTTCGATGCGTTCCAGCTTCAGGGATAACGAATCGCGGTGGGCGTTGGTGATCATCACCACGCGTTTACCGGCTCGTTGGATTGCCGCCAGAAATGTATCGGCATCCGGGCGCAAGGCGATCAGGTGCGCGGTTTCCAGTTTCAGCTCGCGCACCGGCAGCTTCAGCTCGGTGCTCCAGAAATCCAGGCAGTACCATTGCAATTGCCCGGCGTTGCGCTCGAACAGCGGTTGCAGCTCCATTTCGGCCATGGCCCGGCTCACACCGTGTAGCTCGGCGTAGCGCTGAGGCAGGTGTTCCATCCAGAAATGATTGTCGTAATGCAGGTCCAGCAGGGTGCCGTCCATGTCCAGCAGAACCGTATCGATCTCGTGCCAGGGCAACAAGGCCATAAAACTTCTCCAGCGGTAATCGGATATCCGACACAAACAATCAGAATAGGCCGGGTATAGTAGCTCGCTATCGCCCAGGGAGCCGTTTATGCGCCAGAAGCCCACCATACTCGATCGACGGATCGTCGCCACCAGCCGCCTGTTTTGCGTGGAAGAATTGAAACTGCGTTTTTCCAATGGTGTGGAACGCACCTATGAGCGTTTGGCGGGCAAGGGCACGGGGTACGGGGCGGTAATGATCGTGGCGATGCTCGATACAGAGCATGCGGTGTTGGTGGAAGAGTATTGCGGCGGTACCGATGCCTATGAATTGTCCCTGCCAAAGGGGCTCATCGAACCCGGGGAAGATGTGCTGGCGGCAGCTGAGCGGGAGCTCAAGGAGGAGGCCGGGTTCGGCGCACGGCAATTGGAACACCTGACCGAACTGTCCCTCTCGCCCGGTTACATGAGCCAGAAGATTCAGGTCGTGCTGGCAACCGATTTGTACGAAGAGCGGCTGGAGGGCGACGAGCCAGAGCCGATGCGCGTAGACAAAGTCAATCTGCGCGAACTGTCGGCCCTGGCGCAAAACCCCCAATTCACCGAGGGCCGCGCCCTGGCGGCGCTGTATCTGGCCCGTGACCTGCTGACCCAGCGAGGAGCATTCCTGGCATGAACTACCCCCACCCTTTGATGGCCCCTGTAGTCGAGCTGGCGCTGAAGGCCGGTGAGGCGATTCTCCCGTTCTGGCGGGCCAACGTGCAGGTCGATCACAAGGCCGACGAGTCGCCGGTTACCGCGGCGGACATGGCCGCTCACGATGTCATCGTGGCCGGGCTGAAGGCGCTGGCTCCCGAGATCCCGATCCTCTCCGAAGAGGATGCCGATATTGCCCAGGGCCTGCGTGCAGGTTGGCAACGCTGGTGGCTGGTGGACCCGTTGGACGGGACCAAGGAGTTCATTTCCGGCAGCGAGGAATTCACCGTCAATATCGCCCTGGTCGATCAGGGGCGCGTGGTGTTTGGCGTGGTGTCCATGCCTACCACGGGCCGCTTCTATGTTGGCGGCGCCGGGCTTGGAGCGTGGCGTGGCGACAAGGGGAGCGAGCCGTTATCGATCGGTGTGCGCACTACGCTGGCGCCAGGCGAGACGTTCACGGTGGTGGCCAGCCGTCGACACACCAGTGCGGAACAGGAGCGCCTGTTGAGCGGCTTGAGCGAGAGCCTGGGGCAATTGCAACTGACCAATATCGGCAGTTCGTTGAAATTCTGCCTGGTGGCTGAGGGAGCGGCGGATTGTTACCCACGGTTAGCGCCCACTTCCCAGTGGGATACGGCCGCCGCCCAAGGTGTGCTCGAGGGCGCCGGTGGCGAGGTGCTGGATCTGAGTGGTGAACCGTTCTGTTATCCAGCCCGTGAATCGCTGTTGAATGAATCGTTCCTGGCGTTGCCGGCGAGAGCAGCGTGGCGTGGGAAGCTATTGGCGCTGGCTTGCTCTTGAACCGATCCTGTGGCGAGGGGATTAATCCTCTCGCCACAGGGGGGCGGTATTCAGCGGTGGAGCACGTACTGCCCCTCGAATCGAACCGCCGCTTCATCGCTGGCATCATTCAACACCTGCGTCTGTAAAGTCAGCCGCGCCCGTCCATAACGCCGGTAAGTGGCCAAAAAGCGTTTCCAGACCTGTTCATCAGGCGCGTCGCAGACGACGGTCGCGTCGCCGGTGACCGGCAGCGGATAGCTGATCTGTCCTTCCTGAATCACGATATGTCCATCCTCGATGCCGTCTTCGCGCAGGGCCAGGTGCAACCAGCCCCAGCCGCCCAGTACTGCGCCGCAATACAGGCTGCCGCCGAACATGGTGCTCTTGTGGTTGACGTTGGCCGCAAGTGGCAGGAACAGGCGAAGTTGCCGGGCGTGCCAATCGAGCACCTTGAGACCCATGTCCCGGGTCAATGGGATGTCGTGGTGCAGAATCGATTCCAGGTAACGACTGTCGCGGTTCATTGCAGGCCTCTTGCGTGAAAGAAGGAGGACGATGACTCAATCGGACTCATCGGCCGCGCCCTGACTGCTGTCGCCGAAGGTCAGGCCATGTTTGCGCAGCTTGTCATGCAAGGTCTTGCGCGGAATGCCCAAGGCTTCGGCGAGACTGCGCACCGAGCCGTGGGGACGAGCCAGTTCGGCGGCGATCAGGGTTTTCTCGAAGTTTTCCACCTGCTCGCTCAGGCCGCCGTTGACGATCGCCACGGGCGTGCCCGGGGCGCCGTCCGGCGCACTGTTGTCCAGAGCCAGTTCCAGGCCCAGGGCAAAGCGCTCGGCGGCGTTTTGCAATTCCCGAACGTTGCCCGGCCAACTGTGGCGCAGCAACAGTGCCCGTTGCGCCGGTTGCAGTTCATGAGGTGGCAGGCCGTGGCGGGCACTGGCTTCGTCGGCGAAGTGCTGGAACAGCATCAGTGCATCCTCGCCTCGCTCGCGCAACGGCGGTATGCGCAGCGGCGCGACATTCAGGCGGTAATACAGGTCGGCACGAAAGCGGCCTTGATCGGCGGCCTGACGCAGGTCTTCCTTGGTGGCGGCAATGACGCGTATATCCAGCGGGATCTGTTGATTGCCTCCCAATCGCTCCACCACCCGTTCCTGCAACAGGCGCAGCAGCTTGACCTGTACATCCAGGCTCATGCTTTCGATTTCATCGAGAAACAGCGTGCCGCCATTGGCGAACTCGAACTTGCCGATGCGGCGTTTTTGCGCACCGGTGAAAGCGCCCGGTTCGTGGCCGAACAGCTCGCTTTCCACCACCGATTCGGCCAGGGCCCCGGCGTTGATCGCCACGAATGGGCCGTTGCGTCGACTCGAGAGGTCATGCAGCGCACGGGCGACCACTTCCTTGCCGGCCCCGGTTTCACCCAGGATCAAAACGTCGGCGCGGGTCGCCGCCAGTGCGCCGATCTGCTCGCGAAGGCGCAGCATCGGCACCGACTGGCCGACCAGCCGGGCACTGAGCTCCTGACGGTCGCTGAGGGCCAGGCGCAGGCTGCGGTTGTCCAGTACCAATCGACGCAGGGCCAGGGCCCGGCGCACGCTGTCGAGCAGGTGATCGCTGGCGAAGGGTTTTTCCAGAAAATCGTAGGCACCGGCGCGCATGGCCTGGACCGCTAGCGGCACATCGCCGTGGCCGGTAATCAACAGTACCGGCAGCTCCGAATCCTGGGCGTGGAGCTGGCTCAGCAGTTCGAGGCCGTCGATGCCCGGCATGCGGATGTCGCTGACCACCACGCCCGGCCAGTCACGTGGCAGCTGTTGCGCAAGATTCCTGGCCTCGGGCAGAGGCAGGACTTTCAGGCCGGCCAGGTCGAGGGTCTGGCTCAGCGCCTGGCGCAGATGGGGATCGTCATCGATCAACACCACCTCAATCCGGTTATCGATGGTCATACGCTACGGTCCTCGGACGGTTGCAGGCTCACTCCGGGCGCGCCGGCGCGCAGCTTGAGGGTGATCAGGGCGCCGCCCTCCTTGTGGTTGGCGAACGACAGTTCGCCGCCGAAGGCGCGCATCAGGGTTTCGCAGATTGCCAGCCCCAGGCCGAGCCCCTGGGTACGGGTCTTGGTGGTGTAGAAGGGTTCGCTGGCGCGGCCCAGGGCTTCCATGCAAAAGCCTGGGCCGTTATCGCGGATATACAGGATGACGCCGGTTTCGGTGGCCTGGGCACTGAGCCAGAGCTTACGCGGCGGACCTTTTTCGGTCAGGGCGTCGAGCGCGTTGGCCAGCAGGTTGCCCAGTACCTGGCGCAAGCGGGTTTCACCGGCTTCGACCCACAGTGTGGCGGCCGGAAGGTCACGGATCAGCTCTACCTCCATGGTGCGCCGGCGTTTGGCAAGCAGCGCCAGGGCGTCGTCGAGCGCCGGCTGCAGGGCGACGCTTTCCGGGGCATGGCGGTCGCGGCGGGCAAAGGCACGCAGGTGGGCGATGATCGAGGCCATGCGCCCGGTCAGCTCGCTGATCTGCTTGAGATTGCCGCGGGCATCCTCGGTACGCTGGTGGTCGAGGAGGATCTCAGCGTTTTCGGCATAGCTTCGAATCGCTGCCAGCGGCTGGTTGAGTTCATGGCTGATGCTGGCCGACATGGTGCCCAGGGCAGAGAGTTTGCCGGCCTGTACCAGGTCGTCCTGGGCGCGGACCAGTTCCTGCTGTGCGTGCTCGCGCTCCAGCACTTCTTGTCTCAGCCGCCGGTTCAGTCCTTCCAGGTCGCTGGTGCGTTCGGCCACGCGGCCCTCCAGCTCATGACGTGCCTTGGCTTCGAACGCGATCCGATCCAGGTAATGACGCCTGCGCTGCATCATCAAACCGAGCAACGACATCAGCACCAATAGTGCCGCGCCGCCGGTGGCGACCACGGTGCGCACCGGGCGGTCGATCAGTGTGCGCGGCGCCAGAATGCTCACGCTCCAGCCTGTCTCCTCGATAGACTGGGTTTGTGTCAGCCAGGCGTTGGCATCCAGGTTCAGTGGCTGGGGATCTCGGGTCGGGTAAGGCTGCACGGCGCTGATGGCGATGCGTTCCTGATCGTTCAAGGGACGGGTCGCGCGGAATCGCCATTCCTGCCGTGAAGTCAGGATGACCACGCCGTTGTGGTCGGTGACCAACAGTTGCTCCGGCGTCTTGCCCCACAGGCTTTCGGTGTGGTCCAGATCGACCTTGACCACCAGTACGCCGATGACTTTTTCATGGTCGCGCACCGCGGCGGCAAAAAAGTAACCCCGCTTGCCCGACGTGGTGCCCAGGCCGAAGAAGCGGCCCAGGCGGCCGGCCATGGCTTCGATGAAATACGGCCGGAAGGAGAAATTGCGCCCGACGAAGCTGTCGTGCTTGTCCCAGTTCGACGCCGCCAGGGTCTTGCCGGTAGGATCCATCAGATACATCACTTCTGCGCCGCTCTGGCCAGAGATGTTCTTGAGCAACCGATTGGCGTTGCTTTGGGTCACGCTATCGTCTGGAGCCGATAACGCCGCGCGCAGGGCGGGTAGATCACCGAGAATCTGCGGCAGCACTTCATAGCGATGCAGGGTGCCCAGCAGGTTGGCCACATAGAGATCCAGGGTCTGGCGGTTCTGTCCGGCCAGTTCGCTGCGGTAATACCGTTCGGCCAGATGTTCCAGCGGCCATAGCAAGGGTGCCAGGCACAGCGCCAACAGGGCCAGGCTGCGCCAACGGGGTCTGCGGGGAAGAGTGGAATTCATAAACGTGCGCCTGTAGGAACAGGCGCATTATGCCCGGGCTTGTACGAAAAATACCCGCATGCGACGTACAAAGCCTAGGTTTGTCCGGCGAGGCACTGGTGCAGTGCAATTCGCCAGTTCGGTTGACTCACTTTCCATTCCTGGAGCAGGCGTGTGCAATCGAGCCGTGAGTTCAGCGGACGATGGGCCGGCGTCGGATAGGCACTGGAGGGAATGGGGTCGATCACGGCACAAGGCTTTTGCTGCTCGACCAGATGTTCGCCGATGGCCTGGGCGAAGCCGTACCAGGAGGTTTCGCCCCTAGCCGTCAGATGGTAAGTGCCCCAGGCCCCAGGCTGCCCGACCCGCCAGCGTTCGATGAGCTTTGCGGTGCTTTCGGCGATGGTGGCGGCCCAGGTCGGCGCTCCGACCTGGTCGGCCACCACCTGCAGATTTGGTTTTTCCTGCAGCAAGCGCTGCATGGTCAATAGAAAGTTGCGGCCGTGGGTGGAATACACCCAGCTGGTGCGCAGTATCAGGTGCTGACCTGCTGCTCGACGGATGGCTTCTTCACCGGCCAGCTTGCTGCGCCCATAGACACTCAAGGGATTGGGGATGTCCTCCTCGGTGTATGGCTCGCGCTTGTAACCATCGAAGACATAATCGGTGGAGTAATGGATCAACGGGACGCCCAGGGTGACCGCTGTTTCAGCCAGGATCCCAGGGGCGGTGGCGTTGATGGCAAACGCCAGCTCCGGCTCGCTCTCGGCCCGGTCGACGGCCGTATGGGCCGCGGCATTGATGATCAGGTCCGGTCCCAGGAGGGGGATGGCGGAGCGCAGGTCATCCGGGCGTGTGAGGTCGAGCTGGCCACT
Source organism: Pseudomonas sp. Pf153 (assembly GCF_001269775.1). NCBI lineage: Bacteria > Pseudomonadati > Pseudomonadota > Gammaproteobacteria > Pseudomonadales > Pseudomonadaceae > Pseudomonas > Pseudomonas sp. Pf153. Next base: position 342,038 of record NZ_LHVL01000008.1, on the reverse strand, counting down.
GCCGCGCACGATCAGCTCAGCGGTGTCCGCCAGGCGCGATTGAAGCGCCTGGGCCAGTTGGCCGTTTTGGCCAATGATCAAGATGCGCAGGGAGGCTTTCATGGAAACAGATCGGCCTCGTTCAGGAATTTTCCGTTCTGGTCTTTGGGCGACAGGGTCGGGGTGCCCTGCAGTTCCCAGTCGATGGCCAGTTGCGGGTCGTCCCAGCGAATACAGCGTTCGGCCGACGGGGCATAGTAGTCAGTGGTCTTGTAGAGAAAATCCGCCGATTCGCTCAGTACGACGAAACCGTGGGCAAACCCTGGCGGAATCCACAATTGCCGTTGGTTCAGCGCTGACAGACGTACGCTGGCCCATTGGCCGAAAGTGGGCGAATGGCGCCGTATATCCACCGCGACGTCCAGCACTTCACCTGCGGTGACCCGTACGAGTTTCCCCTGGGGTTGTTCGATTTGGTAATGCAGGCCGCGCAGCACGCCCCGGCTTGATCGCGAATGGTTGTCCTGGACGAACTGCAGGGTGCAGCCTGTGGCATCGGCAAACGCTCGGGCATTGAAGCTCTCGTAAAAGAAGCCGCGATCATCACCGAAGACTTTCGGCTCGATGATCAGCACTTGCGATAATCGCGTGGCGATGACGTTCAACGTGACTCTCCGGCGATTTTGAACAGATATTGGCCGTAGCCGGTCTTGCCGAAATATTCGGCGCGCTCAAGAAGATGCTCACGGCTGATCCAGCCCTGTTGATAGGCAATCTCTTCCAGGCACGCTACCTTCAGGCCCTGACGATGCTCGATGGTCTGTACGTACTGCGAGGCTTCCAACAAGCTGTCGTGGGTGCCGGTATCCAGCCAGGCGAAACCCCGGCCGAAACGCTCGACGTGCAGGTCACCGCGTTGCAGATAGGCGTTGTTGACATCGGTGATTTCAAGCTCGCCTCGTTTGGAGGGTTTGATGCCCTTGGCAATCCGGATCACGTCGTTGTCGTAGAAATACAGGCCGGTCACCGCGTAGCTGGATTTAGGCGTGGTCGGTTTTTCTTCGATGGAAATGGCATGGCCTTCGGCGTCGAAGTCGATCACGCCAAAACGCTCGGGGTCCTTGACCCAATAGCCGAATACGGTCGCGCCACGTGGTCGGTTGACGGCGGTTTGCAATTGTTCGCTGAAACGCTGGCCGTGAAAGATGTTATCGCCCAGGATCAGGCACACCGGGTCGTTGCCAATGAATTGTTCACCGATCAGGAACGCCTGGGCGAGCCCGTCCGGCGAAGGTTGCTCGGCATAACTGAACTGCACGCCGAACTGGCTGCCGTCGCCGAGCAGGTTTCGGTATTGCGGCAGGTCCTGCGGCGTGGAAATCACCAGGATCTCCTTTATGCCGGCCAGCATCAGCACCGAGATCGGATAGTAGATCATCGGTTTGTCATAGATCGGCAGGAGCTGCTTGGAAACGCCCAGGGTGATGGGGTGCAGTCGAGTGCCGGAACCGCCCGCCAGAATAATGCCTTTCATCATGCAATCGACTCCTTGCCGTCGAGCGAGCCCAGGCGCTCGCCCTGGTAGCTGCCGTCCTGGACACGTCGGCACCACATCAGGTTTTCAAGGTACCACTGCACGGTTTTACGCAGGCCGGTGGCAAAGGTTTCCTGTGGCGTCCAGCCCAGTTCCCGTTCGATCTTGCTGGCATCGATTGCGTAGCGCAGGTCGTGACCGGGGCGATCCTTGACGAAGGTGATGAGATCGGCATAGCGCTCGACGCCTTCGGGCTTGTGTGGCGCAAGTTCTTCCAGCAGCGCGCAGATGTTGCGTACCACATCGATGTTTTTCTGTTCGTTGTGACCGCCGATGTTGTAGGTCTCGCCGACGCTTCCCTCGGTCACGACCTTCAGCAGTGCCCTGGCATGGTCTTCGACGTACAACCAGTCCCGTACCTGTTGTCCATCGCCATACACCGGCAGGGGCTTGCCCGACAGCGCGTTGAGGATCACCAGTGGGATCAGCTTTTCGGGGAAGTGAAACGGGCCATAGTTGTTCGAGCAATTGGTCAGCAGCACAGGCAAACCGTAGGTGCGCTGCCACGCCCGGACCAAATGGTCAGACGCCGCTTTGCTGGCCGAATAGGGCGAGCTGGGGGCATAGGCAGTGGTTTCGGTGAACAGATCGTCCACGCCATGCAGGTCGCCGTAGACTTCGTCGGTGGAAATATGATGGAACCGAAACGTGCGCTTGCGTGGTTCGGGAAGGGCCTGCCAATAGGCGCGGGTCGCTTCCAGCAGGCTGTAGGTGCCTACGATGTTGGTCTGGATGAAGTCCGCCGGGCCATCGATGGAGCGATCCACGTGGGACTCGGCTGCCAGGTGCATGATTGCGTCAGGCTTGAACCGCTCAAGCACTGCGCTGACAGTCGGTTGATCGACGATATCGGCCTGTACGAATTCATAGCGACTGTCATGATCGATACTGCTCAGCGATTCGAGGTTGCCAGCGTACGTCAGCTTGTCGAGGTTCAGGACGTGGTGTCCCGTATCGTGGATCAAATACCGTATAAGGGCCGAGCCGATGAAGCCGGCACCGCCAGTGATGAGAATGCGCATCCGGTTAAGCCTTTTCCATGAGGCGACAAAGCATGGAGCATAGCTTGTCGAGGTGACGTAGGCGATGCCAGCCGGATGATTCGAGTGGTTTCCTTGAGCAGTGGAATCTCTGGAGCCGGCCGGTGCGGCATGTTGTTTGCGCACAGGGGTTGCTTATCCCCTGACTCAATGGCGAGATAGGCATTCAACAAACCACCCCAGGGGTCGTTCTATGCCACTCGCCACGTTGGTTCACCGTGCCAGTTTGCCAAGCCCACAGCTCAGCGCCGATCAGGCGGTGGTGCTGCTGCGCTCGAATTACGGACTCAGCGGTGACCTGCGACCCCTTGGCAGTCAGCAGGACCTCAATTTCCGCGTCGACAGCGAACGCGGGCGATTTGTACTGAAGATTTGTCATGGCGACTATGCCATTCAGGAGTTGCAGGCTCAGCATGCAGCCCTCAAGCAACTGGCCGGACACGGTGCCGTGAAGGTGCCGCAGGTCATTGCCGCCAGCAACAGCCAGGATCTGTTGACGCTCGATGTGGACGGGCAGGCGGTGCATGTCCGGTTACTGGAGTACATTGACGGTCAACCACTGACCCGGCTCAAACACCTCGGACCTGAGTTGGTAAGCGGCCTGGGGCGCTTGTGTGCGCAAATCGACCTGGCCCTGGCCTCGTTCGACCATCCCGGCCTGGAGCGTACCCTGCAATGGGACCCTCGCCATGCCAGCGCCTTGATCGAGCATTTGTTGCCCGTCATCCCGGATGAGCAACGGCGCCGTCTCGTCGCCGAGGTCGCGCAACAGGCCGAGCGACGCTTGCATCCGCTCAAGGCCCGCCTGCCGGTGCAGGCGATACACATGGACCTCACCGATGACAACGTGGTCTGGCAACGTGATGCCCAGCGCCAATGGCAGGTTCAGGGGGTCATCGATTTCGGCGATCTGATCCGTACCTGGCGCATCGCTGACCTGTCCGTGACTTGCGCGGCGTTGCTGCATCACGCTGATGGCGATCCATTCTTCATTCTGCCGGCGGTCCAGGCTTATCACGCGGCCAATCCCCTGCAGCATGAAGAACTGTTGGCACTTTGGCCATTGATCGTGGCGCGTGCGGCTGTATTGGTGCTCAGTGGTGAACAACAGGCCTCCATCGATCCGGATAATGTCTACAGTCGCGATAACCTGGAACATGAATGGGAGATCTTCCGGGTCGCTCATTCGGTGCCGTTCGAGCTGATGGAGGCGGCGATCCTGTCTGCCGTTGGCCACAGTTTGCCCCCGGTTGCCAGCGAGGGCTTCGCGCCGCTGTTGCCGACCCTGGTGGGCCGTGAGTTTGCCTTGATCGACCTGGGTGTACTGAGCCCGCACTTCGAGGCCGGGAACTGGGAGGCTCCAGGCATCGACCGACGCTTGCTGAGCGAGGCCGCCACCGTCCATGGGCTGGCCGCCAGCCGTTATGGACAATACCGGTTGTCCCGCACCCGGCCGGACAGTGCTGTGGAACCGGATACCTTTGCGTTGCATGTGGAACTGCATATACCCCAGGGCACGCCGCTGGAATCGCCGTTCGCCGGGGTGGTTCACAAGACCGTCGACGGCATGTTGCAACTGGACAGCGCCCAATTGAGCGTGCGGCTCTGGGGCGTGTCGTCGCCGTTGCATTCGGGCGCCGCCCTGGTGAAGGGGCAGGTGCTGGGTGAAGCGACCGGCCCGTTGCTGGTCCAGTTGTGCCGAGGCGCGCAACTCAATCCGCCGCTTTTTTGCACGCCATCCCGGGCCGCGGCCTGGCAGGCATTGTGCCCGTCGCCCTCGGTGTTGCTGGGGCTGGCGTGCGATGCCGAGGCAGAAGTGGACGCCAAGACGCTGCTGGCCCGTCGCGACGCGAGCTTTGCCCGGACGCAGAAGCACTACTACGTCGATCCACCGCGCATCGAGCGTGGCTGGCGCAACCATCTGATCGACATGCAGGGGCGCTCCTATCTCGACATGCTCAACAACGTCGCGGTACTGGGACATGGCCACCCGCGCATGGCGGCGGTGGCCGCCCGGCAATGGTCGCTGCTCAATACCAACTCGCGTTTTCACTATGCATCGGTCACCGAATTCTCCGAACGCTTGCTAGCGCTGGCGCCGCCGGGCATGGACCGGGTTTTCCTGGTCAACAGCGGCACGGAGGCCAATGACCTGGCGATCCGCCTGGCCTGGGCCTACAGCGGTGGTCGGGACATGCTCAGTGTGTTGGAGGCCTACCATGGCTGGTCGGTTGCGGCCGATGCGGTATCGACATCCATCGCCGATAATCCCAAGGCGCTGAGCAGCCGTCCGGACTGGGTGCACCCGGTCACCGCGCCCAACACCTATCGCGGTGAGTTCCGCGGTCCGGACAGCACGCCGGACTACGTGCGTAGCGTCGAACACAACCTGGCGAAAATCGCCGAGCGCAAGCGTCAACTGGCGGGCTTTATCTGTGAGCCTGTGTATGGAAATGCCGGGGGGATCGCCCTGCCACCCGGTTACCTGAAGCAGGTCTATGGGCTGGTGCGGGAGCGGGGGGGCGTGTGTATCGCCGATGAGGTACAGGTCGGCTACGGGCGCATGGGCGAGTTTTTCTGGGGCTTCGAAGAGCAGGGCGTGGTACCGGACATCATCACCATGGCCAAGGGCATGGGCAACGGCCAGCCCTTGGGTGCGGTGATCACCCGGCGGGAAATCGCCGAGGCGCTGGAGGCGGAAGGATATTTCTTCTCGTCAGCCGGTGGCAGCCCGGTGAGTTGCCAGATAGGCATCGCCGTGCTGGACGTCATGGAGGAAGAAAAACTCTGGGAAAACGCCCAGATGGTGGGCCGCCATTTCAAGGCACGGCTGCAAGCCTTGATCGACCGGCATCCCTTGGTGGGCGCTGTGCATGGCTCGGGGTTTTACCTGGGGCTGGAGCTGATCCGCAATCGCGACACCCTGGAGCCGGCCACCGAAGAAACCGCGGCATTGTGCGATCGCCTGCGGGAGCTGGGTATCTTCATGCAACCGACCGGAGACTACCTGAACATCCTCAAGATCAAGCCTCCGATGGTCACCACGCGCCAGAGCGTGGATTTCTTCGTCGATACACTGTCGAAAGTGCTGGACGAAGATCTATGACCGTTCAACAGGGCTGACGCCCGCACCAGGGCTTGCCCGTGACGGCAGCGGACTGATCGATCTTCAGGATCGACGGTCCATTGCCTGCGCGGGCAAGCCCGCTCCCCGAACAATCAAGCTCTTAAATCGATATTTGTCGACTTAAGTCTGCGGATATAGGTCTCAATTAAAATAATATGCTTCTAAAGCCGATTTTTATCGGCTATAAAGTCTTCCGTGAATCGGTGCCTCTGCTCGCGCCTGGGTTCACTCTTCCATCATCGATCGAAGCCAGACTCGGCCCTGCCTGCCACCAGGAGATGATTCATGAGTCGTATCGTTACCGTTGCCGCCACTCAGATGGCCTGTACCTGGGACCTCGAAGCCAATATCGAAAACGCCGAGAGGCTGGTACGTGAAGCTGCGACCAAAGGTGCCCAGATCATTCTGATCCAGGAACTGTTCGAGACTCCCTACTTTTGCCAGAAGCCGAACCCGGACTATTTGCAACTGGCGACCACGGTGGAAGAGAACGTCGCCATCAGGCATTTCCAGAAGTTGGCGAAGGAGTTGCAGGTCGTGCTGCCCATCAGCTTTTTCGAGCTGGCCGGACGGGCACGCTTTAACAGCATCGCGATCATCGATGCTGACGGTCGGAACCTGGGTATCTACCGCAAGAGCCACATCCCGGACGGCCCTGGCTATCATGAGAAGTATTATTTCAACCCAGGCGATACCGGCTTCAAAGTGTGGAACACCCGTTACGCCAGGATCGGCGTGGGGATCTGCTGGGACCAATGGTTCCCCGAGTGCGCCCGCAGCATGGCGCTGCTGGGTGCGCAAATCCTGTTTTATCCGACAGCCATCGGCAGTGAGCCCCACGATGCCACTATCTCGTCCCGCGACCATTGGCAGCGGGTGCAACAAGGCCATGCCGGCGCCAACCTGATGCCGCTGGTGGCCAGCAATCGTATCGGCAACGAAGAGCAGGATGGCTATGACATCACCTTTTACGGCTCGTCATTCATCGCCAATCAGTTCGGTGAGAAGGTTCAGGAACTGAGCGAAACCGAGGAGGGTGTGCTGGTGCACAGCTTTGACCTCGACGAGCTGGAACACATTCGCAGTGCCTGGGGCACTTTCCGGGATCGCCGGCCGAACCTGTACGGTCCGATCAAAACCCTCGACGGCTCACTGGAGTCCTGATTCATGACAACTTTGCATAGCACGCCCCGCACGGATGGTTTCCATATGCCCGCCGAATGGGCGACCCAGACGCAGGTCTGGATGATCTGGCCCGAACGTCCGGACAATTGGCGCCTGGGTGGCAAGCCTGCGCAGGCTGCTCACGTCGCGGTGGCCAAGGCCATCGCCCGTTTCGAACCGGTCACCGTGGCGGTGTCTGCGGCTCAGTACGAAAATGCCCGGGCGCGCCTCGATGTGCCGAATATCCGTGTGGTGGAAATGTCCAGCGACGACGCCTGGGTCCGGGATACCGGCCCGACGTTCGTCATCAATGACAACGGCGAAGTACGCGGCGTCGACTGGGACTTCAACGCCTGGGGTGGTTTCGACGGTGGCCTGTATTCGCCGTGGAACCGGGACTCGCAAGTGGCCAGCAAGATCCTGGAGATCGAGCGCAGCCCGCGTTATCGCACCGAGGGTTTCGTGCTGGAAGGCGGTTCGATCCACGTCGATGGCGAAGGCACCCTGATCACCACCGAGGAGTGCCTGCTTAATCGCAATCGCAACCCGCACTTGAGCCGCGAGGAGATCGAGGCGGTACTCAGTGCGCAACTGGCGGTGAATAAGATCATCTGGTTGCCCGACGGCCTGTTCAACGACGAAACCGACGGCCATGTGGATAACTTCTGCTGCTACGTGCGTCCGGGTGAAGTCTTGCTCGCCTGGACCGATGATGAGAAGGATCCGAACCATGCCCGTTGCCATGCGGCCATGAAGGTGCTCGAAAACAGCACCGATGCCAAGGGGCGCCCGTTCATAGTGCACAAGATGCCGATTCCGGGGCCGCTCTATGCCACCGAAGAAGAGTGCGCCGGCGTGGATGCGGCGGAAGGCTCCCAGGAACGCAATCCGACGGTGCGACTGGCCGGTTCCTACGTAAACTTCCTGATCGTCAACGGCGGCATCATCGCGCCGAGCTTTGACGACCCTATGGACGCCAGGGCAAAAGAGATCCTGCAGAATCTGTTTACAGAGCACGAAGTGGTCATGGTTCCGGGTCGGGAGTTGTTACTGGGGGGCGGGAATATCCATTGCCTTACTCAACAGCAACCGGCGCCACACACAAAATGAGTGGCGATGTAACAGCTGGGTGATATTCACCTCGCCGGCGCTGCGCCGAGGTTTTTGGATCCATTCCAGCGAGCCCGCGTCCCTATTGGGGGTGCGGGCTTTTTTGTGTCCTGGTGTCGCGGGCGCCGATAGATTGGCATAGCTCTTGTATCTGCACACCGGCAGTTCTGGGGAGCGGAGCTGAGTTGTTTTGTCATAAACCTTGGATAGATTAGCCGCTCATCAACCAGGAGAGGGCGCTGGAATGAATATGATAGGCGAGAGCGCATGCCATCCCTTGGCCGTTAATGGTGAGTCGCTTCAAGTATTGGCGCAGTGGTTGAAGTCCAATGGAACGCGTCAGATCAGAGAGCCTGATCCGCGTCGGATGATCATGGAGCGCTACCCCGCTGGCCTGTTCAGCGAGGCGGAGCTGGAGGCGTTGTGGGATGTGATGCAAGGATAGGAATTCGACGGATTGATAAGAAGCGCTGGCCGGCATGGCAGCGCTTTTTTTTATGCCGGGTGTCCGGAGCTGCTTTCGCTGATTGGTTGAAACATGCCTCGACGACGCAGGCATCGACCGACGCGTCAGTGGCCTGCGGTCCGGATGGCTGTTCCAGTTAACGTGTTCTTATACTTTTTTTGCCTGATTAAAGACGATTAACGAAATTGACACATTGTTGAGGGCGCGAATAGGATTCGCCCACGCCTGTGGCTAACAGCCATGATTCTTAAATAATAAAAAGGCCCGACACGATCACTCGTGGGCGGGCCTTTTCATTATTTTCCAGGAGCAAGAGTCCGAAAAAAGAGCGCAACAAGCGCCGTTTCGGTTGTCGGTTGCAGTGCGTATCAACCCGCACAAGGAAAATAAATATGTTGAACAAGCGCATCAGTTTGATCGCACTGGGGATTTTGAGCACCACTCACGCCATGGCCAACGACCAGGCAGAGTCCAAGGGTTTCGTTGAGGACAGCAGCCTGAAAGTGCTGTTGCGCAACGCCTACATCAATCGCGACTACAAGGACGGCAACCGGGACAAGGCCGAATGGGGCCAAGGTGTAATTGGTACGTTCTCGTCTGGTTTCACCCAAGGCACCGTGGGGGTGGGCGTGGATGCCTTCGGCCTGTACGCGCTGCGCCTGGACGGCGGCAAAGGTCGCAGCGGTGCGCAAGGCATCGACTTCTTCAAACAAGGTGACAGCGGCAACGCGGCGGATGACCTGTCCAAGTTCGGTGCTGCGGTGAAATTCCGTGTTTCCAATACCGTGCTGGCCTATGGCGACCAGATGCCGGCCCTCCCGGTGTTGAGCTACGACAACTCACGCCTGCTGCCGGAAAGCTATACCGGTACGCTGATCACTTCCAAGGAGATCAAGGGTCTGGAACTGAATGCCGGACGTTTCACCGCCGAATCGCGCAAGAGCGCCGAAGGCCGTGACAGCGGAGGGCTGAAGTCGATCAACGTGTTGGGCGGCAGCTATCAGTTCACCGAGCAGTTCAAGGCGTCGTTGTATGCGTCGGACGTCGAAGACGTGTTGAAAAAACAGTACGTGAACGCCAACTACGTGTTCCCGCTGGCCAAGGATCAGTCCCTGACCCTGGACTTCAACGGCTATCGCACCCAGTTGGATAACAGCTACGTTCGCGAAAACAACGTCACCGGCGATGACAACAAAATCTGGAGCCTGGCTGCGACATTCGCCACCGGGCCACACAGTTTCACCCTCGCCCATCAGCGCAGCACGGGCGACAGTAACCTGGGCTACGCCTATGGCGGCTATCAGCGTGGACAGAACCGTGTAGGCGATGGTGGCAATACAATCTACCTGGCCAACTCCTACTGGTCGGACTTCAACGCCGAGGACGAGCGTAGTTGGCAGTTGGGCTACGGACTGGATTTCACCACCTTCGGCATACCGGGCCTGACCTACAACGTTGCTTACGTGCGCGGCGATAACATCACCACGTCCACCAGCGAAGGCGGGACCGAGCGCGAAATCTTCAACCAATTCAAGTACGTGGTCCAGAGCGGCCCGGCCAAGGACCTGAGCGTCAGGTTGCGCAGTTCGGTGCTGCGTGTTTCGCAGAAATCCAGTGAATACAACGTCAGTGGTAACGAGCTGCGGGTATTCGTGGATTATCCGATCAACGTCTTCTGATAGCAGGTCGCTTCAGTTGGATTGAAAAGACCCCCGAAGCCGATTCGGGGGTCTTTTTGTCTTTTGGCGCCAGAAATATCACTGAAAACGACCATTTTCCCGATAAAAAGATCGTTTCCACGGGCATTCAACCAAGGTTTCAAGCAAGGCTTGAAATGCCTCAAATTCTTTCTCATGGACGTAAATTCTGCACCTACTAGATTAGGCCGCTCAATGCAGTGGAGACCTGATAAAAAATGATCGTTCTGAACAGGGAAGTGGGCGAAGCGCTTCGACGTGACAAATACGTTAACGTCCGCGGTGGAGACTTCAATCTCTACGGTCATTTCGGCGATTTTGTCCGGCTGACCAAAAGCTGGGAAAACATGGAGCCCGACAGTTATTACGGCCAGGCCGAGTCAGGCATGCGTTTTCGTCGTTACAGCGACTTCGAATACGACCCGAAGACCCGTGAACTCAAGCAACTCGAACACCGGGCCTACATCCAGTCCAAGGCCAACAACAGTTATGTCGGTGGGTTGGAGCGGCACTTCCAGGACTTTTCCGACGAGGTGATCAACTCGCCGGTGATGCGCAGCCTGATCGACACGGACTTCGAGGTCTACAAGAACGTCCTGCCACAGGAACTGCATGATGAAATCTGGCAGTGCCAGATTCATCAGATCCGCATCGAGATCAAGCCGGGCAAGCAATTGGAGATTACTCCCGAAGGGATCCACTGCGACGGCTACCCGTTCAGTGGCGTGCACTTCTGGGGCCGTCATAACGTGACAGGCGCAGAGAGCCGGTTGTACACCGCCCAGGAAGAGCAACTGGCCGCGATTACTTACGAAGACATTCTCGACACGACGTTCTTCCTGGATCGCGACATGCGCCACTATGTCACCCCTGCCCGCAACGTTCACAGCCATGAAATGGCGTTCAGGCAGATCCTGGCGATCTCCTTCTCGCGGCCCGGGACCGCTTTCGACATTGTTCGCTGAACAGCTGGAAACCATGGACGATCCGGTGCAGCAGGTCCTGCTGCGCCGGGCGATGGTCAGGGACGCCGAACGAATGGAGCAGTTCTTTCGCGGTTTCGACGAAGTGTCGTTCTGCGAATGGCAGGATGCCCGATTTTTGCGTGGAGTACTTCTCCAGGAGACCACCACTGCCTACCTGGCCATCGATGCCCGCGGTGAAGTGGTTGGCGCGGTGATTGGCGGCAGGCTGGGTACCCGCGGCACCATCAACCACCTGGCGGTGAGTCCAGGCTATCGCACCCGAGGCCTGGGTCAGCGTTTGGTGGAAGCGGCATCGGCCGACATGAAACGGGTAGGCGTGCTACGCATGTTCCTGTTCGTCGATGATGCTAACCTGGCCGGCAAGCGTTTCTGGGCGGCACAGGGGTTCTACGAACCCCGGGGTGAAATCACTTTCGAGAGGGATCTATGAGCAAGACTTCCAGCCAGCCGCTGGCGGTCGAACCACAAGCCTCGCGCACCTTCGCTGAAGCCAGTCCGGTGGTAGCGGGTTATTTTACGGTGTCGTTCGTGTTCGGTCTGATGGCGGTCAACGCCGGGTTGCCTTTGTGGCTGCCAGTCGCGATGTGCCTCTTCGTCTATGCGGGCGCTTCGCAGTTCGCCGCGCTGGCGTTGCTTTCCAGCGGGGCGTCGCTGACCACCATCGTGCTCACTACATTCCTGATCAATGCGCGGCACATGCTGATGTCGGTCTACATGGCCAAGGCCCTGCGTGCGCTGGGCCTGAGTCGTTTCGAGCGCTGGTGCTATGCTTCCGGGCTCACGGACGAATCGTTTGCCTTCCACAGCGTCAAGCTCGGTAGCGGGGCACCCGTGAGTGTGCGATACCTCATCGGCTTCAACCTCTTCTGTCACACCTCATGGGTGCTCGGGGGCTTGTTGGGCGCCGTTTGTGCACAGTACGCCGCGCATCTGATCAAGTATCAGCTCGACTATGCGCTGACGGCGATGATGCTCTATGTGCTGGTTTCGTTGTGCAACACCCGCAACAAACTGATCGCGGCCCTGGCAGCCGTTGTCTGCATGGGCGTGTTGAGCCTGTTGGGCAGTTCACCGTTCAACGTCTTCATTGCCACTTTCGTTGGCTGCGGGGTGGGCGTATGCCTGACCAAACGTTCCTGATCCTGGTGGTGGCCCTGATGATGGCCGTGACCTTCCTGCCCCGTGCCTTGCCGTTGCAGGTCAATACGGAACACTGGCCGCCCTTCGTCGCCCGTGCGCTGGAATACCTGCCGGTGGCGATCGTCGCTGCCATCAGCATCACCCCGCTGCTGATCAAGGATCAGCAGATACAACTGGACCGCCCAGAGTTCTATGCCGCGATTCCTACGCTGTTATGTGCGTATTTCAGCCGTAACCTGTTTCTCAGTGTGGCGGTGGGCACGGCGGCGTATATCGCGCTCGGTTCGTTCATGTAGCTTCAGGTCCACAACGTCGTGTAGCGCCTGGCTGGACAGCTCCGGATTGTTCACGGCCAGGCGGACCTCGAGAAAGTCCTCGAAGTCCGGGAAAATTGCCAGGCCGTTATGCAACGCCGCCTCTCTGGAGACCAGTCCCAGCCCATCGAGCTGCGTGATCAAGGACAAGGTCAGCGTTTCACTGCAGGAATACACCATCCGCTGGCTCGAGCCATAGTCGCCCAGGCCGGCATCGAGGAAACGAAGGAAGCTGTGGGAGTACGGACATTCCTGTGCCGGACGTACCTGAAACCTGTCGCCAATCGACCCCAGAGAATCGTCCTCGCCGCCGCAATGAGCGCCTACCACTCGCACTTGTACATCCGGCATCGTGATGCTGGGAAAGCCACTCTGCTGCGGCCCGATCAGGATCGCCAGGTCAAAACCTTCGTTCTTGAGCTTGCTCAGGTTCTCCATTGACTCGGCGTAACTGAACTCCAACTGGAATTGAGGAAAAACGGCAATCAACCGATCTATCAGTCGTCGATTGAATTCCGCCGCGAGAGTGGTATTCAGCGCCACTTTAAGTGTGCGTTGCCGAGGTTTCTTGAGTGCTGCGACCTTCTCTTCCAACTGTCGCGTGGCCACCAATACCTGATCCATGAAGGGAGTCAGTTCCGAGCCTTGGCTCGTCAACGTCAACCCCTTGTTCGAACGCCGGAACAATCGAAAACCGAACTGCTCCTCTACCTTGTTCAATTGCGCCGCCAATGCTTGCACCGTGAGGCACGAATGCTCCGCTGCCGCCGACAAAGAGCCGGTCTGCACGATGCGCATAAGGTTGCGTAAGGTTCTGCTATCCATGAGGTAATGCCCTCTGCGTAAGTGGGCTCGCTGTTGTTATGTACCTGGCCCGGGTACAGGCTGTACAGGTGGCTATCATCATGCACCTCGCCGCGGTTGTCGCGATTTTGTGGCGAAAAGCCTTGGCAGGCGATGGTTGGAGCTTATGCGCAATTCATTTTTTTTGCCGGTTCGGTACTTTGTTTGTCCGTTTACGAATTAAATATTAAATTATGTCCGTATATGTACTACTCTTGCGGTATCACGGTAACAACGGAGTCTCATCCCATGGCAACGCCCTCCATTACTTTCAATGCACAGCAACAGCTAGAGTCTCCGGATGCCGGTCGGGTCGCCTTGAAGTTTTTCTTCAATCTCATGGCGCTGTGGGGCTGTAGTGTCGAGCAACAGCGCACGTTGCTGGGCAAGGTAGGAAACACGACCTTCTACAAATACAAGCAACTGCCGGCCAACATACGCTTGCCGCGTGACACTCTGGAGCGCATTTCCTATCTCATGGGTATTCACAAGGCATTGAGTATTATCTTCAGCAACAGCCGGGATCGTGCATACCAATGGGTCAGCACGCCCAACACCGCTGCGCCATTCAATGGCCAGTCGGCGTTGTCCTATATGTTGGCCGGACGGGTGGTAGATATTGCAGATGTGCGGCGATACCTCGATGGAGTGCGCGGTTGATGATGCCTCCACTGGCGGACCCGCAATGGACGCGCGCCTATCGCATCGTCAACAGCTGCTTTCCACCGATTACGCTGTTCGAAGACGTGCTGGACCCGGACGATTTGCCAACGGCCTACGCCTTGGAAGCATTGACCAATGACCGGTTGATGGAGGAAGCGGGGGTGCTGTCCCGTGTACGTCCAGAAGATCGTGTTTCCGGGCCGGGTTCCTCGCCGGTCATGGCGGCGTTTACCCACATCGGCAAGAGCAGCCGCTTCAGTGATGGCACTTTCGGCGTCTATTACGCCGCCAGCAGCCAGGAAGCCGCCATTGCCGAAACTTGCTATCACCAGGCGCGATTCCTGGGAGCGACCAACGAACCGGACCTGGAGTTGACCATGCGTACCTACGTCAACCAGGTCATCAAGCCGCTCCACGACATCCGCCATGATTACCCGCACCTGCACAACCCGGACCCCGACGCCTACGGCCCGTCCCAGGTATTTGCCCGGCAATTGCGTGAAAGCCTGTCCTGGGGCCTGCTCTATAACAGCGTTCGCCTGCCTGGCCATGAGTGCGTCGCCGCGTTTCGCCCGCCCGCGGTTTCAATTCCGGTCCAGGGTAAACATATCCGATATGTCTGGAGTGCCCAGAAGCGCGAGATTTCGTTTGTGTTCGAGGTGAACCAGGTGTGAGTCGCCGTTGGCCCTGCGACATCCCGCGGTGGCGAAGAGCGGATGCCCTCGCCACAAGAATCGAGCCAGGCTGCCATCAGATCTTGAATTGCTGCACCGAAGCTTGCATCGATCCAGCCGCATCGTTGAGCTGGTCCGCCGTTTGCGTCAGGTTGTGAATCGAACGGGTATTTTCCCGTGACTGTTCGGCAATCGATTCCACCCGCTGCGCCATTTCATCACTGGCTTTCGATTGTTCGGCAATGGTCAGGGATATTTCTTCCACCACTTCAGCGGCATGCCGGGCGCCGGTGCGTATTTCGCTGATGGATACGCCAGCCTGCTGAGCCAGGTTTACGCCTTCATCGACGCTGCTTACGCACGCCTGCATATTCGCTACCGCATCCCGCGCGTTGGCCTGGATGCGTTCGATCATCGCGGTGATTTCCTGAGTGGATTGGGTGGTGCGCGCCGCCAGATTTCGTACTTCATCGGCCACCACCGCGAAACCGCGACCGGCTTCGCCAGCGCGGGCGGCCTCGATGGCGGCGTTCAATGCCAGCAGATTGGTTTGCTCGGCGATGCCCTTGATCACCTGGATGATGGAATGAATATCTTCGGACGAAGCATCCAGCGCAGTGATTTTGACGGAGGACTGGTTCACCACCTCGGCAATGCGGCTCATGCCTTCCACTACCCCGAGAATCACCTGCCCGCCGCTGCTGGCAAGGTGTTCGGATTGTGCGGAAATCGTTCGTGCGTTGTCGGCATGTTCATGGATCTGGCTGATATTTGCCATCATCTGTTCCATGCTTGCCGCCATGCTGGTGGCACTCTGGGCCTGGTTGTCTGCGCTGGATACAATCTGCCGCGCGGTATCGCCCAAGGTTCGGGACGTGCCATGCAGTTCATCGCTCTGGCTGCGGATCGTGGCGATCATCTGGCGCAGGTTGGCCTGCATCTGCTCGATCACACCTTGCAATTGTCCCAGCTCGTCGTTGCCATGTGCGCCCATCGACCGCTGCAGGTCCCCTTGGGAAATCGCCTGGGTGTTGAGAATGATCTTGTTCAATGGCGTAAGCACAGCCTTGAGCAGGCTCCATGACAAGAGCACCAGCGCCACGCAGGTGGTCAGCAGTGTCACGATCAACCAGCGTTCCGAGGCATGGATGCTTTGATCCTGATGCTGGCGGGACGAATGGGCCTGGTTTTCGATCAGCTCACTCACGACCTCGTTGCGCTCTTCAAGGGCCGAAAACGCTTGGTCGAACTCCGCCCGTAACGCACGACCATCCTGGGCGCCACTCAAGGCTTTGCCGATGACCTGCCTGGCCCTGTCGATGTAGGTTTCGACCTGGGGCTTCAACTCGACGATCGCTTGCGCCACCTCTTGCGGCAGCTTCGCCTCGGCGTTCTCGGCAATGACCTTGCGCATCCGCGCTGTGTGCTCATCGAACGCTTCGGTGACCTCCCTGGCCGCCCCGGCATCGCCCGGCGCCACGAGCAACGCCGCCAACACATCGGCGCGGATGGCGTCGTGCATCATGTCCGCCTCCATGTGTTTGCGCATGGCGGAAATACTGGTCTCGTTCTGCGCCAGGGCTTCGGTCATGGCGTGATATCCCCACAACCCGATGCCACCGAGCAACAGCGCAAAGAACAGACTGACCAACCCCGAGCCGATGACCTTGGTGCGAATTTTCATCGCCGAATGCTCCTGAGGTGAGGATTTTTGGGCAAGTGTAGTTGAGCGTCAGCGGGGCCTCGTGTTCGGGGCGTGCTGTTATTCCATGGGTATCGGCGGGGAAAATGATTAGCTGAATGCGGTGCGGCATCCTTTCGGCGCAGGGACTTACTCCCGGAACGCCAAAAGCCATTCGTCGAGACTGTCATTTCTGACAGTAGCCATCCTGTCGAAAAAGCACTCAGGCTAGAGCAGGAAAATCGAACTTCACGGTTCCCGATTAACCGCAACGTACCTGCTCAGCCTGGGTGCAGCATAGGAATTCAATCGGCCTACGGTGGTGCCAAGAATGAGAAAGCTCATTATCTCCGCTATTTCATTGGCTATCTCGGGAATGTCCGCTCAGTTGCAAGCCGCAACGCCGACAGCTGACCCCCAGAGCGTTGTCATTGATGGCGCAACGTTTAAAAGTGAGTATGCGAACGTGAACGGCATTCGCATGCATTATCTAGTGAGCGGTAATGGCGACAAGCCGGTCTTGTTGGTGCACGGTTTCCCGGGAAGCTGGCGCAGTTGGGAGGCGTTGATGGGGAGGCTGGCGCGCGCTGGCTATACCCCCGTGGTTCCGGACTATCGTGGTGCCGGGGAAACAGAAATTTCGACAAGTGGCTATGACAAAAAAAACATGGCGCTGGATCTGCATGAATTGATTAAAGCGCTGAAGATGAAGCAGGTGGATATTATCGGCCATGATATGGGCTTGATTGTCGCCTATGCCTACGGTGCGCTTTATCCGCACGAAACAAAGCACATAATTCTAATGGATGGATTTATCCCCGGTATTCCAGGGTGGGAGGTTCCTTATAATGGTAATCCCCAAACCGGTATTTCGAGTAAGTGGCATTTTCGTTTCTATGGAAGCACGGCTGAAAAGATGACCCGAGGTAAAGAAAAAATATACCTCGATATGTTTTTCGATGAGTTCGTGTACGAGGGAAACCCTAAAGTACCCGCCGAGGTACGTGACGTTCTGGTTGCAGATTACTCCCGACCCGGACGCATGGAGGCGGCATTCAAGCTTTATTCTGCGTGGGTAGAGCATGACGCCAATGACAACCAGGCGTTCGCCGAAAACAAACTGACCATCCCGGTGCTCACCATTGGCGGGGATCACTCACGAGGCAAGACGTTGTCCGAACAGGTACAGCACATTACTACGCAGCCTCATTCTCTGATCCTGCAAAACACTGGGCATTGGGTGCTCGAAGAAAAAGCAGAGGCTACCAGCGGAGCGATTCTGGATTTCTTGCGAAAGTAGCGGGTCGCGATATCGACGGACGAACGACTTTTTACTGAATGCACCGTAACTCCCCGTGGCGAGGGAGCTTGCTCCCGCTGGGGTGCGAAGCAGCCCTTCTTCACCCGCGCTCACAGGACTCTCAGACGCAACGCTGCTCGCCCAACTGAGCAGCGCCGCCCTACCTCGCACCTAAGCGGAGTAACTCCCCGGCGTTTCCAGCACCTTCACCACATCATCAATAACGGCCTTGCTCATGTCCTGCAAATAGCACGACGCCCAGGCATAGCGATCCGTGTCGCGAATCATCGCGGCGTCTTCGGCCAGAAGCTTGGCGACGTGGAGTAGATCGGAGGCATGGGATAGGGCTTCGCCGATAGGGACGCCGCTGTTGACACGAAAGAGTGGTCGGTCGGAGTGGAACGAGAAGGGGGTTAGGCCTACGGTTTTTAAGTCTTGCGGGTTTGGCATTGTCTGGCTCCTTGACTATGAGAGCCGCAACCGTCCTTTCCTACGGGATTGGGTGGCGGCCATGCACGGGGTAGGAAAACCGGGAATCAAGGTACCCGGCACACCCGAAGGTGTCCCGCGCACAGCCGCCATGAAGCATTATCGCAGACACAAAAAAAGCGCCTGCAATAATAAGCGGGGCGCATTTGCTGCGCCTTGATTACTTCGGGTTTCCTACGCCCGGTCGCTGAATTGGCAGCGACCTCCGAAGCGTAGCGGGCAAGTGGCTAAGCTGCAATCGTGGCGCGATGCTGGCGTGTCCGGTTCAGGCAGTTTGGTGGCTATTGAGATGGGAGAGTGAGAATGAAACCCGCACTTCTAGCTTCTTATTCCAAGCACCATTGTTGCTGGCGTTTCCACTCATTGGGAAATCCCATGAGCCTCAAATAAGCCAGTTCCTGCTGGTCCATGATTTCGGCCAAGCGAAGCTTCCACTGACTGTCTGGACTGATCAAGTCGGTTAGGTAGGCCAACATTGTCAATACGATGTAGAGGCGCTGCTTAGGCTGGGGCCGGCCGACAGGTGCATTTGGGACGACCCACTCTTTGGGCAAGGCTGGTCGAATCGAGAGCTCTCGGTTCCAGAGTCGAGAATGATGGGCGCAGCAATTTCGAATGAAAGTCAAGGTGTGCAGCCAAGAGGCCAATACGTCGAAGGGCAGATTGAATCTGGCGGCGATAGCTTTCTTATCGGCACTTCTACCTATGGCATTGAAGAGAGTAGATACCGTCCCAAGGCTGAGCTCTTCCAGAATCGCCCAAGCAGGCGGCAACTCAGGGTGAGCATAGGTCGCTCCGTAATATCGAAAATAGTTATCGCGCATGCGGTTTTCTATGCGCTGCTGCTGGAGCCCTTCGGCCTGTCGGCCATTTTTTATGCGCTCAATCTCACGCCTCAGTTTGTTGCGCTCCTTATTCAATTGCTCCCGCAAGGGACGCAACAGATCGAGATGGGCGTATGACGAGGAGAAGGCCGACGCGTCAGCAATCCAGTCGGGCCCATATTTAGGGCACATGTGATTGCTGATAGTCGCTCGTATGGCGACTTCGACACGTTCGATGGCATTCATGGTTATGCGTCGCAACGAACCATCGAAGCGGTAGATGTCGACGACTGCTTTGAGCGTGCTGCCGGGCTTGAAGGTGTGTTCAGCGTCTGTCTCCTGGAAGGGACGCATGTAGGGGCTCAGACGAAACAGCGTGACCACTTCGAGAAAACGCATGGCCCGTTCGTCGTTGGCGACGTGCAGGCCTCGTTGCTTTAGCAGTTCCAATTGCTGTTCTACGCTGAGAGCCGGCTTGTCGAAGGGCCTCATGTAGTTTTCTCCAGGCAAAAAAAACCCGCACGATTTGAGCTTGCTGACTGGGTCAACCTAGGCTTGGCGGGTGTGTTGGGGTGCATTATAGGTAGCTGAAGAAGGTCGTCAACTTAAGGGTGAGGTGAAATTGTAACGGTAACGGGTACTGGAGCACGCAGATTTGGGCGCGGACTGAGCGTGCTCGCAGGGCATTGATCCGGCAAATCATGAGTGGATTTAACGGCCTAATCGCGAGCAGGCTCGCTCCCACACATGCAAAAAGGGGACGTGCAAAAAGGGGACGGATTTATTTTGCTGCTGATTTATTTTGCTGCTTAAAGAGTCGAGTACCCGCGCAAAGGAATGCTAGTTTTGATTACTACATTTCCACAAAGTATCGAGCCAACCCACCCCCTAAGGACACCCCCGCCATGGACCTGCACAATGAATTCGAAAACAGTAAATTCTTCCACAGCGCCCGTATTGATCGACGTGCCGCCGACGCCTTGGTGGGATTGGCAGCAGGGATTACCGCGGACGGCGTCGTAAACACCTCTGAGGCGACTTTTCTGAAGCAATGGCTGGAGAACAATCTCGCGCATCTCAACGACCCGGTGATCAATCTGCTTTATTCACGTCTGGCGTCCATGCTTCAGGACGACGCTCTGGACCCGGATGAGTCTCTTGAGCTGCTTAACATCCTGCGTAGCTTTTCTGGCGTGGGCATCGAGCGTGCGAAGGCCGGCGAAACGCTCCCCATTGCTTCTACCGACCTTCCATTCAATTCACCGGCCCCTGATCTGGTATGGGACGGCCGGATGTTTGTATTTACCGGTGTCATGGCCTTTGGGCCGCGTAAGGACTGTCAGGTGTTAGTCGAGGAACGGGGTGGTTTGATTGGCGGAGCCGTGAGTAAGAAAGTGCATTACCTAGTGGTTGGCAGCGTGGGTAATGAGCAGTGGCGCCACAGTACCTACGGAACGAAGATTATAAAGGCCGTGGAGCTGCGAGAGGCGGGTTCATCGATTGCCATTGTGGGTGAGGATCATTGGCAAAAGATGTTGTTTGGTTGAGGTTGTGACCTAAGAGGCGCAGCCCCGTCTTGGCCGGCAGATCGTCAGTGAATTTGACGGCCTCATCGCGAGCAGGCTCGCTCCCACAGGTTGGAGGTGCCATAAACAACAAAGCCCTCGCATTTCTGCGAGGGCTTGTTTTGTATGGTGCGGCACCAGGAGTCGAAAATAAGTTTAAGCCTATGAAATACAATACTTTTTAATTGAGGTATGAGTGAGTCTATCCCCATTAGTATCCTAATGAGGATGTGACTCAGTTTTTAGGCCGCTACGGCCCGAAGGAGTAATTTTAATTATTTCCCTATGATGCTTCTAAACTCGTTTAGGCATAGTTTCGGAAGGTCCATGGAGTTAATATTTATTGTAGAGAGAATCTCCAAGTAGTCTTCTACATCTACTGCGTCTGTGTTTCCAATTATTTTTTTTAAGCGAAGTGCTGTAAACCGCGAAAAGCCTAGAGACATCAGGCCTAGCTCGACTCGGTTACAAGAACCAAACTCTAAGAAAGTGTGGTATGGGGCTTGCTGAGCGTCGTCTTTTGAAAATCCTCTTTCCAGCAATGCTAGCTCTAAGATGTCTTCATATGCGCTAAGGTACTTAACAAGCCTAAATCTGATTGCGCTTTCGATAACTTTCAGTGTTTCTCTGATTATTGTTGAGGCGCTTTTCTTGTTGTCGTCGTCTCTGCGAACAAAATTCACGCGATCTCTGAGTATTGATCCAATGGATTTTCCTGTAACCCAGTCGTGTGCGAGATTGCATATAAGATTCCTATATTTTATAGAATCTATAGGTGCATCCCATGAGAAGTGACGACAAACGAGATCGATAGCATTTGACATTCTTTCTTTTCCGCCAGCTTCGAACGGGTGTAAAAGCGAAAGATGGTCAATGCTCAATACTCCAGCTATATGATTGTATAGGTTTTGGAGATGATCTGGTCTCAACGAGCGATGAGCTTCGAGTGTTTCATAAGGGAGCGTGATCTCAAGTGATCTTATATGAATTAAGTTTTCGCTGAAAGTGTCTGCTGTATCTGAGGTGCTGTACTTGTCTATCAGTTGTTCATCGTTCGATGCCATGCTTTCATGAAAAAGCTTGCTGAATCCAGCTTCAGCCACCTCTTTATCTTTTTCGTCAGTCAGAGAACGCTTTATAAGCTCTTGGATAATCGTGCCCCCATCGTCCATTATTTTAGCCATGGATGATTTGATTTCTTGTAGAGTATCGCCCTGATAGGACTCGTCGGCCCAACTTTTAGGTCTGATACACCAAATGTTGCCGTGGAACTCTTGAAGAAGTCTTCCGGCTCTACCTGCCAGATTTAAGAAGTCGGATCGCAGCATCGGTTTTGTGCCGCTATATGGATTTTCAATTACAATATGCTTCGCAGGAAGATTGACTCCTTGCAATAAGGTGCTGGTGCAGCATATATATTTTATTTCTCCAGACCGAAACAGGTCTTCAATGCCAGCTCTTACAATAGAAGGGATATCCCCATAGTGGAACGCTACGCCATTTTGAAGACTATTTATCAGTCCGTGCTCTTCGTGGATTTCCCCTTTAATGAAGCTGATAAATTCTTTTATGTTGTTGCTGGGTTCGAAGCTATTGTTGAGCTTGGAAAGTTCGAGTGCTATTTTTTCAGCATCGCTAGGGTCGTTTGCAAATATTATCGTCGAGTCGTCGTTCTTCGTAATCGCATAGGCTAAGTTCGCTCTTTGTTTGAAAATGCTATCTCTAAATCGAAAGCTTAAATTACGCTCTCCAATTGCAATTTCAAACTTGTCCGTAAGCAGCGAAACGTTAACCATGTTTGGCTTTCTGTTTACTTCAGATACTAATAAGATGTTTTGTGATACTGGCGATATCGTTTCTGTAAAAAACTGGCCATTGTCGTTGCGATTAAATAAGCTTAGTAGGTATCCAGGGTTTTTAATGAGGGGGCTAGCAAACATGAGCGATGTTTTAGGGTGTTTAGATAGCGCGATCTCAATCGCGTTATGCAACACAATGCCTCGATTCCCTTTCTGAATCTCATGCGCCTCATCTACTATTAGCGTGGAGATTTTTTGTGTGTTGTTTTTTGGTTTTAGGAGAGTTAAAAGTCTTTCTGGTGTGAGTACATAAACAATGCTTTTAAATTTTGATTCTATTTCCAGCGGAAAAGGTGCGGTCCGAACCGTGGTATCGTCTATGTTCTCGCGCTGAATTGTTTGCCGGATGCGGCTCGAAACTTCACTTATCAAGGCTCGTGTTGGGACTATATACACAACGGCTTTTTCTGTGCAGGATTTTAGTCGGCGGGCTAACTCTATGTTTAGGATGAACGATTTCCCCGCTGAAGTAGGTGCGGAGACGCTTAGAGATGATTGCTTTTGTAGGGCTGCTAAAAGTTTGTATTGAAAGTCTGTTAAAAGTATTCCGTCGCTGGTTGAGTTCTCGGCTTCGCGAGCAACTCTTTCCAGTGCTAGTGAAATTGGAATGCTAGGTTGTTCATCATCTGAATAACGATTGCGAAGCAGTGTGCGCCCAGGGAAATTCCCTAGTCTGGAAAGTATTATGTCTGCGGCGGGGGTTATGTCAAAAGCGGACTCTTTGCTAGACTCTAGGAGTCTGCTCATTATCTCGTAAGCTAAAATTAAGTCTTTGGGGTCTTCGGATAGGGAAAGCGCAGATGACACGCCGATGAGTTTTTTAATCTCATGCTCCGTAATACTGGCTGGGCTATCTGGAACTGGCAGCAGAGACTCTATGTTTAGTTTGTAAAGTTTTTCTATTTGAGGTTGGAACTGTTCGGCAATATTCATGATTTAGTCCAGGGCTGCATTGAATTCATCGCGAAACTGCTGGACAGATGGGAAAGGTAAGAAAAAAACCTCAAAGTTAAGATGTTTTTTTTCAAAGCCTTTAAATTTCGTGTTAAGTACTTTGGAAATGTTTTTGCTCTCGGTAAGCAAAATTTCGCGGAACTGACTGGATAGATCGCATTGCTTGACTTTATGAAGGTTTTGATATTCTTTCCAGTTGTAACCGATCAGGCATGCATGGTTTATTCGAGCTCCAGGGCCGGGTTCGCCTAGCTTAATCAAGTCAACCACTGCATTTTTTGTATTGTCGTCGGCATATTTGAAGTGCTTTGTTATCATTGTGAATTCATGTTTATAAATTTCTTTATCATGGAATTCATTGATGCTTTTTAGGGCGGATGTAATGGCTCCATCAATAGAGCTGTACAGTTTCGATTCGCCGAAATAAAAGTCAACTAACTGATCTTCTTCGCACCACCGCATATGAATGCCATCGGAGCCATTTGACTCTAGCCGTCTATTCGTTTTTAGTTCCATTTTTGCGACGATTTGAGGCGCTTTGAGAATTGCTTCTGTTAAGAAGAAAAGAAGAGTCTCACCAGCCTCGCCAGTTTTATCAGGGTCATCTTCTGAGGTTTCTGGATGTCTGAATAATTTCCGTGCTTCTTTTGTTAGTTGTGCTGACTGTCTATTTGTCAGAGTGTCAGGCCTGTTTTTAGACGCTATACAATAGTCAATGATGTATTGGTATAGTAACTCCGCAAGGGCCTTGGACATTGGCCTACCATTTCCATCAAACTTCAGATGATGAATCCGCACGTTTGCTTTAGCTTCATCAATTGTTTCAGTATGCTCGATTACGTCAATGCAGGATTGGTAGTCTAATTCATCTACTGAGACGTAAAGTGATGAGTTTTCTAAACTGCTCAATTGTATTCTTCCTTGACTTCGTTAAGTTTTAGTTAGAGCTAGTTATTTGGTTTCCACATTTAGAACTCGACGACCCAATGTGTAATCGCCAACTGGTTCAGCCTGACTGGTAATAAGGGTTATCGGATCATAGCCTTGAGAGGTGCTACTGGCCAGCATTCTGCCATCCTTTATGATGCCCGGTGGAATGAGCTGTGTATGGTGCGGTCCGCTGCGTGATGCGCCGGCACACCTCTTCCAGTCTGCATCGACTCAATTACGCTAATCCTCTCATCGTAACGACATTGCTACACCCGTGTGGCTCACCAGCAAGCGTACTCTGCGTCACTTGTCGTATTGCGTCGCTCAATTACATGCCGTGGTAGAAAACCTCTGCCATCGCTTCTACGCACCATGCCATGTCGTTCGCCTCATTTTTCTCCGACCCTCGCCCCACGTCATCCCGCCAAGAATGTTGAGTGTTATCAGGGATAAAGGCCCCTGCGACCTGTGAGGGTTGTCCACTAGCGCGGGACTGGCGGCTCTTTATGACCGAGAGCTTGGGCATCTCATGATCTGGCCTCCTGAACACTTCCGAGGAAGTGGGCGGGTGGAGGCTGCACTGGCTGACGAGACCGGCGCGGCGAGATCCTGGGTCGGGTGAAGGCAGTGAGGCGATGACCGGGGCGTGCCTGACTGTCAGTCAGGTGCAGTCCATTCCGTGGGCTGCGGCACCATCATCTGCATCGCTGTTGCTGGTGACTTCGGTGTTTGTCACGCCGATTGTCACAGAGGGAATTGCCGCAAAGCCTTATACGAGGTGGGCTGCAGCAGCGGTAGGAGCGCCCGTCTCTTTCCGGAAGAAAGAGACGGGCGCAGGTTGGCGCAAGGAAATGGCCAAGCGGATAGGTTGCTGCAGGGCAGCTATGAAAGGGGATGAGTTGCCGCAGTGGGCACACTGGTAAAAGTAGGCATCCATCACATCGCTGTGACCGTGCGAGCCGCCGGACGCTAATCGCACTTTGGGAGAACCACCACCGTGTGGCGTAGCCTTAAAGGTTCTGGCTACTTGGGTTGCTGTCGACGACAGCGCTTTGCCCGATCTTTTCTACGCCTGTGGATAATTCGGGTCAAGACTCCAATTTTCGGGAGTTCTGCGGCTGTGGATGAAATTATCCACCAGTGGAAATCAATAGTTTTCCACAGACAGTTTGCGTGAGCTTTAGATTTTTAAATGAGGTCCATCCAAGCAGGGCGGCTTTGCAGCCCCGCTTGGATGGACCCGCGTGGAAGGGCGGACTGCGGTGATCTCATTGGCTTACCCACGTTTGGATGCGCCACGGCTATTTTGTAGGGCCGTGATGTTGTCGCCGACTGGGTGAGCGAATTCGTGGGGGGTCACATGCCCATGGCGGTTGGCGTCGATGTAGTTGCTCCACCACGCCATGATTAGCCTGCGCTGTTCGAGGAATTCGGCCCTGTGGATATAAGCGGCGCGCACGCGGTTACGTTCCTTATGGCTCATTTGTCTTTCGATAGCTGCGTCGGTCCATAACCCGGACTCCAGTAGGGCGCTACAGGCCATGGTCCTGAAGCCGTGGCCGCACACGTCCTTGCTGGTGTCATAGCCGACGTTGCGGAGCATGGTGTTCACCGTGTTCTCGGACATGGGCTTCCAGTACTTATGGTCTCCCGGTAGCACCAACTCTGAAAAGCGACTGAGGCTGCGCAGGCGCTCCAGTATTTCGATGACCTGCGGCGATAGCGGAACCATTTGAATGTCGCCGTTCATTTTGGTCCCGCGTGTGGAGTTGCGTACCCCTTCAATCGGTGCGCGCGTATCGGGGATTTCCCACATGGCGCGTTGAAGGTCGAACTCACTCCATCGAGCGAAGCGTAGTTCGCTGGAGCGGACGAATACATGCAACGTCAACAGGACGGCAAGGCGCGTCAGCTCGCGACCGTTGTAGTTGTCGATGCGTTGTAGCAGTTCGGGTAGGCGGTTGAGGGATAGGGCGGGGCGATGGACTGTGCGCGGCGCGTGAATCGAGCCTGCCAGATCCAGTGCAGGATTCATGGTGATCTGCCGAGCCCTTTTGGCCCCGCGCATGATGGTGGATAAGTAGTTCTGTACCCTTAACGCCACATCCATGGTGCCGCGTTCCTTGATGCGCTGGGTGATCTCGAGCAGGTCATGGGTATCGAGTTCAGCGATGGGTCGTTGGCCGATCAGCGGGAAGACGTGGGTACGCAGTCGGCTCATCACGGTTTTTGCGTGGCCTTCGGTCCAGCGACGGGACATGTCGGCGTGCCACTCCAGAGCAACGGTTTCGAAAAGCAGTGCCGCCCGTTGGGCTACGATCTTGGCCTTCTTCTTTTCTTCCATTGGGTCGAGGTTGTCGAGCAGCAACGCCTTGGCTTCATCTCGCTTACGTCGTGCGACGGAAAGGGTAACGATGGGGTAATTGCCGATGATGAGCGTACCTTCCTTGCCGCTGGGCTTGGTGTACTTCAAGCGCCAGGTCTTCACGCCATTGGGTTTGACGAAAAGGTACATGCCGCCGCCGTCGAACAGTTTGTAGGCGCGTTCGCGGGTTTTGGCCGTGCGGCATTGCAGGTCGCTGAGGGGGATCGCTAGACGTGCATGGGGTACGCGCTCCTGACCGGGAAATCGCAGTACCCCTAACATACCCTCGGGGAAGGGGGATTTTGTTGGATCCCGACGGAGGGTTCTGGAACGAAAAAACCCGCCAAAGGGCGGGTTTTCGGGGCTTCCAGAGCATTCGGTAGAATGCAGTGGAGCCTAATGTGGTGCCGGCACCAGGAATCGAACCCGGGACCTACTGATTACAAGTCAGTTGCTCTACCAACTGAGCTATACCGGCGTGTGGGCGACGATTATAGCCATTGGGGGATTTCTGTAAACCCCTGAATTCTGACTATTTTTGCATGAGCCGTGGCAAGGGGTGGGGCAGGAGGTGGCGTAATTTGCGCAGGGCTCGCCAGGTGAGGCTGTTCTGGATGGCTGCCAGTTGGGCTTCGGCCTCTTCGGCGCGTTGCAGGGCGGTGGCGAGTTGCTGTTCGGTGTCGCTGAGGGGATGGCTGAATTTGTGACCTTTGCAAAACCGGAAACCATCGAGGTTGCATGGGGGAATGTCGAAGGCAGGTTTCAGGGCCAGGTGCTCTTCGGCGAGGTAGTAGGTGTTGATGCCGTCGAACAGGATGGACTGATAGCCGGCATCGGTGACGAGGGTTTCCCAGGTCTGGTCGCGGGCCCATGGGGTTTCGATCAGGATGATCCAGGGACGCCAGCGGGTGAAATCCATGCCCCGCAGCACAGTTTCTTCGTGGCCTTCGACGTCGATTTTCAGAAAATGGATGGGGCGGTCCGAGGCGTATTGTTCGCAGATCGAGGCCAGGGTACGGGACAGGACGGTCTGTTCGCGCACATCCATGCCTGCGTCGCGGTGTTGCTGGGCGACGCTGGCTTCTACGGTGGATAAGCCCGTGTCGGCAATGGTGTAGAAGGTCAGGCTTTCGGCGTTTTCGCCGGCCACGCATTGCAGGTTGATGTCGTTGGGGCGCTCCTGGCAGAGCGCATCGTAGTAAGCCGACACCGGTTCGATGTTGATCCCACACCAGCCATGGTCATAAAAGGCGCGGGTAACGGAGTCGTCTGTCGGATGGTTGGCGCCGACGTCGAGGTAAAAGCCGTTTTGCACCGACTGAAGGGCGCGCCACAGACGTATGTCTTCGAAATTTTGTGCGTAGGAAATGAACGTCACGACCGGTCCTTGAGTGCGTTGGCATGTGTCAATCAGGATACGTGCGGCTTGTTGTATAGCACGGGCGGGTTGGACGCAATTACTGACGCGGACCAGCACTGAAATCGGCGGTTATGTCGTTTTGCTTGGGCGCTTATGCACAACGGGATGGGCGGGGCAGGTGGCAACTGGTAGATTTTTGTGACGACTTTCTCATTTCGTCGCAAATGCCTGTTTTCATGGTTTTTTATCCATGTGAACAAAAAATGACCAGCCAAGGAGCGGTCAGGAAAATCGCGGAATTCTTGGATCCAGGTTTATTTCATCAACAGAGTTATCCACAGGGTGTTTCGTCTCGGCAACGCTCTGCCAGTAGCATCAGATTCCTCGGTGTCAGCGGCGTTTCGCAGAACGTGCCGAGGCGTACGTCGTAGCCTTTTTGCGTTAGGAAAAGTGCCCGGTCCAGCACCAGCCAAAGCTCAAGCGGCCGTCGGAATAGGCCTCGGACCAGTTCCAGATTACGCACCTCGGCCAGGCGTTGATAGCCAGCTGCTTCCAGCGCAACCCAATCAGGCGAGTCGACTGTGGATAAGTCTTTGAGCGCGGCCAGATCAATGCAGTATTGGGCGAAGGATTTTTCCAGCCAAACGCTGGGTAAGGACGGCGTGGGCAAGTAGTCGACACTGCCGCGAAGTTGACGTTGCAGCAGATCGAAGCCCAGGCGCCAAGCCATGGACTGGTCTCGTTGCCGTCGTACGCGAGCGCCGGCGGTGACGGTTTCGGTCATCGGCAGGCTGAGATCGTCGAGGGACAATTGTAGGGCAGAGCCCTTGGCGGCGTCGGACAGTGCTTGGTAATGCTCGGTGCTGATGCGGTTATAACAGCACGGCGCAATCGCCAGTTGTGCACAGCCGGCGGCATTCGCCAAGTGCATCAGTCGTACATGCAGCTCGCCGCAGGCATGCAACGCCACCGGCGTGTGTTCAGGTCGGATCGCCTGAACGGCATCCGCCGCCAGGACGTCTCGCTGCAGATGCGTGGCTGGCAACTGATGGCGTTGGCTCAGTTGCTGGCCGCCGGCGACCAGGAACGGGTTGTATTCCAGGCAGGTCAGTTGTTGTTCGCCACGCAGTAGGCGCCGACCGAGGTGGCCTTTGCCCGCGCACCAGTCCAGCCAGTGGGTCGGTTCGCTGGCGAAGTGCAGACGGCTGGCGAAGGCCTCGATCTGCTGCCATTTGCGGCCGGGAACATTGACGTTGAGGCGATGAGCGGGCGCTTCCAGTGTGTTGGCTGGCAGTTCCGCGACCGTACTCAGTGTCCGGGACATGGTCGCCAGTTCGCAGAAGGGCGCTGGCGCGTCCTCAATGAGCCATGGCTGATGGTGGTCGTGTTCCGCATCCTCCAGCGAACGCTGGCGTAGCCATTGGGCCAATTCCGGGTAGGCGCTTTCCCAGGGCAGTTGCAGATAAGTGAATGGACGTGGTTTCCACAGTGCCTGATGCGCTGTAAGAAAAGCATCCAGCGCCGTGAAGCGGGCGAGCAGTATCTCGCCCGTCAGAACGCCATTGTCAGCGCCCTTGGCAGGCATCGACGCGCAACCAGCGCTCCAGCTGCTTGAAGCCTTGTACCAGCAGGAATGCCATCAATAGATAAAACATGCCGGCCGCGAAGAAGATCTCCACCGGCAAGTAAGTCCGGGCAATGATCGTGCGGGCCATGCCGGTAA
Source organism: Pseudomonas sp. Pf153 (assembly GCF_001269775.1). Classification (NCBI taxonomy): domain Bacteria; kingdom Pseudomonadati; phylum Pseudomonadota; class Gammaproteobacteria; order Pseudomonadales; family Pseudomonadaceae; genus Pseudomonas; species Pseudomonas sp. Pf153. The sequence goes on along the minus strand of NZ_LHVL01000008.1, from coordinate 312,191 downwards.
GCTCCAGCAGGGTCACGGTGCTTGCCAGGGCGCTGGCCTTGAGCATCAGGATCACCTCGTTGCTGTAGGCCGGCAGGCCGATTCGCGCGGCACGGGGCAGGATGATGTAAAACAGCGCCTTGGGCCGCGACATGCCCAGGGCTCGAGCGGCCTCGATCTCGCCACGCGGGATGGCCTGGATTGCACCTCGCAGGATTTCGGCGATGTAGGCGGCAGTGTGCAGCGTCATGGTAGCCGTAGCGCACCAGAACGGGTCCCGCAGGTAAGGCCAGAAAGCGCTGCTGCGCACGGCATCGAATTGCGCCAGTCCGTAGTAGACGAGGAACAGTTGGACCAGCAGTGGCGTGCCACGGAGAAAGAAGATATAGGCGTAGGGCAGCGCTCGTACGTACCACAGCCGGGAAGAGCGGGCGATGCCCAGCGGAATCGCCAGCAGCAGGCCGGCGAGCACGGCAATGGCCACCAGCTCCAGCGTCAGGGTCGCGCCCTGGGCCAGCTTCGGCAGCCACTTGATGATAACTTCCCAGTTCATTGGGTGCTCCTGGCAAAGCCGCGGGCGGCGCGTCGTTCCAGCAAATGCATGCCGGCCATGGCCAGGATCGTCAGGCCCAGGTACATGAAGGCGGCCACCATGTAGAAGGTGAACGGTTGCTTGGACACGGTCACGCCGATTTGCGCGTGGCGCATGATTTCTTCCAGGCCGATCACCGAGACCAGTGCGGTGTCTTTCATCAGGATCATGAACAGGTTGCCCAGGCCGGGCAGGGCAATGCGCCACATCTGCGGCAGGATCAATCTGGTGAAGATCCGCCATTTCGACAGGCCCAGCGCCACACCCGCTTCACGGTGGCCCTTGGGAATCGCCAGGATAGCGCCGCGAAACACTTCCGTGGCGTAAGCGCCAAAGCACATCCCCAAGGCAATCACGCCGGCGGCGAAGGCATCGAGGGCGAGGTCGGGATTGCCGAAATGTTCGCCCAATGCACGCATCAGGTTGACGGAGCCGAAATAGATCAGCAGCACCCAGAGCAGCTCCGGGACACCGCGGACCAGTGTCGAGTAAGTGCCGCCCAGCCACTGCAATGGCTTGTACGGGGAAGTCTTGGCCAGGGCGCCGAGCAGGCCGAGCAACAGCCCCAGGCACAGGGCCGAGAGCGCCAGCTTGACGGTCATCAGCGCGCCGGCGGCGAGCGCCGGGCCGAATCCGTAGAGATCGATCATCATGGGTGTGTGTTCATATCGCGGCAGGCTTTGCTAAGGGCCGATGCTGCGGTGCAGCACCGGCCGGGCACGTCAGCATCAATAGATGTTGAACGGGAAGTACTTGTCGTTGATCTTTTTATAGGTGCCGTCGGCCACGATTTCCTTCAATGCGGCATTGAGCTTGTCGCGCAGTGGGTCACCCTTGCGCACGGCGATACCGATCTTGTCACTTTCCACGACAGGATCGCCCTTGAATTCGTAAGCACGGCCGGCGTCGGTCTTGAGCCAGTCGTAGTTGACGTATTTGTCCGCCAGGATCGCGTCGACGCGGCCGGAGGTCAGGTCCAGGTAGGCGTTTTCCTGAGTGTCGTAGAGCTTGGCGGTGATGTCGCTGCCCAGTTCATCTTCCAGCCAGGTGCCAGCCAGGGTGGCTCGCTGTGCGCCAATGATTTTGCCCTTGAGCGAGTCTTTATCGGTTTTGAACTCGACGTTTTTCGGCGCGATGAACTGCAATTTGTTGGAGTAGTACGGGTCGGTGAAGTCCACGGCCTGCTTGCGCTCGTCGGTGATCGACAGTGAGGAGATCAGGAAATCGAACTTCTTGGCGTTCAGGGCAGGGATGATGCCGTCCCAGTCGGAGGTCACCACTTCGCATTCGACTTTCATCTTCGCGCACAAGGCATCGCCGATGTCCTTGTCGAAGCCCACGACCTGGCCGCTGGCGTCCTTGTTGTTGAACGGTGGGTAGGCGGCTTCGATGCCCATGCGCAGCTTTCCATCCGCCATGACGTTAGCCGAGAACACCAGGCCGGCGGCTGCGGCCAGGAGAAACTTCTTGTAGATCTGCATATGTAGTGCTCCGTTAGCGGTTGCTGGACATGAATTGTTTGCAGCGCGCCGAAAGCGGGTTTTCGAAGACCTGCTGTGGCGATCCCTGTTCCTCGACCAGGCCCTGATGAAGGAATACCACTTCGCTGGAAACCTGGCGGGCGAAGCCCATTTCATGGGTCACCAGCAGCATGGTACGGCCTTCCTCGGCCAGGGCGCGGATCACATTGAGTACTTCCTGGACCATTTCCGGGTCAAGGGCGGAGGTGGGCTCATCGAATAGAATCACTTTGGGCTGCATCGCCAGGGTACGTGCGATGGCCGCACGCTGCTGCTGGCCGCCGGACAATTCGGCAGGGTAGGCGTGGCGCTTGTCGGCGATGCCGACCTTGGCCAGCAGGGCCTCGGCCACTTCGACGGCTTCGGCCTTGCTCTGGCCGAGCACGCGGCGTGGGGCTTCGATGATGTTGTCGAGCACACTCATGTGCGGCCAGAGATTGAAGTTTTGAAACACAAAACCGATCTCGCTGCGCATACGATTGATCTGTTTGCCGTCGGCGGCCACCAACTCACCGTTTTTCGCAGGCTTGAGTTTGAGCTCTTCCCCAGCCACCAGAATTTGGCCCTGGTTGGGGTTCTCCAGCAAATTGATGCAGCGCAGGAATGTGGACTTACCGGATCCGGACGAACCCAGGATCGAGATCACATCGCCGTCGCGGGCGGTCAGCGAGACGCCCTTGAGCACCTCCAGCTGTCCGTAGCGTTTGTGCAGGTTGCGGATTTCAAGCGCGGGCGTGGCCTGGGCCATGTGCGGTCCTCATGATATGTGCTCCCTTGCTGTTGGCGGCCTTCCTGGCGAGGCGGCCAAGCTAGCATGCGTCCGAATGGTCGCCAACAGCGTTGCGGGTGGTAAACCGATGATGCGTGGCAGGTTGTCGCATCGGCGCAGCAGACTGTCGCGCCATCAACAACCGAACGGTCGTTTGACTCCGTTTACCGACGAAAAGCCTGGGGGAGTTGCGTAAAAAAAGGCGCGATGGTGCCAGCTTTGGGTTGGGGTGGGAAGGGTTAATCGGATGAGCGTAGCCGCATTAGAAAAACTGGCACTTCTGGTAAGTCCCAATGAATCTAAACCCAGGCACATAACCACAATCAAAAGAGAACTCATGTGAGCCGTTTCCATCACTGGAGTCCTCGCCATGAAGCCCATCCATTTCTTTATATTGCCTCTCATCGCATTGGGCGCGCTGTTGCTGCCCATCACACTCAATGCCACCAACCTCGCGCCCATCGACAACTCAGGCGTGCAAGTCCAACCGCTCCAGCAGAACGGCATTACTTATCTGTCTGGTGGCATCGGTGAGGATGAAGCGCGTGCCATCGGGCAGGCACAGGGTTACAACCTGCACATGACGTTTTCGGTCGGGCCTGAGAGCAAATACATCCCGGACGTAGACGTCACTGTCCAGAATGCGTCGGGACAAACGCTGTTGACGCTTGAGGACGCGGGCCCGCTGGTATATGTGCAGCTACCGCCGGGCAAGTACAAGGTCGTGGCGACGCGTAACGGCGAGGAGCGCCGCGACACCGCTGATGTAGACAGCGGCGCCGTTCGTAACCTGGTGTTTCATTGGGATGGCGACGAATAGCCGAGCGGCTTATTCGCTGGCGGGGCCTTCCATTGACTGGCGATAGCGGTCCAGCGCCTCGCTGAAGTCCTTGATGAATTCCGGGGTGCTGAGCCAGCGCTGGGCCGTTTCACGATCCATATCATCGGCCCACATGCGGTAGTCCACCAGCATGTCGGCGGCCAGGTTGGTGGCTGCCATGCTTTCGTTTTCAGCGTTCTTCAGGTCCAACAGACCTGGACGTTCAGTGATCATCACGCTCAGGGACGACAGCAGTGTGTCGAGCAATTCGCTTCGACCTATAGCCTCGGCTTCGCGCAGTTTGGCGAACAACTCCAATACATAAACGGGTGGCTGTGCGGTGGCGTAGGCCGGATCACCGTACATCGGAATCGCTTTGCGACCGGTCATGCGGATCTGCTTGGCTTTGTCCTTTGCGCGTTTGGCGCGCTTTTGCTGCTTGTTCAATGAGGCCATCGGGCTTCGGTTTCCAATTCGTTAAAAAGTGATGCCTGGCTCAGTTGACTCTCGGCACGGTAAAGCGGAATTCGCTGCCCTTGCCCGGCTGGCTTTCGGCGTGCAGTTTACCGCCATGGGCCTGGACAATCCCCTTGGAAATGTACAACCCCAGTCCGGTGCCGTTGGGGTTGCCTTCCTTGATTGTCCAATAGCGATCAAAAATATGAGGCAACTGCTCCGGCGCGATGCCTTGGCCGGAATCGCGGACGCTGAACACGATTTCATCGCCCATCGACATCGCGCTGATGCCAATGACACCTTCTTGGGGTGTGAACTTGATGGCGTTTCCAATCAAGTTGGACAGCACTTGGAACAATCGCTCGGGGTCAGCCTTGATTTTCAGGTCGGGTTCGGCGTGGAACGAGATATCGATGGCCTTGGCGTTGGCCAGCGGTGTCAGGAGCGAGCAGGCGTCGTCGAATATCTGGCTGACTTCCATCGGCTGGGGATTGATGGTGTAACGCCCGGCGTCAATACGCGAGGTATCGAGCAGGTCCTCCAGCAGCGCGTTCATGCGGCTGGTCGCCTGTTGCATGGTATCGATGGCCGAGGCAATTCGCTTCGAACTGTGGGAGCCGTCGGAGCTGAAGGACTTCTGCATCATGCCGCAGAGCATGGAGATGGCCGTCATCGGACTGCGCAGGTCATGGGAAACCACTGCCACCAGCTCATCGCGAGCTTGCACGGCCTGACGTTCCTTGAGCACCTGCCGGGCCAGATCGTTTTCCAGGGCCGAACGCCGCAGGTCGTTGGCGGCGAAGAGGTCGCCATGGCTCCATTTGGCGCTGATGCCGGCCATTTCGACTTTCCAGATTTCGAAGGACGTCCGGGGTCGCAGGCGCAAGCCGGTGTTGCTGTCTTCCAGGTCCAAGGGTTTTTGCGGGTCACCGCTCCAATGGATGGTTTCCTTCACTTCGGGCCGAAACCACAACACGCCGTTTTCCACTGGCTTGGGCAGGTGAATTGCCAGCACACCGCTTGCCACGTCCTGGTAACCCAGGGCTGGCGAGTAAACGCTGCCCAACTGATGGTGGGAGAATACCGGTTGACCGCTTTCAAGAATCCATTGGTGCAGCGCCCGGATCTGCTCCGGTTCAGGACACCGGCCGTGACGGTGCAGCTTGTTGTCTTCGAAAATCGCGACTCCGCTGGCCCCGGTCAGATCCATCAAGCGATGTGGTTCGTGGGACAAACCGTCGAAGACGTTATCGCTGGACTCGGCCATGGCTTTGGCCAGTATGTCGAGATCGTCAAGCTTGGCGTCTCGTTGGCGGCTCAGCGCCAGGGCCTCCATGGCACTGATCTGCAGCGACAGCACCTGGCCGATGGTCTGGCAGGCTTTGCGCATCTCATGGGGGACAAGCAGGGGCTGACGGTTGCCGCAACTGATCAACCCCCATAAGCGTTCACCATCCATCAGCGAGATGCTCATGGAGGACAGCACCCCCATGTTCTTCATGTATTGCCGGTGGATCGGCGAAACACTGCGCAGGGTTGCAAAGCTCAAATCCAACGGCGTCTGCGTATCGGGACGCAGCTCGGGAACCAGCGGTACCGGCGTGTAATCGGCGTTGGGGATGATTCGCAACCAGTTGGTGCGATACAGCTCACGGGCCTGCTCGGGAATATCCGATGCCGGGAAGAACAGTCCTTTATAGAGTTCCATCGAGGGCGCGCTGGTTTCGGCAATGACCTGCCCATGGCCTTCTTCTTCGAAGCGATAAATCAGCACGCGATCGTAGCCGGTCATGGCCTGGATTTCCCGAACGCTGATGTCGTACAGGGCTTGGAGGGTTTTCGCGCCTTGCAGACGCTGCAGCATGCGGCCCATGTTGGCCTCCCCGTTGACGCCTTCGGGGCGGTAGTCGCTCAGGTGTTGCTCCATTTCGACGATCAGGACACCCTGATGGCGATGGACCAGGGCGTCGAAACGCTGCTGGTTCACCAGGATTTCCAGAGGGGCGTTGTCGTCTCCTGCCTCGACGCGACAGGCGTCACGGATGGCTTCGGCTTGTTTCGACCCGAACAGTTCGTCCAGCGTCTGCCCCAACAGTCGGTTGGCATCATGGCCCATCAGCTGCGTTACGTTGGCGCTGATCTGGCGGATCACGAAGTCGGGTTCGGACAACATCAACAGCACGCCGTGAGGCTGAATGGCCCCGGGGAAGCGAATCGGTTCGTCTGCGCAATTGGCCAGCAGTTCTTCGAAGGCTTCTTGGTTTTCCGGGTTCATAACAGGACCTCCTGGCTGTCCAGCCAGCGTTCAAAGCAGGTAAATGTCGCCTTGGCGGCGCGTGTGACTTCGAGCGTCTGGGCGCTGCCAAGGTTCCTGTCACCCAGGTAATCGAGAAAATCCTTCCAACGCCGCCCGGTCAGTTCGCCGTACACATCGAGAAACGCCGCACCGCTGGAAGCGTCCAGATCAAGCTGTTCGGCTACCCGGCGCCGCAGGATCTGCCCGCCCAAGGTTGCCCCTTCCAGCACATAGGACACGCCGAGCGCGGCGGTGCGAGACTCTATCTCGGGCAGTAGGTGGCAGGTGGGCAGCGCCTCGATGGCGGCGTCATCCAGGCCCAGCGCCACGAGATCCGCCCGCAGGACGGGGAGCTTGATTCGCAGGGACTGATCCAGTCCGGTCGGTGTCAGCGACAGGACATGCAGGCGTTGTTCCAGCGGCTGGTAAAAACCGTAGTAGGCCGCCATCAAGCGCCGGTAGAACTCAAGATCCAGGCCAGCGGAGAAAAACGGCAGACGTTTTTCCAGGGCGACGTGGAGCTCGGCGGTTTCGGTCCGCAATGCCTGGATCAGAGAGGAAGATGATGCAACCGTTGGCATGCGGAAAAGGACTCTTGAGGTGAGGCGTTGCTGAAAAAGCGCATCAAAGCTTACAGGGGTTTTTAAAGTTAGCGGTCATCAGGCGTCGACTTTCGCCTTTCGTTGTCGTGCCGCTCCCCAAGCCGCGCCCGCTCGCGATCCAGCTCAATGCGCAACTCTTCTTTGGGCACAGAGGATAATACCGACGGTGGGTTTGTCGTCGGGGCTGCGCTTCAGGTCGTCGTAGAGGCGCACGTACATATCCATCTGCCCGATGTCCTGGTGGCTCAGTTCGCCGCGCTTGATGTCGACGATCACGAAGCATTTGAGCAGGTAGTTGTAGAAGACCAGGTCCAGGTAGAAGTCCTTGCTATCGGTGCTGATACGTTGCTGACGGGCTATGAAGGCGAAGCCCTTGCCCAGTTCAAGAAGGAAGCCCTGTAGTTGATCGATGAGGGCCTGTTCCAGATCGGTTTCCAACAAGATGCCGGCGTTGGGCAGCCCGAGAAATTCCAGGACGACCGGGTCCCTGACGATATCCCTGGGGCCAAGGTCGAGGGATTTGAGATGGGTGTCGGCCTCTTGCTGCACTGCCGGACGATCGCGGCTCGCCAGCAGGCGTTCGTAGTAAAAGGTGCCAATCTGGCGTTCGAGGGCGCGAGTGGACCAGTTCTGCATGGCCACTTCGTTCATGTACCAATGACGGGCATTGCCATCTTCTATGCGTAAAAGCGTACGGTAATGGGTCCAACTCAATTCGGTACGCACTGCGTTCCAAATCGGAAACTTTTGATAGAAGTCTCTCATGTGGCGCAAGTTGCGCTCATCGAACCCTTTCCCGAACCTCCCCGTTAGCACCTTCGCCAGCGTCGCCAGCAGTCGGGTCCCATAAGCCGCCCGCTCCGCGCCTCCCTGTTCGAATTCAATGATGTGCCGGCCGATCTGCCAGCACGTTTGCACCTGGAGGGTGTCGACGGCGCGCAGGACCTTCTGGCGAGCCTGGCGGATCAGTTCACCGAGTTCGTTGATCAGGGGGGCGAGTTCTGGGTCGTCTTGAGGCAGTAGGGGAGTCATCGAAATGGCAGCCGTAGTGTTGGGCGGCCCAAGAGAATGCTCTAACGGTCGTTTCGATGATGCAGGGCGATGCTGTTTGGCCTGGAGGAATCATTGCAAACTCATGCAGGGCCGGGATGACGGAGCGGCCGGGTGGTGGAGTCTGTGTTGTAGGACATAGTCCTGGAGAATGTCATCCAGGCGTTCGAGGGGCTGCTGCGCAGCCCAGCGGGGATGAATCCCCTCGCCACAGGGCGATGTTTGCAGTTTCAGCTGTTCGCCAAGGCTTGGGACGCGGCGACGTAATCAGCCTGGAATTGCGGGCTCTCGACCCAGTCCAGTGCCGTCTGCTCGTCGACACCCGTGGTCATGCGTCGATATTCGATCAAGGCGGTAATGATAAAGTCGGTGGCTTCCTCTTCGCCTTCCTGCTCCAGCACGAGTGCCAGCAAAGGGTGGCCCAGGAAAACTGCGCACATGGCCTGTTGGCTGACCTTTTCGGCAGCGCGCATGACTTGGAACAGCTCCGACAGGTCCACAGTCTCCAAGTCGATGCGCTCATCATTCGGGTCCAGGAAATCGTTCGGCGCAGCGGCGCGCTGGATCCGGTTCTTCTTGGCTTTCGCCTTGGCGCGCTGGTTTCGCTTCTGCTGTTTGTCTGGCGATGACATGGGTCAGATTCCTGCCATGAGAAATAAGGCCATCTATCCTACAGCTTCACGGCGAGGGCTTCGAATCTTAAGGGAGGTAGCGACGGGAATGTAGCCGGGTCGATGCAGGGGGGGAAGGAAACCCCGGACAATAAAAAACCCGATCAATTGCTTGATCGGGTTTTCGGTATTTGGTGCCCAGAGACGGAATCGAACCGCCGACACGGGGATTTTCAATCCCCTGCTCTACCGACTGAGCTATCTGGGCAACGGGGCGCATTAAACGGGTTTTTCGGGGGGGCGTCAAGCACGTTATCGAAAAATATTTAATTATTACCGTCGCTTACGATTCGCCCCGGCGTCGAGCGGCTTATTCGGACGGCGGCACGTAGCCTTCGGCCTTGGCGTATTCTTCGCCGGAAAAGAACTTGTCCATCTCGCCCTGGATGTATTTGCGGTCTTCGGCATTCATCATGTTCAGGCGTTTTTCGTTGATCAGCAGGGTCTGGTGTTTCTGCCAGTCCGCCCAGGCCTTGGCCGAGACATTGTCGTAGATGTCCTGGCCCTTGGCGCCAGGGAACGGAGCACGCTCCAGGGCGGGCAGTTCTTCTTTGTACTTGCGGCACATGATGGTGCGGGTCATGACGATTCTCCTGCATTCAATACGACGGCCGCGCGTTCGAGCAAGGTTTTGACCGGGGCGGCAAGGCCCAGGCGCGGCGGGGTGGCGAGGTTATACCAGAGCCAGTCGGCCTCGGCCACGTGATGGCCGGTTTCCCGGACCCGGACCAGCCAGGGTTCGATCGCCAACTGGAAATGGCTGAAGGTGTGAACCAGGCTCGGCAGTTCCTGTTGCTTGCCCAGCTCCAGCGAATGCTGCAAGGCCAAGTGCTGCAGGTCTTCAAGGTCGTCGAGTTCCGGCAGGCTCCACAAGCCACCCCACAGGCCGGTGGAGGGGCGACGGTAAAGCAGGATCGCGCCTTCACGGTTGGCCAGCATCGGCATCAAGGTACGTTTCCTGGGGACTTCCTTGCGAGGCTTGGGTATCGGGTAGCGGGTTTCCAGGCCCAACATGTGAGCTTCACAGCCGACTTTCAGTGGGCAGAGCAGGCAGCTGGGTTTGCTGCGGGTGCAGAGTGTTGCACCCAGGTCCATCATCGCCTGGGTATAGGCATTGACCCGATCCTGGGGCGTGAAGCGCTCGGCAGTGGCCCACAGTTGTTTCGCTACCTTGGGTTCGCCCGGATAGCCTTCCTGGGCGGTGAAGCGCGCCAGCACCCGTTTGACGTTGCCGTCCAGGATCGGCGCCCGCAAGCCCATACTGATGCTGGCAATGGCACCGGCGGTGGACAGGCCGATCCCCGGCAACTCAGTAAGCTTCTCCACGTCCCGGGGGAATTCGCCGCCGTACTGGTCGACGACGATCCTGGCGGTTTTCTGCAGATTGCGTGCGCGGGTGTAGTAGCCCAGCCCGGTCCACAGGTGCAGCACTTCATCCTCCGGCGCGGCGGCCAGGGCCTGTACCGTGGGCAGCGAGGCCATGAACCGGTCGAAGTAATTGAGCACGGTGCTGACCTGGGTCTGCTGCAACATGATTTCCGAAACCCACACCCGGTATGGGGTGATGTCTTGCTGCCAGGGCAAATCGTGGCGCCCGTGGCGATCGAACCAGTCCAGGACGGCGGTGGAAAACTGCTCGGCTCTCATCGCTTGAACAGTCCCTTGAGCGCATCCTTCAGCTCGGGGCTGACTTTGTCTCCCAGCTTCTCGTCGATCTTGTCGCCGAGACGGTCGCCTGCCAGTTTCGCCGCGACCTTGCCCAGGCCGTCATTGTCCAGGCGGCAGGCCTTGGCGCCGAGCTCCAGCGGGCCGCGGCAGCGCAACGGCCATTCGACATCGACGTAGCGTTCGTTGACCTGGCAGGCCGGGTCGGGCATGTCGCTCTTGTCGCCTTCGACGATGACGCCAACCCGGTAATCCATGCCCAGCACCCGCAGGTCGATATCGCCGTTGCCGTTCACGGTCATGCCAGGGATGCGGACTTTCAGGTCCGGGTTGCTGGCAACGCCATTGTGGAACACAAGGTTACCGTTGAGCTGCTGGAACGGCGTGTCCTTGCCCCGGGGTTCGCCACTGAGGTTCTTGCGGTTCAGCAGGGCGATGCCTTTGCACAGCTGCTGTTCGAGGTTGGCATTGAGCAGCACGCCATCATTGATGACGAAACCGGCATTGCCGTTGAGGCTTTCGATCAGCGCCTTCTGGCTGTTGCCGCTGGCGGTCACTGCACTGTTGAGCGTCACCAGGCCTTTGACCGGTGGATTCTTGCCTTGGCTCTCGATGATTTTTTCGGCCGGTACCCGATTGATCCGGGTTTGCAGGTTCAATTGCGGCGTGGTCTGGCGTACGTCGAGGGTGCCTTTGGCTTCGAAGTTGCCGCTATACAGATCGCCCCGCAGGTTCTCCAGGGTCAACAGGCCACCCTGGCCGGTAGCCTTGAGGGCGGCATTCTGGATTGGCAGTTTATCCAGCGTCAGTTGGCCAAAGGTCAGGTCGGCATCGATGTCCAGTTTGCTCAAGCGCTCCACCGGAAACAGCCGGTCGTTGCTCCAGGCACCTTGGGTCGGCGAGCTTGGCAGGGGCGTGCTGCCCGCGCCCGCCATGGCACTGGCTTCGGTGTTGTTGACTTCCGCCTCGCGAGCAGCCTTGGCACTGTCGGTCTCGGCGGATTTCGGTGGCAGATAGCGGTCGACGTTGAATGTGTCGGCCTTGAGCTGCGCACGCAAGGACTGCTTGGCGAAATCCTGCACAGCGATGCGGCCGCTGAAGGTGCTGTCGTCGATCTTCAGATTGATGTCATTGAGTTCGACGCTACTGGGCGTACCGGCAATGCGGCTGGCCAGTTCCACTTTGGTCAGACTGCCCTCGGCCATGGTTGGCAGCTTTTGGCCAATGCTGTCGACAAAGTTCGCCAGGTCGAATTGGGCGATCGATACGCCGCCGTTCAGTTGCGGGGTCTTGTCGAGGTCGTTGACCTTCAGTTCGCCCAAGGCACGCAACTGGTTCAGGGACAGCTTGATGCCGGTCCATTCGGCCACGTTGGCGGCCTTGTCCAGGAATAGCTGGCCCTGGGCGTTGAAGTTCAGGGTCTTGCCCTGCAACGGATCCCCCGTGACTTCGCCGGACAATTTGAGGTCTTCGAACTTGTAGCGCTTCAAGGCACGTTCAAAGCGCAGTTCGCCGTTGACTTCGGTGCGCACGCGCACGGCAGGCTGGTTGCTGGAAAGAAAGGCAGTGAGTTTGACCGGAATATTGGTGGAGTCGTGGACCGGCCCGGTGCTCAGCTGGATGCTTTCGGCGCTGAACTGCTTGCCGGTTTGCTCGTCGGTGTATTCGACCCTGGCGTTGTTCACGGTCAGGCTGTCGATGTCCAGCCGGGTCGGCTGCGCAGGTTTTTCCGTCGGGGTGCTGGCGGGCGGGGCGGGTTGGTCGGCCGGTGCAGGAGCGCTCGCCGTCGTGGCGGCCGGTGCCGGCACTTTGCCGATGTCTTCCCAATTGCCGTGGCCACTCTTGTCGCGGTTGAGCCGCAGGTTCAGGCCTTCGACCCGGACATCGCTCATTTGCACTTCTTTGCGCAGCAGAGGAATCACGCGTACCGAAAGGCCGAGCATCTGCAGATCGGCAAAAGGCTGTGTCGGGTTGGCCAGCGTAGCGACGCTGGCGTCGTGCAATTCAAGACCCAGCCATGGAAACAGGCTCCAGCCGATATCGCCATTGAGGGTCAGCTCAATGTGGGCCTTGTCGCGGGCAATCTGGCGGATCTCTTCCTTGTAGTCGTTGGGATCAAAGAGGTGGGTCAGGGCAAAGCCCAAGGCCACAATGATCAGCAACAACCCGAGAAGTACCAGACCCAGGATTTTGCCGAACGCTTTCATGGGCGAATCCTTGTAGGTTGAGTTCAAAATTTAGCCTTGGAGTATAACGCCGTGGATTTGTGTTCGGCTTTAGTCAGTACTCATCCAGCGGCAGTTTCAATTTCGCCGCCAGGGCCTGGGCTATCAGATGCCCGGCCGGGGCCCGCAGTCTTAGCTGGGCGCCGTCTTGCAGGGCCAACCTCTGCGCTTCGCTCACGAGTCGTTCAGCCACGCCACGGCGGCGAGTGATGTTTCGTATGCACATCTGAGACAAGTGCCAAGCGTCCTGGTGCCGTTGCAGGCGAGCGGCGCCGAGTAACCGGTCATTGAAGCGTGCCGCGATTAGCGAGCCCTCATCCAGGCAGGTGTGGATCAATTGGGCGGCGTCGCTGAACGGCTCCAACAACCAGGAGGGGGCATCCTGAAAGATTTTTTGCAGGTCCTGTTGATCCTGACGTGTGGCTTCGCTCACGTGTTCGACGACGATGGGCATGGAAATTCCTGAGAAATAAAAAAGATCTGCGCCCTACAGAAAGCCGACAACGGCGCGATAAGACAGGTGGCATGAAAAAAGGTGATATCACTTTGGTTTTTCTGTCACGAGCAAATGGTAACCTTTACCCGTTCGCCCGTCCTTCTGCGACTTGATGTCGCACCAAAATGGAGCTTCACCGGAAAATACAGTCGTGCCTGCGTGCAATGAAGGCTGAGGGTGATGCGTGGCTGGCGAACCATTCTAACAACTGGGGGATACACAATGAGCACGAGCATTACGGCGGACGGCGTTGCCGACCAGCCAGCATTCCTCTCCAAGGAACGCATTATTGCCAAGCCCGGCTTCAACCGCTGGTTGGTGCCACCGGCCGCACTGGCCATTCACCTGTGCATCGGCATGGCCTATGGCTTTTCGGTGTTCTGGCTGCCACTGTCCAAGGCGCTGGGCATCACCAAGCCCGTGGCCTGCGCGCCGGATATGAGTTTCATCTCGCAAGTCTTTTCGTCCCAATGCGACTGGCCGATCTCGATGCTCGGCTGGATCTACACCTTGTTCTTCATCTTCCTGGGTTGCTCGGCAGCCATCTGGGGCGGCTGGCTGGAACACGCCGGACCGCGCAAGGCAGGTGTCGTGTCGGCCTTGTGCTGGTGCGGCGGACTGCTGATTTCCGCGCTGGGTATTTATACCCACCAGATCTGGCTGATGTGGGTCGGTTCCGGCGTGATCGGTGGTATCGGCCTGGGCCTGGGCTACATCTCGCCCGTCTCCACCCTGATCAAATGGTTCCCGGACAAGCGTGGCATGGCAACCGGCATGGCGATCATGGGTTTCGGTGGCGGCGCGATGGTTGGTGCTCCGTTGGCTGCAGCGCTGATGAACCACTTCGCTTCGCCGACTGACGTGGGCGTTTGGCAAAGCTTCCTGGTCATGGCTGCGATCTATTTCGTGTTCATGATCGGTGGTGCCTTGTCCTACCGCGTTCCGCCGACTGGCTGGAAACCTGAAGGCTGGACCCCAGCCCCGAAAAAAGCCGCCAATGCGATGATCACCCATCGCCATGTTCACGTGAACGTTGCCTGGAAAACCCCGCAGTTCCGTCTGGTATGGCTGGTGCTGTGCCTGAACGTGTCTGCCGGTATCGGTATCCTGGGCATGGCTTCGCCACTGCTGCAGGAAGTGTTTGGCGGCAAATTGCTCGGCAACGACCTGCCCTTTGGTCAACTGGACGCCGCGCAACTGGGCCAGATCGCTGCCATCGCGGCCGGCTTTACCGGTCTGTTGAGTCTGTTCAACATCGGTGGGCGCTTCTTCTGGGCATCCTTCTCGGATTACCTGGGCCGTAAAAACACCTATTTCGTGTTCTTCGCCTTGGGCGTTGCTCTGTATGCGTTGATTCCGAACCTCGGGCACCTGGGCAGCGTCGCGCTGTTCGTGGCGGCGTTCTGCATCATCCTGTCGATGTACGGCGGCGGCTTCGCCACTGTTCCGGCCTACCTGGCCGACCTGTTCGGTACGCAGATGGTGGGCGCGATCCACGGTCGTCTGCTGACCGCCTGGGCCGCAGCAGGCGTGCTTGGTCCGGTACTGGTGAACTACCTGCGTGAATATCAATTGAGCATCGGCGTTGAACGTGCCGCGGCCTACGACATCACGCTGTACATCCTCGCCGGCCTGCTGGTGCTGGGCTTCCTGTGCAACCTGATGGTTCGCCCGGTCGCCGACAAATACTTCATGACCGACGCCGAACTGGCCGCCGAACAGGCGCTGGGTCATGACAAAGGCGCCGACAGCACCACTTCGCTGGAATGGAAAGCCGCACCAGGCACCAAGCCGCTGGCGGTCGCTGCCTGGCTGGTGGTGGGCATTCCGTTGGCGTGGGGTGTGTGGGTGACCCTGCAGAAGACGGCGGTGTTGTTTCACTAACGCATAGCTGAAGCAAACCCTGCGATCCTGTGGGAGCGGGCTTGCTCGCGAAAGCGGTATGTTAGTTAACGATGATGTGGACTGATACACCGCCTTCGCGAGCAAGCCCGCTCCCACATTTGTTTCCGGGTGGTGGCAAAACTGCTTGTATGGACATGTCTATCCCCGACGACACGGCATCCAGCCCGTCAGCGATATCACCGTTCGTGTTTCTGTTTGCCGCTCGCACCTCTATAATGGCTGCCTTTTTCGCCCAATGATTTTGCGGAGCTGGTGATGGCCGAACGTAAGGCGTCTGTCGAGCGCGATACTCTGGAAACCCAGATCAAAGCCTCGATCAACCTGGATGGCACCGGTAAGGCCCGGTTTGATATCGGCGTGCCTTTCCTTGAGCACATGCTGGACCAGATCGCCCGTCACGGGCTGATCGACCTGGACATCGTCAGCAAGGGCGACCTGCATATCGACGACCACCACACAGTGGAAGACGTCGGCATCACGCTGGGTCAGGCCTTTACCCAGGCCATCGGCGACAAGAAGGGCATCCGTCGTTACGGTCATGCCTATGTGCCTCTCGATGAGGCGCTGTCGCGTGTGGTCATCGACTTCTCCGGCCGTCCTGGCCTGCAAATGCATGTGCCGTACACCCGTGCCACCGTTGGCGGCTTCGATGTCGACTTGTTCCAGGAGTTCTTCCAGGGCTTCGTCAACCACGCGAATGTCACCCTGCACATCGACAATCTGCGTGGGCACAACACCCACCACCAGATCGAAACCGTGTTCAAGGCCTTCGGCCGCGCACTGCGCATGGCCGTAGAGCTGGATGACCGCATGGCCGGCCAGATGCCCTCCACCAAAGGCGTCCTGTGATGCAGACCGTCGCGGTTATCGACTATGGGATGGGCAACCTGCACTCGGTGGCCAAGGCCCTCGAACACGTGGGTGCCGGCAAGGTACTGATCACCAGCGATGCCGAAGTGATCCGCGAAGCCGACCGGGTGGTCTTCCCCGGCGTCGGTGCGATTCGCGACTGCATGGCCGAGATCCGTCGCCTGGGCTTCGACTCGCTGGTACAGGAGGTCAGCCAGGACCGCCCGTTTCTCGGCATTTGTGTAGGCATGCAAGCCTTGCTGGAGCGCAGCGAAGAGAACTCCGGCGTCGATTGCATCGGCATGTTCCCCGGCCAGGTGAAATTCTTCGGCAAGAACCTGCATGAAGAGGGTGAGGACCTGAAGGTCCCGCACATGGGCTGGAACGAAGTGAAGCAGGCGGTGGACCATCCGCTGTGGCACAACATTCCGGACCTGGCCCGCTTCTACTTCGTACACAGTTACTACATCGCGGCCGGCAATGCGCGGCAGGTGGTGGGCAGCGGTCATTATGGCGTCGATTTCGCCGCCGCCCTGGCTGATGGTTCGCGTTTCGCCGTGCAATTCCATCCCGAGAAGAGCCATACCCATGGCCTGCAGCTGTTGCAGAACTTCGCGGCGTGGGACGGTCGCTGGTAATGGCACGCAAGCAGCCGTCGATCCTCACCCTCACGCCCGAGCAGGAAAGTGAGGCGAACCGCAAGATCCAGCGGTTCATGAAGGAGCGTTTCGAACTGGACCTGGGCTCGTTCGAAGCGGCGGAAATTCTTGACCTGTTTACCCGCGAAATTGCTCCGCACTACTACAACAGGGCGATTTTCGACGTGCAGACGCACCTTAAGGAAAGGTTCGAAAGCATCGAAAGCGACCTGTGGGCGCTCGAGAAAAACTGATTTCCGAGCCAAGCTGAACATTCGTATTTGAAGGTTTGCCAGATGCTGATTATTCCCGCTATCGATCTCAAGGACGGCGCTTGCGTACGTCTGCGTCAGGGCCGGATGGAAGACTCCACGGTGTTCTCCGATGACCCGGTGAGCATGGCTGCCAAGTGGGTGGAGGGCGGTTGCCGTCGTCTGCATCTGGTGGACTTGAACGGCGCTTTCGAAGGGCAACCGGTCAACGGCGAAGTGGTCACGGCCATTGCCAAGCGCTATCCGAACCTGCCTATCCAGATCGGTGGCGGTATTCGCTCGCTGGAAACCATCGAGCACTACGTCAAGGCTGGCGTGAGCTACGTGATTATCGGCACCAAGGCCGTGAAGGAGCCTGAGTTCGTCGCCGAAGCCTGTCGCGCTTTCCCGGGCAAGGTCATCGTTGGCCTGGACGCCAAGGACGGTTTCGTCGCCACCGACGGCTGGGCTGAAGTCAGCAGCGTGCAGGTAATCGACCTGGCCAAGCGTTTCGAGGCCGACGGCGTGTCCGCCATCGTTTACACCGATATCGCCAAAGACGGCATGATGCAGGGCTGCAACGTCCCGTTCACCGCCGCCCTGGCTGCCGCCACGAAGATCCCGGTCATAGCATCCGGCGGCATCCACAACCTGGGCGACATCAAGGCCCTGCTCGACGCCAAGGCGCCTGGCATCATCGGGGCGATCACCGGTCGTGCGATCTACGAAGGCACCCTGGACGTCGCCGAGGCCCAGGCCTTCTGCGATTCCTATAAAGGCTGAGGACTGACCATGGCGCTGGCCAAACGCATCATCCCTTGCCTGGACGTGGACAACGGCCGGGTGGTCAAGGGTGTCAAGTTCGAGAACATCCGTGACGCCGGCGATCCGGTGGAAATTGCCCGTCGCTACGACGAGCAGGGTGCGGACGAGATTACCTTCCTGGACATCACGGCCAGCGTAGACGGCCGCGACACCACGCTGCACACCGTCGAACGCATGGCCAGCCAGGTGTTCATTCCGCTGACCGTGGGCGGTGGCGTACGCACCGTGCAGGACATCCGCAACCTGCTCAACGCCGGCGCGGACAAGGTGTCGATCAACACCGCCGCGGTGTTCAACCCGGAGTTCGTCGGCGAAGCGGCCCAGCGTTTCGGTTCGCAATGCATCGTCGTGGCCATCGACGCGAAGAAAGTGTCCGGCCCGGGCGAAACCCCGCGCTGGGAGATCTTCACCCACGGTGGCCGCAAGCCCACCGGGCTCGACGCCGTTGAATGGGCGAAGAAGATGGAGGGGCTGGGCGCCGGTGAAATCCTGCTGACCAGCATGGACCAGGACGGTATGAAGAATGGCTTCGACCTGGGCGTCACCCGCGCCATCAGCGATGCCCTGGGTATCCCGGTCATTGCGTCCGGCGGTGTCGGCAACCTGCAGCATTTGGCCGACGGGATCATCGAGGGCCATGCCAGCGCAGTATTGGCGGCGAGCATTTTCCACTTCGGCGAATACACCGTGCCCGAGGCCAAGGCCTATATGGCGCAGCGCGGTATCGTCATTCGTTAGTGCAATCGAACCCGGTTTCCTGCGTCAATGGGCAGCCGGGATCGCATCGCGGGGGGCGCTCGCAGAGCTCAGGATATCGACCCTCGGTTCGGATGGCTGCCCCGAACGGTCATAAGCGATAGTGCAGAATTTCAGCGGCAGTTCTTCATCTATAAACCAGAAGTCCAGGTATGTATGGGTGGTGTACTGGTCTTTTTCTGCGCAATCAGTCTCGTCCACCGAGCCAAACTTGACGGCATAGGTTCGATATTCTTCATTGCGCGCCAGTTCTACTCCAACGCCGGTGCTGATGGCTAATTCAGGCCGCGCCACGGGAAGATCTTCCAGCACTTCGACAGGAAGGGAAAGGGCGTTCTTGATGAGCCCGAATTCAGCTTCCTGGGCGGCGGAATCCACCCCCACGATACACAGAAAGTAAAAGCCGGGCCGGGTGCCAATCGAGGAATCGATAAATGCGTTGCTGGAACTGATTGCATCACTGTAATGATGACCATTTTCGCAGTCCTTCGCGGTGCGAACGGTTTTGTGACGGTAAAAGGCAGTGCTGATGGAAAATCGGTAGTCCCATGTCGGGGACTCAATTGTCCCGTCATCCCTTTTTTTAACTCGCTTGTATCTTTCCAGCCCCTTCGAGTCTGCAGTCACGGTAAATGCTGGATAGAGGGGGCAAGAGGCTATCGCGTCACTGGTTATACGGCCCCGTATGAAACAACTATTTAGAAACGCTATCGGGTTGCCATATACATTGTTTGGAATGGCTTTGTAGGCCTCTCCAACCCGCATACAAGGCGCATGCTCCTGGCAGGGTGCGAATCCGCTGGCCAGGTTTCCGGTGTTCACGACGCCAATGATTTCGTTGGAGTGGCGTCCAAGAATCGGTGCTCCCGAACTCCCTCCCGCTATGTCCTGGCAGCGAGTCATCACGTTGTTTCGCCATACCCATGGTCCTTCGACAATTTCTTCGGCCGACTGCAGCGTGCAGGCCGCCATGCGCAATGTGGCGTTTTCGAAACCCAGCGGGGCACTCACAATCAGGACGTCAGTTCCGTTGTCGGGTTTTTGCCGGGCCAATTCCAATGGTTGTATGCCTGCCTTGAGCAGTATCTGCAGGCTGACATCCAATTCAATGATCGCCAGGTCCACGCCTTGCATGCTTCGCCACGCCACTTCCTTCAACGCATAGGTTTTATAAAGGGGCGTGTCGGCGAAGTAGTCGAACTGCATGACTCCACTGAGCCGTTTATGAGTAACGATGTTTCCGTTGCCTTTCTCGATACAGTGCCCTGAAGTGAGTACATAAGCGGGCGTTGGTTCGACTACAGAGGCATCCCTGGTATCCAGAAGCGTTGCGGTGCAGGCGCCGTTGATATAAAGGCGTCCGATACCTCGCCAATGGTTATGGGTTTCACCGGCATTCTCAAGGACCTTGGAAGCCGTGAAGTTTTGCAGCTCTTCACCATAGTCTTTGCTGTAGGCATTGTCTGGCTCGACCAGCGAGCAGAGCGCGGCGATAAGCAGTGAGAGGATCGATTTCATCGAGCGGTTCCTGTAATCAATTAGATAAAAGAGCGTTGTGGCCGACGTCTTTAATTAATCAGGCAGGGACCGAGAGTAGGTGGTAGATAAATACCTCAACTGTGAGGAAGGTGATTCGTATCCTGGACGGTTCAGTGAGAATTCAAAGTGCGGTGGACACGATGGCGTGCTCAAGGCACTCTTGGGTTCACCATGGATTGCGGTAGTCCGACATGTTCAAACGCTTCGTTCTAGCCTTTGCAGGCGCCACGTTGCTGCTCGCAGGTAGTGCCCGCGCCGCCGATACATCATTGGTGCTGCTGACCGAGAACTTCCCGCCGTACAACATGGCGAAGAATGGCAAGAACTTCGCGCAGGACGAAAATATCCACGGTATCGCCGTGGACATCGTCCGCGAGATCTTCAAACGCGCCGATATCAGCTACACCCTGACGCTGCGTTTTCCCTGGGAGCGAATCTACAAGCTCGCCCTGGAAAAACCCGGTTATGGTGTGTTTGTCATGGCGCGATTGCCGGAGCGCGAGAGGCTGTTCAAATGGGTTGGCCCTATTGGCCCGGACGACTGGATCATGCTCGCCAAGGCGGACAGCAAAATTGCCCTGGACTCACTGGAGCAGGCGCGACGCTACAGGATCGGTGCCTACAAGGGCGATGCGATTGCCGAGACGTTGGCCAAGCAAGGGCTGAATCCGATTGTGGTCCTGCGCGACCAGGACAACGCCAGGAAACTGCTCAACGGGCAGATCGACCTGTGGGCCACTGGGGACCCGGCCGGGCGATATCTGGCGCGTCAGGAAGGGGTGAGTGATCTCAAGACCGTATTGCGATTCAACAGTGCGGAGCTGTACCTGGCCTTGAACAAGGATGTATCCGACGAGATCGTTGCCCGCCTCCAGGCGGCCCTGGATGAGCTGCGCAAGGAAGGTAAAGTGGATGCGATCATGGCGCGGTATCTATAAGACCAAGCGCTACCGATAAACCCCATCTTTCCCATGTCCGATCATGGCCCGGTTGCTGCGCAGGCTGATCATCGACTTGATATCGATCCATTCCACCCCCTGAGCCTGGAGTTTGGGTAGCTCGCGTTCGAGCACCGCCAGGGTCTGCGGGTAGGGATGACCGATCATGACGGCCGAGCCCTGTCGCCGGGCCAGATCAATCGCGATTTGTAATTGATGGGCGATGGCGGCTTCGGTGCGTTCATCATCGAGGAACACATCCCGAGACACACTGGCCAGGCCGATTTTCTGCGCTTGGGCGGCTGCAACGGTCTGGGCGCTGGTGCGGCTGTCGACGAAAAACTTGTGGCGCTTTTGCAAGTCGGCCATCAACCACGCCATGGCCTGGGGCTGGGCGGTCATGCGGCTGCCCATGTGGTTGTTGATCCCGCTGGTGTAGGGCACCGCAGCAAACGCAGCGTCGAGACGCTTGCCCAGTTCCTCGATGGATAGCTCCGGATGCCAGGCGAACGGCCCCGTGGCCGGGTCCATCGGCATGTGCAGCATGACGATTTTGCCGGCGCGATGGGCTTCGCGAGCGAACTCGGCCGCGTGGGGCGTATCGGGCATGATCGCCGCGGTCACCGGGCCGGGCAGGGCCAGGACCCGGCGGTCCCGAGGCAGGTTCTGCCCCAGGTCGTCGATGATCAGACTCAGGTAAGCCTTGTGCGGGGAAGTGGGTGGCGTGTCGGGCGCCGCAAGAGCGGCGCCGGCCACACAGCACAACAGGCCAAGGAGGAACCGCAGGCGCATCTCAGCGGCCGGAAGTGATATTCAGTCCCTTGAGCAGGCTCAGGGCCTGGGCCAGCTGATAATCGTCGTCCTGTGGCATCGGCTTCGCCTTGGCGCCGGAGCCGGTCGGTTTATCGGCACCGCCGTTGCCATTGCCCAGGTGACCTTGCAGGTCGGCTTCCTTGAAGTACTCGCTGTCCTGCTCGCTGGTAATCTTGGCCTTGCGCACTTCGATGTCCGGGACAATTCCCTGGGCCTGGATAGAGCGGCCATTGGGCGTGAAGTACAGCGCGGTGGTGATCTTCAGGGCGCGATCGTTATTGAGTGGCAATACGGTCTGCACCGAGCCCTTGCCGAAGCTGGTAGTGCCCATGACAACACCGCGCTTCTGATCCTGCAGGGCACCGGCGACGATTTCCGAGGCCGAAGCGCTGCCGCCGTTGATCAGCACTACCAGCGGCACGGCTTCGCTCAGGTCGTTGCCGGTGGCCGAGAAGCGCAATTCGGAGTTGGCGATACGGCCTTTGGTATAGACGATCAGGCCCTTGGTGATGAAGTGGTCCACCACTTCCACCGCCGCTTGCAGCACGCCGCCGGGGTTGTTGCGCAGGTCCAGGACCAGGCCGTTGAGTTTCTTGCCGTTGTCCTTGCGCAGCTTGGCCAGGGCCTTGGCGACTTCTTCACCGGTCTTGACCTGGAACTGGGTGATGCGGATGTAGCCATAACCCGATTCCAGCAACTGGCTCTTCACGCTTTTGACCTGGATGACCGCTCGCGTCAGGGTGACATCGAACGGCGTGCCGCCGTCGCGAACCAGGGTCAGGGTGATCTTCTGGCCGATCTTGCCGCGCATCTTGTCCACGGCTTCGGTCATGCTCTGGCCGCGGGTGGGTTGGCCGTTGATCTTGACGATGAAGTCGCCGGCCTGGATGCCTGCCTTGGAGGCAGGCGTGTCGTCGATGGGCGAGACCACTTTGACGAAGCCGTCTTCGCTGCCAACTTCGATGCCCAGGCCGCCAAACTCGCCGCTGGTGCTTTCCTGCAACTCGGCAAAGTCCTCCGGCCCGAGGTAGGCCGAGTGCGGATCGAGGTTGCTGAGCATGCCCTTGATGGCGTTTTCCAGCAGCATCTTGTCATCCACCGGCTCGACGTAGGCAGCCTTGATCCGGTCCATGACTTCAGCAAAGGTACGCAGTTCGTCCAGCGGCAGCGGGGCCTTGGTGGTGGCAGCCGTAGCTGCGGTGGACGATGGGGCCGGTTCGGCGGCGAACGCCAGGGGCGCGCCGATCACAAGGGCGATCGTCAGGGCCAGCGAGGTGAGGCGGGACAAGTGCAGCATGTCGAACGAACTCCTTAATTGGATGGGCACGCTTATCCTTGCGCACGACACCATTGGGCCGGATCGCTGGGGCGACCCTGCTGACGAATAGCAAAATACAGTGCTGGCGTATCCTGCCCGCCACTGTTGCCGACCGTGGAAATGGACTCGCCGGCTTTTACCACATCGCCGGCGCTCTTGAGCAGCGTCTGATTGTGGCCGTACAGGCTAAGGTAACCGTTGCCGTGATCCAGGATTACCAGCAGGCCTGCGCCGCGCAGCCAGTCGGCGAAGACCACGCGCCCGCCGTGAACGGCATGGACCTGGCTGCCGGCGGAGGCACTGATCATCACGCCGTCCCACTTTGTACGGGTATCGTCGCCGCGGGTTTCACCAAAGCGTGCAAGTAATCGACCATTGACCGGCCATGGAAGTTTGCCTCGGGCGGAAGCGAAAGCGCCGCCGAAGGTTTCTCCTTCACTGGAAACCAATGCGCCAGGGCTTGACCTGGATGGCTTGCGGGGCTCATCGCCGGTGTCGGCCTGTGCCTCACGTAAACGCTTTTTTTCGGCTTCCTGCTGGGCGATCAGCGCTTTCTGACGCGCTTCTTCCGCCTCCCGAGCCTGGCGGGCCAGGGTTTCCTCGATGGTCTTCAATACCTTGGCCAGCTCGGCCTGATCCTGCTCACGGGCCTTGAGCTTGCTATCGCGGGCCTTTACGTCATCGTTGAGCCTGGCCAGGACCACCTGGCGCTCCTTGCGAACCTTGTCGAGTTCCTCGCGCTGGGTGTCGAGGCTGCTTTTCTGCACCAGCAACTGGGCCTGTTGCAGCTCGATCTCCTTTTCGACATTGGCCAGTTGGCGCAGGGTCTCGTTGAAGGTCTTGAGTTGCTCCAGGCGCGCCTGGCTCAGGTAGTCGTAATAGGTGAGGGTACGGGCGAATTTCTCGGGATTCTGCTGGTTGAGCAGCAGCTTGAGGTACTCCTGACGGCCGTTCTGATAAGCCGCCCGGGCCTGGATGGCGATCAGCTTCTGCTGTTCAGTGCGCGCGCTCTGGAGTTTTTTTTTCTCTCCATCGAGTCGCTGCAGCTCGGATTCGCTTTTCTTCAGCTCTTTCTGCAGGGCCTCGACCTGCTTCTCCAGCTTGCCCATTTCCGTTTCAGTGCCGCGCAGGTCTTTCTGCACGCCGGCTTTTTCTTCCTGCAACTT
Organism: Pseudomonas sp. Pf153; assembly: GCF_001269775.1. NCBI lineage: Bacteria > Pseudomonadati > Pseudomonadota > Gammaproteobacteria > Pseudomonadales > Pseudomonadaceae > Pseudomonas > Pseudomonas sp. Pf153. The sequence continues at coordinate 288,052 of NZ_LHVL01000008.1, read as the reverse complement.
GCCCAGCAGTTTTTTCAGCTCGGCAATGTCCTGGCGCGTTGCCTCCAACTGTTGTTGGGTTTGCGTGCGTTCGTCGGCGAAGGCCGGTTGGAGCAGGCAGGTCAGAACGAGGGCTATCAGGACGCGGAGCATAGGGGCGGGCGGCACCAGGGTAAGGGACGGCTTAGTATGCCCGCCCCACGCTGCAAAAAAAACGCCCATTTGGAGCTGTGTGATAACTGGCCGGAAAAACACTGCAAACCCCCTGTGGAAGCGGGCTTGCTCGCGAATGGGGCTGCCAGTCCTATCTGGCCTAGCGCATTCGCGAGCAAGCCCGCTCCCACAGCGGATGTGTTTACTCAAACCAGAATCGAAGTCCCGGTCATTTCCGCCGGTTTTTCCATGCCCAACAGCATCAGCATGGTCGGTGCCACGTCGGCCAGTACACCGCCCTCGCGGACCTTGAAGTCGCGCTTGCCGACATAAATGAACGGGACCGGCTCGGTGGTGTGGGCGGTATGGGCCTGGCCGGTGGATTCGTCGGACATCTGCTCGACGTTACCGTGGTCGGCCGTGATCAGCGCTTCGCCGCCGACCTTTTCCAGAGCATCTACGATGCGACCGACACAGGTGTCCAGGCATTCCACGGCCTTGACCGCCGCCTCGAAGACGCCGCTGTGGCCGACCATGTCGCCGTTGGCGTAGTTGACCACGATCACGTCGTAGCGCTGGTTTTCAATGGCGTCGACGATGCGGTCGGTCACCTCCGGAGCGCTCATCTCCGGTTGCAGGTCGTAGGTGGCGACTTTCGGCGACGGGATCAGGATGCGCTCTTCGCCCGGGAACGGTTCTTCACGGCCGCCGGAGAAAAAGAACGTCACGTGGGCGTATTTCTCGGTTTCGGCGATGCGCAGTTGGGTCTTGCCGTTTTTCGCCAGGTAGTCCCCCAGCACGTTCTCCAGGCTGCCGGCGGCGAAGGCCGACGGGGCCGGGATGCTGGCGGCGTATTGGGTCAGCATCACGAAACCGGCCAGTTTCGGCTGGCGGGCGCGTTCGAACTCCTTGAAATCGTCTTCGACGAAAACACGGGTCAGCTCGCGGGCACGGTCGGCGCGGAAGTTCATGAACACCACCGCGTCGCCGTCCTCAACCTTGACCGGCGCGCCAATGGTGGTGGCCTTGACGAACTCATCGCTTTCGCCGCGCTCGTAGGCGGCCTCCAGGCCTTCCTGGGCGGTGGCGGCGCTGAATTCGGCGTTGCCATCGACGATCAGGTTGTAAGCCTGGGCGACGCGATCCCAACGGTTATCGCGGTCCATGGCGTAGTAACGACCGACGATACTGGCGATACGGCCCTTGCCGAGGGATTGGAAGGTGTTGTCCAGCAGCTCGATTGACGAGGCGGCGCTTTTCGGTGGGGTGTCGCGGCCGTCGAGGAAAGCGTGCAGGTAAATGTTCGTGGCGCCACGCTTGGCGGCCAGTTCGGCCATGGCAACCAAGTGATCCTGATGGCTGTGCACGCCGCCATCGGACAGCAGGCCCATGAAATGCACAGCCTTGCCGGCGGCCACGGCTTTATCCACAGCGGCGCATATGGTCGGGTTCTCGAAGAACTCGCCGTCGCGGATCGCTTTGGTCACCCGGGTGAAGTCCTGGTAAACCACGCGACCGGCGCCGAGGTTCATGTGGCCGACTTCAGAGTTGCCCATCTGTCCGTCCGGCAGGCCGACATCCATGCCGCTTCCGGAGATCAGGCCGTTCGGCACGCTGGCCCAGAGGCGGTCCAGCACAGGCTTTCTGGCGGCGTACACGGCGTTGGATTCGTGGCTGTCACTGTGACCGAAGCCGTCGAGAATCATCAGGACCAAAGGTTTAGGCGTGGTAGTCATGGAATCCACTCGTGGCGGGTTGAAAGAAGACGATGCAAAAGGGACGGGCAGTTTAAAGGTAAGTTCCGATGCCGTCACCGCCGGGCGGGGTTTGGCCGGCCTTGCGTGCTGTGTATACTGGCCGACATTTTAACGCCCTGGAACCTCCTTCGATGGTTGCTCACCTGATTCAATTTGCCACTAACCACTATATTCTTGTCGGCATCTTCGTCGTTCTGCTGGCATTGCTGATTGCCCATACAATGCAGGGCGGCGGCCGTAGCCTGAGCACAGGCGAACTGACCGCGCTGGTCAACAAGGATGCGGGCGTGGTGGTGGATATCCGTCCGGGCAAGGATTTTGCCGCTGGCCACATCGTCGGCGCGGTGAATATCCCTCAGGACAAGCTGGCCGCGCGTATCGGCGAGCTGGAAAAACACAAGGCCAAGACCATTATCCTGGTCGATGCCATGGGCCAGACCGCCGGTACCCATGCCCGCGAACTGATGAAGTCCGGCTTCACCGCCGCCAAGCTGTCCGGTGGCGTGGCAAGCTGGAAAGCCGACAACCTGCCCCTGGTGAAGTGAGATGACCCACGTCGTTGTCTATTCCAGCGATTACTGCCCCTATTGTTCCAGGGCCAAGTTCCTGCTTCAGAACAAAGGCGTGGCCTTCGAAGAGATCAAGGTCGACGGCAAGCCGCAACTGCGCGCCGAAATGACCCGCAAGGCCGGACGCACGTCCGTGCCGCAGATCTGGATCGGCAACACCCACGTGGGCGGTTGCGACGATCTGTATGCCCTGGAGCGCGCCGGCAAGCTCGACGCGATGCTCCAGGCTTGAACCCCCTACCAAGAACCTGAATGTAAGAAGGATCTGCGATGACTGACCAACAGAACACAGCTGCCAGCGAAGAAGAAGCCGCACCGCAATTCTCCTTGCAGCGCATCTATGTACGCGACCTGTCCTTCGAAGCCCCGAAAAGCCCGGCGATCTTTCGCCAGCAGTGGGAGCCGAGTGTAGGCCTGGACCTGAACACCCGTCAGAAAGCCCTGGAAGAAGACTTCCATGAGGTGGTGCTGACGTTGTCCGTCACGGTCAAGAACGGTGAGGAAGTGGCGTTCATCGCCGAAGTGCAGCAGGCCGGGATCTTCCTGATCAAGAACCTGGACGCAGCTTCGATGAGCCACACTCTGGGCGCGTTCTGCCCGAACATTCTGTTCCCGTACGCTCGCGAAGCCCTGGACAGCCTGGTGACCCGCGGTTCGTTCCCGGCCCTGATGCTGGCGCCGGTGAACTTCGATGCCCTGTACGCGCAAGAATTGCAGCGCATGCAGCAGGAAGGCGGCGCGACCGTTCAGTAATTCCACCCTGAGCGTTTACGCAAGTCCATTGTGGGAGCGGGCTTGCTCGCGAACGCGGAGTGTCAGGCGACATTAATGCCTACTGACACTCCCTATTCGCGAGCAAGCTCGCTCCCACATTAGTTATGAGTGTTACTTGAAACCATTCTGCCGCCAGGCCTCATAGACCGCGACCGCCACGGTGTTGGAAAGGTTCAGGCTGCGGCAGCCTTCGCGCATCGGCAGGCGCAGGCGTTGCTCCGCCGTCAGGGCGTCCAACACTTCAGCCGGCAGCCCCCGGCTTTCCGGACCGAATACGAACGCATCGCCCGGGATGAAGCTGACGTCGTGGAAGGGGCGCGAACCCTTGGTGGTGAAGGCGAAAAGGCGCGGATGCCCGAGGCTTTCCAGGCAACTGGCGAGGTTTGCATGGCGCTGCAAGGTGGCATACTCGTGGTAGTCCAGGCCGGCACGGCGCAGGCGTTTATCGTCCATCTCGAAGCCCAGCGGTTCGATCAGATGCAAATGACAGCCGCTGTTGGCGCAGAGCCTGATGACGTTGCCGGTATTCGGTGGAATTTCCGGTTGAAAAAGGATGACGTGAAACATGCACGGCTCCGCAGATGAAGATGAGCGGCATTCTACGCCGCAAACCGACCGCCGTTCGACGCAAATGCCTCGGGTATTGGCTTCGCTGGCGATTTTCGGCTTGATGATCGGTCTGATGATCGGGCGCCTGACCAATCCCGAGCCAAGCGTGCTGCAGCAGATCGAGGTGGCGGATGGCGTGCTGGTGGCCTGGTTCAGCGACGAAGCCAGGTTGCATGGAGAAATCATTGACGGCTCCGTAGCGCTGCTGTTCGAAGCAGAGGGTCAGGCGCAGAAGGGACAGTTGAAATTCAACGGCAAGGATGTGAACTGGCGTGTTCGGTTGAGTGACAAGGGGCTGTTGCTGACGTTGGTGGCGGCGCGTCCGTTGCGCGCCCAGTGGGCCGGCAGCGAGGTGGATGGCCGCTGGCGGCTGGAGGTCCGTCTCCAGGAGTAATAAAAGAGGGAATCCCCGGCCTGCCTGTACCAAGGACCCCAAAACGGGAGGGCTCGCGGTCGGCGCTCAGCCCTGGGCGTAAAGAAGGGAAACCTTGACCTGCCTGTATCAAGGCCCCCAAAACGTTGGGCTCGATGAGCCCTGAATAAAATGGGGAATCCCCGGCCTGCCTGTACCAAGGTCCCCGAAACTGGGTAGTGATTGGGTTATTGCAGGGGGCGTGCCAGATTTAGATGAACTGCCACAGAAAATTTGGTGTTCAGGCCCAGAGCCCCGTATTACGGGGCTTTTACCTGGTACCGGGCTTTTTTTTCTACATGAGTCTTAGGCGGCTGGCTTAAAGCGCGTGCGCAATTGCGATTCGTAGTGCATTAGAGCGGTGCACGAGCCTTGATGTGGGAGCGGGCTTGCTCGCGAAGAGGGTATGTCAGCCGACATCGATGCGAACTGACACGCCGCCTTCGCGAGCAAGCCCGCTCCCACAGGTTCTTCAGCCCTCATCCCCCTCATCATCATCCCCACCATCGACCTTCATCCCCAATTCCTTGATCTTGCGGGTCAAGGTATTGCGGCCCCAGCCCAGCAGCACGGCAGCGTCGCGACGGCGGCCAGCGGTGTGTTTGAGGGCGGTTTCGATCATGATCCGCTCGAAGCTCGGAACGGCGCTGTCCAGCAGGCTCGACTGGCCACGGGTCAGCGCCTGGTCGGCCCATTGGCGCAAGGCCTGTTCCCAATTGGTCACCGGTGCCGAGTCCTGTGGCAGGCTCAACAGTTCCGGTGGCAGGTCGCCGATGTGCACTTCGCGCCCCGACGCCATGACCGTGATCCAGCGGCAGGTATTCTCCAGCTGGCGCACGTTGCCGGGCCATGGCAGGTTCTTGAGGTATTCCTCGGTCTCGCTCTTGAGCAGCTTGGGCTCCACCGCCAGTTCCTGGGCTGCGCGGCTGAGGAAATGCCTGGCCAGGGTCGGGATGTCTTCGCGACGATCCGCCAGACGCGGGATATGGATGCGAATCACGTTCAGGCGATGGAACAAGTCTTCGCGGAATTTTCCGGCGTGGACCAGGGTTTCCAGGTTCTGGTGGGTCGCGGCGATAATGCGCACATCGACCTTGACCGGCGTGTGGCCGCCCACTCGATAGAACTCTCCGTCGGCCAGCACGCGCAGCAAGCGGGTCTGGGTGTCGGCCGGCATGTCACCGATTTCATCGAGGAACAGCGTGCCGCCGTCGGCCTGCTCGAAGCGCCCGCGACGCAGGTTGGCCGCGCCGGTGAATGCGCCCTTTTCGTGGCCGAACAGTTCGGATTCCATCAAATCCTTGGGAATCGCCGCCATGTTCAGCGCAATGAACGGCGAGGCCGCCCGCGGGCTGTGGCGGTGCAGGGCGTGAGCGACCAGTTCCTTACCCGTGCCCGATTCACCATTGATCAGTACGGTGATATTGGAGTGGCTCAGGCGGCCGATGGCGCGGAAAACCTCTTGCATCGCTGGCGCTTCGCCAATGATTTCCGGAGTCCGGGCCAAGGCTGGCACTTCTTCCAGACCTTGCTGTTCCTGGGCATGCTGGTTGGCGCGCTTGACCAGCGACACCGCTTCATCGACATCGAACGGCTTGGGCAGGTACTCGAAAGCGCCGCCCTGATAGGACGCAACGGCGCTGTCCAGGTCGGAGTGGGCGGTCATGATGATCACCGGTAGCCGCGGGTGCTGCTCGCGAATCCGGGCCAGCAGGTCCAGGCCACTGGCGCCGGGCATGCGAATGTCGGAGATGATGACGTCCGGCTGCTGACGGGCCAGGCGGCTCATGACTCCATCGGCACTGTCGAAGCTCTGGGTGGTCATGCCTTCCTGTTGCAAGGCTTTTTCCAGGACCCAGCGGATAGAACGGTCGTCATCGACGATCCACACGGTTTCACTACGGCTCATGTCGATGTGGCTCCTTGTTCCAGTGGCAGGAAGATCGAAAAGGTGGTGTGGCCAGGGTGGCTCTCACATTCGATCAGGCCCTGATGCTGACTGATGATGTTCTGGGTAATGGCCAGGCCCAGCCCGGTACCGTCCGGACGGCCGCTGACCATGGGAAAGAAGATGGTTTCCTGCAGCTCCGGGGGGATGCCCGGGCCGTTGTCGATGATTTCGATCTTGGTCACCAGGCGATGGCGCACGTGGCCAATGGTGAACTGGCGCATGGCGCGGGTGCGCAGGCTGATGCGGCCCAGGCGCAGTTCGTTCTGGCTGCTGATGGCCTGCATCGCGTTGCGCACGATATTCAAAACGGCCTGGATCATTTGCTCGCGGTCGATCAGGACGTCGGGAATACTCGGGTCATAGTCGCGCACCAAGGTGATGCAGCCCTGGCTTTCCGCTTCCACGAGGCTGCCAACGCGCTCCAGCACTTCGTGGACGTTGCACATCGCCAGTGAGGGCAGCTTGTTCGAGCCGAGCATTCGGTCCACAAGATTTCGCAAGCGGTCCGCTTCCTCGATGATGACGTTGGTGTAGTCCTTGAGGCTTTCTTCCGGCAGCTCCCGGGAAAGCAACTGTGCCGCGCCGCGAATCCCGCCAAGAGGGTTCTTGATTTCATGGGCCAGGCCACGCACAAGCATCTTGCTGGTTTCCTGCTTGGACAGCTGGGCCTCTTCCTTGGTGATGCGCAACAGGCGGTCACGAGGATGGACCTCGAGCAGCAACAGAGTCGCGCCGTTGTTCAGGATCGGTGTCACCGCATAGTCCACGGTCAGGGTCTGGCCGGTCAGGGCGGTGAGCATTGCTTCGCGCTTGGTGAACGGATGGGCTTGCTCTACGGCCTGGCGCAGGGAATTGAGCGCCTCGGCCGACTCAGTGAACAGCTCACTGATAAATTGCCCATGGCTGCGTTGGCCGCTGACGGCCAGGAGCATTTCCGCCGCCGGGTTCATGTACTCGAGGCGCAGTTCGGCGTCGAGCAGGATGGTCGCGGTGGTGAGGTTGTCGAGCAACAAGCGGTGTAGTGCGTCGCTAATGGTCATCAGGACCTCTTTTGAAGCGTAGCAAGCACGCGTATGACGCGCTGGTGCCAAGGAAAATGCAAAAACCAAACCAAGGCTCCGAAAAGAAGCGTTTAGAGCCTTAATGGGCTGGATTTCGCCCAGTTACGTGGCGTTCTGCCAGTTTTTTCGGGTACTTTCGAACCAAAAAGGGCAGGCCGATGGGAAGGCTTGCAACTTTTTGCACCAATATAGTGCGCAAGCTTGATGGGCGCTAAAAGAATGGAAGGATGCTGCTCTTTTCTTCTTCGGGCTTGTCGGCCAGGGGGCATTCCGGACGTTGACCATAATCGGCCATGGCGCAGGGCTTGACGCGGCGCTTCTGCGCCAGGGACATGCGCTGCATGTGGAAAGGCTGGTTGGCGGTACGTTCGACGATACGGTCCTGCTCATCGAGGATTTCCACCGCAAGGTGATGAGTGCCGCGATCAACGTTGCTCAAGGCAAATACCGGGCTTGGTCCGGGTTCGCCCGTGGGTTGGCCGTCCAGCAGCAGGCGGTAGCGGTGGCCTTTTTTCAGTCCCGGTTCGCTGGTAGCCGTGACGATAAGCTCGCCGGCGGTGCTGCGTATCGTGGCGTCCGGCTCGGGAATTAACAGTCGGAGCATCTCGTAATGAAACACGGGCCTGGGCGGCTCGTCGGAGGTCGGTGCCGGTGCGGTGCTGACGGGTGGGGTTGGCATCCGGTTGCCGGGCGGCAGTTGGACTTTTTTCGCGTTGCCGGGGCGCGGTTGATCGGTAAAGACCCGATTACCCTGGGCGTCGATGTAAGTGTAGACCTGTGCGAGCCCCGGCAGGGCGACCAGGGCCAGGCCCAGGAGCATCCAGCGGATCATGGCCGGTGCACCCGTTGTACCGTGAACGTGACGGTTTCGCTTTGTTGCACGACAGTGTCTGCGTCGATGACCTGGACCGCCAGGCTGTGCTCGCCTCGGTCGATATTCACTAATTGCAGCCGCGGCACATTGGTCGGCTGGCCATAGGGTTGGCCGTCCAACAGAAGTCTGAACCGATGTGGGCTTTGCAGGCGTGGCTGGGCTCGGACGCCCACGGTAAAGGTGCCGTTGTTGGCGCGCAGGGCTTCTTCGGTGGGAATGTCTGTCAGCTCCAGCGTTTGGTAGGCGTTGCGCGGCTTTTCGTTGATTGCAGGGGGCGTCGGAGTATCCGGGCTGCTCGGGCCCTGGGGTTCGATGCTGTTGAGCGGTGGCAGCTCGACCGCCTGGGCCGGCACTCCCTCAGGCGGCTGGTTGCTGTAGGCGGTGTTGCCGTTGGCGTCGGTGTATTTGTAGATCTGCGCCGCCGCAGGCAACGCCAACAGCAACAACAGAACGCCTGGAAAACCACGACCCATAAAATCAACCGAGAAATGAAAGTGTTGGATTCCAGCATAGGTCAGGAAGGGCGGTTGGCCCAAGTCGTTGCGCATTGACCCAGAGGGAATGGGTTGGGTCAGGCTTTTGGTGGTGTGATGCACAACTCCGCCGTGGCGCGGATCAGGGCGAGCCGGCGTATCGGGTGCTGCTTGTTATGGTGGGTGGCTCGGGCGATCCATCGCGGGCATTGTGGGTCGGTGCGGTAAGGGGAGAAATCGGCCAGTTGCTGCAGCAGACGTTTTTGCAGGCGGTCGAGTTGCGGGCGGATTTGGTTCACCAGGTCGGCGCGTGGCATGTCCGGGGCCTTGCCCTCCATGGCCCAGTCGGACAAATCGACGTACTGCACGAATTTGTTGGCTTCTATTTGAGCTGCAAAGAACGTCTCCACGGTTTCGGCCGTCAGCTTGTAGACCGGCGCCTGGGCGACAGCGGCGGCGATGACTTCGCGCTCGCGCTGACGGTCTTCCACTGGCTTATGGCTGTCCCATTTGCTCAAGGCCACCTGATCGGCGATGGCGATGCGTTCGCCAATGGCGTTAAGCAGCGGGGTAAGGGCATCGGGGGCTGGGGTGGCGTTGGCGGCGGTGGCCATCAACGCCGCTGAGAGGGCAAGGCAGAGCTTGGAGCGCAAAGTCATGGATGATCTCTCGTTTGCTGGGGGTGACGCATGATGCACGTATATTGCGCCCACAAAAAAGGCCTCCCGAAGGAGGCCTCTCTTGGTTCACGCCGCCTGGGGCGACGCTACCGGATCAGCAGCTGTAGTACAGCTCATATTCCAGTGGGTGTACGAAGGTGCGAACCTTGATTTCTTCTTCGCTTTTCAGTGCGATGTAAGCGTCGATGAAGTCATCGCTGAATACGCCGCCCTTGGTCAGGAACGCACGGCCCTTGTCCAGCTCTTCCAGGGCTTCTTTCAGGCTACCGCAAACCTGTGGGATTTCCTTGGCCTCTTCAGGCGGCAGGTCATACAGGTTTTTGTCGGCGGCATCGCCAGGGTGGATCTTGTTCTGGATACCGTCCAGACCGGCCATCATCAGTGCAGCGAAGGCCAGGTACGGGTTGGCAGCCGGGTCCGGGAAGCGTGCTTCGATGCGGCGCGCTTTAGGGCTGTTGACGTAAGGAATACGGATCGAGGCGGAACGGTTGCGAGCCGAGTAGGCCAGCATGACCGGAGCTTCGAAGCCAGGAACCAGACGCTTGTAGGAGTTGGTCGACGGGTTGGTGAAGCCGTTCAGGGCCTTACCGTGCTTGATGATACCGCCGATGAAGTACAGGGCAGTGTCCGACAGACCGGCATAGCCTTCGCCTGCGAAGGTGTTCTTGCCGTCCTTGGAGATCGACATGTGAACGTGCATGCCCGAACCGTTGTCGCCGTACAGAGGCTTCGGCATGAAGGTCGCGGTGCGGCCATAAGCGTCGGCAACGTTGTGTACAACGTATTTCAGGGTCTGGACTTCGTCAGCCTTCTTGACCAGCGTGTTGAACTTCACGCCGATTTCGTTCTGGCCGGCAGTCGCCACTTCGTGGTGGTGAACTTCGACGGTCTGGCCCATTTCTTCCAGTGCGTTGCACATGGAGGTACGGATCTCGTGGTCGAAGTCGAACGGTGGAACCGGGAAGTAACCGCCTTTCACGCCTGGACGGTGGCCTTTGTTACCGCCTTCCACGTCTTGGTCGGACATCCACGAACCTTGTTCGGAGAAGATTTTGAACATGGAACCGGAGATGTCGGACTTGAACTTGACCGAGTCGAAGATGAAGAACTCAGGCTCTGGACCGAAGAAAGCGGTGTCGCCGATACCGGTGGACTTCAGGTATTCCTCGGCACGGTGGGCGATGGCGCGTGGATCGCGGTCATAGCCTTGCATGGTCGAAGGTTCGATGATGTCGCAGACCAGGATCAGGGTCGGTTCTTCGGTGAACGGGTCCAGGACCGCGGTTTCGTCGTCCGGCATCAGGATCATGTCGGAAGCTTCGATGCCTTTCCAGCCAGAGATGGAGGAACCGTCGAACATCTTGCCGATTTCGAAGAAATCGTCATCCAGCGCATCACGGGCCGGCATGGTCACGTGATGTTGAGTGCCTTTGGTGTCAGTGAAGCGCAGATCAATCCACTTGACGTCATGATCTTTGATGAGTTGAACCGACTTCGACATATGTCCTCCGGGTGGCTTCGGGCGGTAATGGTGTGCCCTGAATATGAGTGATGCCGGCGCGAATACTCGGCCAAGGCAACCTGCCTCACAAGGGAGCAAATTGCATGCCAGTGCCCCAGCATGGGTTTTTTGCACCAAACCCACGCTTTCAGAGGGCCGAAAACGGGGATTGTCGGACAATCACGCACTGTAATGTGGCGATCATCAGTGTAGGTGATCCATTTTGGTGCATTAAAACCGACTGCATATTAACTGGTTAAACCTTGAGCAATTTCCGCTATAATCCGCGCCCCCCTTTTTCGGCTGGCCGTTCGCGCGCTGTTTTCATGAAACTAATCGTAAAAGTCTTCCCCGAGATCACCATCAAGAGCCGCCCTGTCCGGACGCGTTTTATCCGTCAGTTGGCCAAGAACATTCGCGCCGTGCTCCGTGATCTGGACCCGGTCGTGGTGGTGAACGGCGTGTGGGATAACCTCGAGCTGGAAACGCGCGTCAGCGAACCCAAGGTCTTGAAGGAAATGACCGAACGCCTGAGCTGCATGCCGGGCATCGCGCATTTCCTGCAGGTCGATGAATATCCGCTGGGGGACTTCGACGACATCGTCGCCAAATGCAAGCTTCATTATGGCGATGCGTTGGCCGGCAAGATTTTTTCGGTGCGCTGCAAGCGTGCCGGCAAACACCCGTTCAGTTCCATGGACGTGGAGAAGTACGTCGGCAGCCAGCTGCGCCGGCAATGCGGTGCCGCCGGTATCTCCCTGAAAGAACCGCAGATCGAAGTGCGCATCGAAATTCGCGACCAGCGGTTGTTCGTGATCCACAGCCAGCACGACAGCATCGGCGGCTATCCGCTGGGCGCGCTGGAGCAGACGCTGGTGCTGATGTCCGGTGGCTTCGACTCCACAGTGGCGGCCTACCAGATCATGCGTCGCGGGCTGATGAGCCATTTCTGCTTCTTCAACCTTGGCGGGCGTGCCCATGAACTGGGCGTAATGGAAGTGGCGCACTTTATCTGGAAGAAGTACGGCAGCTCCCAGCGCGTGTTATTTGTGAGTGTGCCGTTCGAGGAAGTCCTGGGCGAGATTCTCGGGAAAGTCGACGACAGTCATATGGGCGTCATTTTGAAGCGTATGATGTTGCGTGCCGCGTCGAGCATCGCTGACCGCCTGCACATCGACGCGCTGGTCACCGGCGAGGCGATTTCCCAGGTGTCGAGCCAGACGCTGCCGAACCTGTCGGTCATCGACTGTGTCACCGAAAAACTGGTGCTGCGCCCACTGATCGCGAGCCACAAGCAGGACATCATCGACACGGCCGACGCCATCGGCACCGCCGATTTTGCCCGCCACATGCCGGAATATTGCGGGGTCATTTCGGTCAATCCGAAGACGGCTGCCAAGCGCGGGCGCGTGGAGCATGAAGAGAAAGAATTCGACATGGCGGTGCTCGATCGTGCAATCGAAAACGCCAGGCTGGTGCCGATCGATCGGGTGATCGATGAATTGGGCCAGGACATCCAGGTTGAAGAAGTCGGCGAAGCGCTGGCCGGCCAGATCGTCATCGACATCCGTCACCCGGATGAAGCTGAGGATGACCCGCTGAGCGTCGCCGGCGTCGAGGTAAAAACGATGCCGTTCTATGCAGTGAACGCGCGTTTCAAGGAACTGGACCCTACTCGCCAGTACCTGTTGTATTGCGGCAAAGGCGTGATGAGTCGCCTGCATGCTCACCATTTGCTCAGTGAGGGGCATGCCAATGTGCGCGTTTATCGACCGAGCTAAGTGCCCGGGGCTGTTTGCCTGTGGCCTGCGTCACCGGCCCCCCGACGCCGCCGGCAAGCTGTAACGGCTTTGTCGGACTCAACGTAAATCGCTGCCACGACCTGTCAGCACACCGAATCCTCTGATCGAGATACACAAGTGATCGAAAATCTACGCAACATCGCCATCATCGCCCACGTTGACCATGGTAAGACCACCCTGGTTGACAAACTCCTGCGCCAATCCGGCACCCTGGAGCGCAACGAGCTCAACGACGAGCGCGTGATGGACTCCAACGACCAGGAAAAAGAGCGCGGTATTACCATCCTGGCGAAAAACACCGCTATCAACTGGAACGGCTACCACATCAACATCGTGGACACCCCCGGCCACGCCGACTTCGGCGGTGAAGTAGAGCGCGTGATGTCGATGGTCGACTCCGTGCTGCTGCTGGTGGATGCCCAGGACGGCCCTATGCCGCAGACCCGCTTCGTGACCAAGAAGGCTTTCGAAGCCGGCCTCAAGCCGATCGTCGTGATCAACAAGGTCGACCGTCCGGGCGCGCGTCCTGACTGGGTTCTGGACCAGATCTTCGACCTGTTCGACAACCTGGGTGCCACCGACGAACAACTGGACTTCCAGGTCGTCTACGCCTCGGCCCTGAACGGCATTGCCGGCCTGGACCACACCGCCATGGCGGAAGACATGACCCCGCTGTACCAGTCGATCGTCGACAACGTCCCAGCGCCTGCCGTTGACCGTGACGGTCCGTTCCAGATGCAGATCTCGGCCCTGGACTACAACAGCTTCCTGGGTGTGATCGGTGTTGGCCGTATCGCTCGTGGTCGCATCAAGCCAAACACCCCGGTGGTGGCGATCGATGTCGACGGCAAGAAGCGCAACGGCCGTATCCTGAAGCTGATGGGTCACCACGGCCTGCACCGCGTGGACGTCGAAGAAGCGGCAGCCGGCGATATCGTCTGCATCAGCGGCTTCGAAGAGCTGTTCATCTCCGACACCCTGTGCGATCCGAACGCTGTCGAGGCGATGAAGCCTCTGACCGTGGACGAGCCGACCGTTTCCATGACCTTCCAGGTCAACGACTCGCCGTTCTGCGGCAAGGAAGGCAAGTTCGTGACCTCCCGCAACATCAAGGAGCGTCTGGACAAGGAGCTGCTGTACAACGTGGCACTGCGCGTTGAAGAAGGCGACTCGGCCGACAAGTTCAAGGTTTCCGGCCGTGGTGAGCTGCACCTCTCGGTACTGATCGAAACCATGCGTCGCGAAGGCTTCGAAATGGCCGTAGGCCGTCCGGAAGTGATCATCCGCGTCGTTGACGGCGTCAAGCAGGAACCGTTCGAGAACGTCACCATCGACATCCCTGAAGAATCCCAGGGCAAGGTGATGGAAGAGATGGGGCTGCGTAAGGGCGACCTGACCAACATGTCCCCGGATGGCAAGGGCCGTGTGCGCCTGGAATACAACATCCCGGCGCGTGGCCTGATCGGCTTCCGTAACCAGTTCCTGACCCTGACCAACGGTGCCGGCATCCTGACCTCGATCTTCGATCGCTACGACACCATGAAGTCCGGCCACATGTCCGGCCGTCAGAACGGTGTTCTGGTATCGGTCGAAACCGGCAAGGCGCTGACCTACTCTCTGGAAACCCTCCAGGCACGTGGCAAGCTGTTCGTCGAGCACGGCCAGGAAATCTACAACGGCCAGATCGTCGGTCTGAACAGCCGTGACAATGACCTGGGCGTCAACCCTACCAAGGGCAAGAAGCTCGACAACATGCGTGCTTCGGGTAAAGACGAAACCATCGCCCTGGTTCCACCTGTTCGCTTCACTCTGGAACAGGCCCTGGAATTCATCCAGGACGACGAACTGTGCGAAGTGACACCGAAGTCCATCCGTCTTCGCAAGAAGATCCTGGACGAAGGCGAGCGTACCCGCGCTGCCAAGAAAGCCAAGGCTTGATCGTTTAGCCCCGGCTGAATGAAAAACGCCCCCGGTCGTGAGATCGGGGGCGTTTTTTTATGCCTGGGGTTTATGCAGTGACCGGCAGGCCGCTTTCGCGAGCAAGCCCGCTCCCACAGGCTCAGCGCTGTCCTTGTGGGAGCGGGCTTGCTCGCGAAGACGGTAGGTCAGGCGCTAAATAGTCAAAACCGATCCAGCGTCCGCGAATTACGCTCGCGCTCCACTTCCTTGGGCTTGTACGCGCAATACCCCGGCCGCGGCCCGATGCGCGGGTGGTTGCGGCAGGTGTCCGGGCGCTTCTCGTAAATGGTGCACAGCCGGCTCTTGCGGTCCAGATAAAGGCAATCGTTGTTGCTCATGCGCTGGAGCGTGAAGATCTCGGACTTCTGGTTGTAGCGTTCGACAATCCCTTCCTTTTGCAGGCGCTTGGCGATGTTTTTCGGCGGGTCGCCCAGCTCGAACTCATCGACGATGCCGATCCGGATCAGGTCCTTGATCTTGACCTCGACCGGCAGCGTGCAGCAGCTCGACACACAGGAGCCGCACATCGGGGCGGAATATTTGGCCCAGGTATCGAGTCGGTCGATCTCCGCGGCGGCGATCAGGTTGGGCTTCATCATCGAGGTTTACCAGCATGCGTCAGGGCGCGCGATCATACCGGGACTGGTGAAATTTTGAACGACCATCCGCCGATTTTTTTTCGATCCCGACCACCCCCTCCAGTAGCGGCACGGCCCCTGCATTCATTCGCCCATCCGGCAATTCCCTGGCGACGATTCTCCGGCGCGTGGGGAAAACCACCGAACCAAGCGCCTGCGCCGTCTGTCAGACCGTCTAGGCTCAGACAATTCCCTGTTCGTTCGAGGTCTTATCCATGACTCAAGAACCGCTTGTTCGCGAAGCTGAAGTGGCCGCATTTCGCGACGCTGTGTTGACCAAACTCACTTATGCCGTCGGCAAGGACCCCGATCATGCGTTTGATCACGATTGGTTCGAAGCCATTGCCCTCGCCGCCCGCGACCATATGGTCGAGCACTGGATGGACCACACGCGGCAGATCTATCGCAAGGGCCAGAAGCGTGTTTATTACCTCTCCCTGGAATTTCTCATCGGGCGCTTGCTTTACGACAGCCTGAGCAACCTCGGCCTGCTGGATACCGCTCGCGAAGCGCTGACGGAGTTGGGCGTGGACCTGGAACGCATCCGCACGCTCGAACCCGATGCCGCGCTGGGCAACGGCGGCCTCGGCCGATTGGCGGCGTGCTTCATGGAAAGCATGTCCACCCTGGGCATCGCCGGGCACGGCTACGGCATCCGCTATGAACACGGCCTGTTCCGCCAGGCCATCGTCGACGGCTGGCAGCAGGAGCAGACCGAGCACTGGCTGGACTTCGGCAACCCGTGGGAGTTCGAACGGCCGGAGGTGGTCTACCCGATCGGCTTCGGCGGCAGTGTCGAGACGGTGACCGACGACACCGGCAAGACCCGACAGGTCTGGACGCCAGGGGAAACCGTGCGGGCCATTGCCTATGACACCCCGGTGGTGGGCTGGCGCGGTGCCAGTGTCAACACCTTGCGCCTGTGGCGCGCCCGGGCCGTGGAAGATCTGCATCTGGAGCGTTTCAATGCCGGCGACCACTTGGGCGCCGTGGCCGAAGTGGCACGGGCCGAAAGTATTTCCCGCGTGCTCTACCCGGCCGACAGCACCGAGGCCGGGCAGGAATTGCGTTTGCGCCAGGAGTATTTCTTTGTCGCCGCCTCGCTGCAGGATCTGCTGCGCCGTCATCGCAACATGCATACCTCGGTGTTGACCCTGGGGGATCACGCAGCGATCCAGCTCAACGACACCCACCCCTCCATCGCCGTGGCCGAGTTGATGCGCCAACTGGTGGACGTCTATGACGTGGCCTGGGACGCCGCCTGGCAGATCACCCAGGACACGCTGTCCTATACCAACCACACGCTGCTGCCCGAAGCATTGGAAACCTGGCCGGTGGGGCTGATGGAGCGCATGCTGCCCCGGCACATGCAGATCATCTACCTGATCAACGCCCAGCACATCGATTCGCTGAGGGCCAAGGGCGTGCATGATTTCGACGTGCTGCGCTCGGTCTCGCTGATTGAAGAAGACAACGGTCGTCGGGTGCGCATGGGCAACCTGGCCTTCCTGGGCTCCCACAGCGTCAACGGTGTGTCCGGACTGCACACGCAGTTGATGCGCAGTACGGTGTTTTCCGAGCTGCACAAGCTCTACCCGGAGCGGATCAACAACAAGACCAACGGCATTACTTTCCGCCGCTGGCTGTTCCAGGCCAACCCGGAACTGACCTCGATGATGGTCGATGCGCTGGGCCCGAGCGTGCTCGACAATCCCGAGGAACGCCTGATCGAACTGGAGCCATTCGCCGATAAGCCGGCATTCCGCAAACTGTTCGCCGAGCAGCGCCTGCACAGCAAGAAGGCCCTGGCCTACCTGATCCACGAGCGGCTGGGGATTGCCGTAAACCCGGCGGCGATGTTCGACGTACAGGTCAAGCGAATCCACGAGTACAAGCGTCAGTTGCTCAACCTGATGCACACCGTGGCGCTGTACCAGGCGATCCGCGCCGAACCGGAGGTAGACTGGGTGCCGCGGGTGAAGATCTTCGCCGGCAAGGCCGCCGCCAGTTATCACCAGGCGAAGCTGATCATCAAGTTGACCAATGACATCGCCCGGGTGGTGAACAACGACCCGACCGTGCGTGGTCTGCTCAAAGTGGTGTTCCTGCCCAACTACAACGTCAGCCTGGCCGAGAGCATCATCCCGGCGGCGGACTTGTCGGAGCAGATTTCCACCGCCGGCTTCGAAGCATCCGGCACCAGCAACATGAAGTTCGGCCTCAACGGCGCGCTGACCATCGGTACCATGGACGGCGCCAACGTGGAAATGCACGAGCGGGTGGGCGGTGAGCACATGTTTATCTTCGGCCTGACCGCCGAGCAAGTCGAGGCCCGCAAGCGCAACGGCGAATTCAGCGCCGCGCCGGACATCGCCGCCTCCCATCGCCTCAACGACGTGTTGCAGGCGATTCGTGGCGGGGTGTTTTCCCCGGACGATCCGATGCGCTACACCGGGCTGGTGGATTCGCTGGTGGACTACGACCGCTTCCTGGTCTGCGCCGATTTCGACTCGTACTGGCATGCCCAGGCCAAGGTCGAGGAGCGCTGGCACGATTCCAAGCAGTGGTGGCGCTCGGCAGTGCTCAACACGGCGCGCATGGGCTGGTTCTCCTCCGACCGGACCATCCGCGAGTACGCCACCGACATCTGGAAGGCGTTGGAATAGCCTTAGCTGTCAGAAATGTGAGCGAAGCCCAACGACGGTTGGGCTTCGTCGATATACTAGGCGCCAGTTTCGCCGGGCTCCAATGCCATGGCTCAGTCAAAAACAACCTATGTGGGAGCGAGCCTGCTCGCGATGGCGGTCTATCAGTCGACACCTTTGTTCACTGACATACCGTCATCGCGAGCAGGCTCGCTCCTACAGGGCTTGTGGTTGTTCCACTAGACTGATCCAGGCACAAATGCCCCGGTCATGCCCGCAACGGGCCGCTTAGGGATATCAACCATGCAATGGATCTTGACGCTGTTGGGCCTGGCTCTTGGCTGGGTGGTGGATGAGTCGCTCGCCGATGCGCTGATAGGCGCGTTGGTGGGGCTTGGCATCGCCCAGGTGTTTCGTATCAGGTACCTGGGATCCGAGGCCGCCCGGCAGCAGGTTTTGCTGCAAGCGGCCCAGCAAGAGCTGATCACGCTGGAGGCGCGTCTGGCGGTGCTGGAGCGCGGCACGTTGTATGCTGCCCCTGATCCCGCGACGGCGCCCCCAGTCACCGCGGCCCAGGTCACCGCGCCCCAGGTCCCCGAGCCTGTCGCCCGCACCGAACCGGAGCCGGAACCCGAGCTGGTCTGGGAACTGCCGCCCGATCTTGCGCCCAATCCGGCGACGGCCACGCAGGCCAGCCAGCCATTGCCCGACAACGTCTGGACCCCGGCACCTCCTCGCTCCAGGCGCGAGTCCCGTGAATTCGAGCCAGTGGAACCGATTCTCGCGCAACCGGCAGCGCCACGGAGCCCGAATCTCATCGAGCGCGCCATAGCCGGTGCGCGCAACTGGTTGTTTGGCGGCAATACCGTGTTGCGGGTCGGCGTGGTGCTCTTGTTCCTCGGCCTGGCGTTCCTGCTGCGTTATGCCACCGAAGGCATGGTGGTGCCGATCGAGCTGCGTTACGCCGGCGTCGCGGCCAGTGCGCTGGGCCTGTTGGGTCTGGGCTGGTGGCTGCGCCAGCGCAATGGCAGCTATGCGCTGATGCTCCAGGGTACCGGCATTGCGGTGTTGTACCTGACCGTGTTCGCCGCCATGCGCCTGCATCCGCTGCTCGACTCGAAGGCAGCCCTGGGCATGCTGGTGGCGGTCACGGTGTTCTCGGCGATCCTGGCGGTGACCCAGAATGCCTTGGGCCTGGCCGCGGTGGCCGCTCTGGGTGGGTTTGCCGCGCCGATCCTGACCTCCACCGGGAGCGGCAATCACGTTGCGCTGTTCAGCTATTTCATCCTGCTCAACACTGGCATTCTCGCCATTGCCTGGTTCAAGGCCTGGCGCCTGCTAAACCTGATCGGCTTCGTCGGTACTTTCGGTATTGGTATCGCCTGGGGCTTGCGCTCCTACACGCCGGAGCTGTTTTGGAGCACCGAGCCATTTCTGATCGTATTCTTCGTGATGTACCTGGCGATCGGTCTGCTGTTCACCCGTCGCAAGCTGCTGGAAACCGCGGGTGCGCCCGACGGTGACAGCCGGGAGGCATTGCTGCGCTGGTCGGCGCGCAACGGCGACTATGTGGACGGCACGATGCTGTTCGGGCCACCGCTGGTGGGGTTCGGCCTGCAGTATGCGCTGGTGCAGCACCTGGAGTTTGCCGCGGCGTTCAGTGCCCTGGCCCTGGGCGCGATCTACATGGGTCTGGCGCGGATATTGATGGGGGGGCGAGCCTTGCTGCTGGCCGAAACCTGCCTGGCCCTGGGGGTGATTTTCGCCAGCCTGGCTATTCCCCTCGGCCTCGATGCCCGCTGGACTTCGGCAGCCTGGGCCGTGGAAGGCGCCGGGATTTTCTGGTTGGGGTTGCGTCAACACCGGCCATTGGCACGCGCTTTTGCGCTGTTGTTGCAATTGGGCGCGGCGCGTGCCTTCCTCGGCGAGCTGAGCTTCGGCGAAAGCAGCCTGCTCGATGCCCCTGCGCTAGGCGCCTTGATGATCGGTGGCGCGCTGCTGTTCAGTTTCCTTCAATTGCGCAAGGCTGCGCCCGAGCATACCCATGGCTGGGAGCGTCAGGGGCAGCCGGTTCTGGCGGTGTTGGGCCTGAGTTTCCTCTATCTGCTGGCACCGTTGTTTTTCTTCACCCATGGCACTGCGATCACCTGGGCGCTGGCGGGGTTGGCGACGCTATTCGTCGGCCTGCGCCTGCAATCGCGCAGTTTCCTGTTCACCGCGTTTGCCGTGCAGTTGTTGGGTGGTGCGTTGTTCCTGATGCGCTTGCGCGGTGCCGAGGGCGATTCGGCAGCGGTGTTCGACGCCGGCTGGAGCGGTTTGCTCAGTGCCTCGCTGATCGGCCTGGCGTTGATCGGCGGCATGTTGCTGGCGGCGCGTGACGATATGGTGCGCAAGGACGCACGTTTGCTGCGTGGGTTGTCCGTTGTATTGCTGGCAGGGCTGGTGCTGATCAACCTTGCGGTGCTGTTCGTCCTTCCCTGGCAGACGGCGAGTGGCGTATGGGCCGTCAGTGGCCTGTTTATCATTTGGTTGAGCTTGTACCTGAAGCAGCGCATGAGCTTTGTATTCGGTCTGTTGCTGCAATTGGTGGGCGGTGCGGCATTCCTGCTGGCAGGGCCGGCCTTGCTGGGTACGCTCGACGTCGAAGGCTTGCGGCCCCTGGCGCACAGCGGCTTCTGGACGCCGCTGGTGCTGGGGCTGGTGGCGCTGATCGGTGCGTGGCGACTGCAACGGGGTCAATCGGACACTGTCTTTGACGTATCGAGCTTGCAGCGCTTGTCCGAGTTGTTGCTGGTCTGGGGCGCCGGCTGGTGGGCGCTGGCGTGGCTCAGCGAAGTGCTGCGCTTCGCCCCGGTGAACCTGCAAGGCAGCCTGTTACTGGTGGTCGCGGCGCTCAGTGTGGCGGTGTGGACCGTCCTGGCCCAGCGTTTGAAATGGCCATCCCTGGGGTTGCTGTGCACTTTGCTGATTCCGGCGGCGGGCTGTGTGTTGGTCGCGACCTGGCACAGCCGTTATCACCCGGCGGCGGATTTCGGCTGGCTCGCTTGGCTGGTGGTGTTCGGCGTGCATTTCCTGTCGCTCAAACGCCTGGCTTCGATGCTGCCGGCCCAGGCCCGTAGGACTGCTCATGTGCTCGGCTGCTGGCTGCTGATCGGTGTGCTGGCGCTGGAGCTGCGTTACGGCTTGCTGCTGTTGTCCGAGCAGTACAACGCCTGGCGCTGGTTGGGTTGGGCGATCCTGCCGAGCCTTTACCTGGTGCTGATGGCCGCGCCGCGGGCCTGGCCTTGGCCAATATCGGCGCAGTCGCGGGAATATCGCGTCTACGCGGCGGCGCCCCTGGCCCTGCTGATGCTTGGCTGGTTCTGGCTGGCCAACACCTTCAGCGACGGCACCGCTGAACCCTTGCCCTACGTGCCGCTGCTGAACCCGCTGGAGCTGGGCTTGCTGTTTGCCTTGTTTGGCGTCTACGTATGGGTCCGCAGCGCAGTGGGGCAACTGACGGTCCGTTGGGCGTATGCCGATCAGGTCGCCCAGTTGATCGCCGGCGTGTCGCTGTTCGCGTTTTTCACCGCCGTGGTAATGCGCAGTGCTCACCATTGGATGGGGATACCGTTCGAATTGGATGCGTTGCTTGAATCCATGTTCGTACAGGCTGGGCTGTCCATCGTCTGGACCCTGATTGCCCTGGGCCTGATGATCGGCGGGCATCTGCGGCATCGCCGGGAGGTATGGCTGATCGGCGCGGCGTTGATTGCCGTGGTGGTGGCCAAGCTGTTCTTTGTCGAGTTGAGTAACCGTGGCGGTCTGGCGCGGATCGTGTCGTTCATCGGCGTGGGGGTACTGTTGCTGGTGGTGGGCTACTTCGCGCCGCTGCCGCCCAAGCGTCCGGAAACGGCTTCGCCTACCGAGCCGCCGATGCCTGTCAGTGAGGGAGTGTCATCTTGAGTCGCAAGTTGAGTCGGATCGGACTGGGTGTGGTCGGGTTATGGGTAGCATTGTCGGCCATGGCCCAGGAAAAGCCGGCGGACTTCGCCCACCAAGTGCCGTTGGTCTTGAGCGGTGAAGGGCCTTGGTATCGTCTCCCGTTGCCCCTGGAGGTCCAGCTGCAAGCGCGACAGACCGACCTGAGCGACCTGCGGGTATTCAACGCGGCCGGGCAGGCCCAGGCCTATGCGCTGGTCCGCGAAACGGCCCAGAGTCGCGAAAATCGCACTCTCACCGACGTGAAATGGTTTCCGCTGTACAACGCCGCCGATGACAACGAACGCGCGCCCAGCGTGCGGGTGCAATCGAACACCAACGGTACGCTGGTGGAGGTCCAGCCATCCAGCCGGCTCGAAGCGGGGGAAGAAGAGCTGCGCGGATGGCTGCTGGATGCCAGCGCGATCAAGGCGCCCTTGCAACAGTTGATTCTGGACTGGACCAGCGAACGCGACGGCTTCCAGCGGTTTACCATCGAAGCCAGCGACGACTTGCAGAACTGGCAGGCGTGGGGCGAAGGCCAAGTGGCACGGCTGACCTTTGCCGATGAGCGGGTCGAGCAACATGAGGTGAGCCTGCCGGGACAATCGGCCCGCTACCTTCGACTGCTGTGGGATTCGCCATCCTCCGCGCCGGTGCTGACCTCGGCGCAGTTGCAAAGCGCCAGTCGCGAAAGCCTGCCGTTGCCGCTGGTCTGGTCACAGCCTTTGGCCGGCACCACCACGAAGGCCGGTGAATACACTTGGCAGTTGCCCATGGGGTTGAATCTCGAACAGGTGCAGGTGGAACTGAGCCAGGCCAACAGCCTGGCCCCGGTAACACTGGCCGGCCGACGTGAGAGCAGCCATCCCTGGCAGCCGATGACCAGTGGCTTGCTGTATCGCCTGATCCAGAACGGCCAGGACGTGGTGCAAAACCAACTGCAGTTGGACGGTCAGACCGTGCAGCAACTGAAGCTGACCGTGGACGAGCGGGGCGGCGGCCTTGGCGACCAGGCCCCGACGCTGCGTTTTGCGGTGCGTCCGAGCCAGGTGGTGTTTCTGGCGCGTGGAGAAGGGCCGTTCAGCCTGGCGCTGGGCAGCGCGACCGTGAAGGCGGCCAGCCTGCCCTTGTCTACACTGGTGCCCGATTACCGGCCGTCGCGGCTGGCGAGCCTGGGCGTAGCAACAGTAAATGGGGCCGCGACTTCGACGCCGGCAACCGAGACGGCACCGGCAGTCGTCGGGACGGACTGGAAGAAAATCGGCCTGTGGGCTGTGCTGGTGCTCAGTGTGCTATTCCTCGGGGCGATGGCATACAGTCTGCTGCGCAAGCCGCCGGTCAAATCCTGACCCGATTTGGCCCCCTCAGGGTCCAGTGTTTTTTCATAGCCAATGGAGTCCGGTAGGCTAAACAGAAATCAGGATCGCTGCCTTGCTTCGCTCGATGCGCCCGGGTCCATACCGGGCGCACGGCTTTTTGGTCGGGCCGATGCGGGACCACACTTCAGTTTGTCCGCATCGTGCCGATTCTTAGGAAGGCTCGATGTATTCAGGAGGGGACCCGTGAATCTGTACATCAATCAGCTTCAGAACAAAGCTGACTTCAAAGAGGCTATTTACGCAGGCGACATCTTCCTGAACACTCAATTGCGCATTGCCAGAGAGTTGTGCGCGTTCGCCCAGGAAAGCATCACTGCCGCCTTCAACGGCGAGACTAATCATCAAGCCTTGCACACATTGATGCCGGTAGAAGAGTTCGTGGCGCTGGTTACACGCCTCAAGGGGCAGTTCACCAACAGCTTGCGCGTTAAAGAGTTGATCCAGGGTTTCATTTATGAAATCGGCGCTGACCCTCGCGAGTTTATTTTCGACGTGCCCCGGATCCGTGTAGTACCCAATTATGACTACCTGCACGCTGGCGTCAGCTATGCCTATAAACCCCACCGTGATACTTGGTACGGTGGGGTCGATTGTCAAATCAACACGTGGATGCCGGTACACACCATCAGTGCCGACCAGACCATGATGATCAATGGGGGCTATTTCGATGTCCCTGTGGAAAATACTTCCAAGGACTGGAGCCTGTCTGACTGGATCAGCAACCAGCGTCATCGGGCCAAGGAAAACCTCAAGGAAGAAGCCCGGGTACACCCGGTTCCGCTGGAGCAGATCAATACTTCGTCGGAGCTGCGCGTAGCCGGCAATATGGGCGACATGCTGGTTTTCTCAGGTTCGCACCTGCATGGCACCGTTCCCAACTACACTCAACTAACCCGTTTCAGCGTGGATTTTCGCTTGATGCATCTTGACGATCTCAAGCACAAGCGCGGTGCGATCAACGTAGACAGCGCTTGTCCGGACGTTGGTGCAGGCTTCAAAGATTATTTCCACGCTCACGACTTCTCGAATTTCCAAGGAATCCAGCAATGACCAAGCGCCGCATTACGCCCGCCGAGGCTCAGTACAACGAGACTCGTGCCAATGTCTTGAAACGGGTGGACGCCGAGTATGTGGCCGACGCGCCATTTGTCTTTGCCCATCGCATTGGCGTTACCGCTGCGCTGTCGCGCATGGAACTGTTCAAGAAGGTCGCCGAAATACCGGGGGCGATCATCGAATGCGGCGTGTACAAGGGCAACTCGTTGATGCTCTATATGCACCTTTCAATGATCCTGGAACCCTATGCGATCAATCGCTCGATCATCGGCTTCGACACCTTCGAGGGGTTCCAGAGTATCGACAAGAAAGAAGACCCGGCGGACGTCAATGAAACCATGTTCTCCGACACCGACCAGTCCTTGATCCAGGAAATGATCGATGCCAACGACCTGTTGCGCCCGGTCAACCGCATCCCGCGCTGTGAATTGGTCAAGGGAGACATTGTCAAAACCGTGCCGGAATGGGTCCAGACCCGCCCTGACCTGGTGGTAGCGATGCTGATCCTCGACACCGACCTGTACGAATCAACCAAGGTCGCTCTGGAAACGTTCCTGCCGTATATGCCAAAAGGTGCGATCGTGGTGCTCGACGAAGTTGCCTACCGTAACTTTCCAGGAGAAACCAAAGCCTTGCGCGAAGTGCTCGATCTGAACAAGATCGAACTCAAACGTCTGCCGTTCGATTCGTGTGTGGGTTACTTCCACGTTTGAGAACACTTCGGCCTTTGCTTCGGTCGAGCGGCTTGTGACTCGGGGCATACAGAAGTCGGAGCGGATAGTCTGCAAGCTCTAGCCAGGATCGGGTACCTCCATGTTGATGGGGGTCCGATTTTTCCGTATTGCAACGGATGGCGATTGCCATCTCGTGAACTCAATCCCCCATATCCCGTCTCATAGGAGGAATTAAGTCCCGACTCGCGCTAAACTGCGCAGGTTTTTCCGCCCCCTATTCTTCGGAGCCGTCCATGTCCCGCGTTACCTTGAGTCGCTATTTGATTGAGCAGACCCGCAGCAACAACACCCCTGCCGATCTGCGCTTTTTGATCGAAGTGGTGGCGCGTGCGTGCAAGGAGATCAGCCACGCCGTATCCAAAGGCGCCCTGGGTGGTGTCCTGGGCAGCATGGGCACGGAGAACGTACAGGGCGAAGTGCAGAAGAAGCTCGACGTGCTGTCCAACGAAATCCTGCTCGAAGCCAACGAGTGGGGCGGTCACCTGGCCGGCATGGCGTCCGAGGAAATGGACAATGCCTACCAGATCCCGGGTAAGTACCCCAAGGGCGCCTACCTGCTGGTGTTCGACCCATTGGACGGCTCGTCGAACATCGACATCAACGCACCGGTCGGTACCATTTTCTCGGTACTGCGCTGCCCGAACGAGTACCTGAGCCAGAACGAAGCCCTGAACGAAAAGGCCTTCCTGCAACCAGGTACCGCACAGGTAGCCGCCGGCTACGCGATCTACGGTCCTCAGACCATGCTGGTACTGACCCTGGGCGACGGCGTGAAAGGCTTCACCCTGGATCGCGAGATGGGCAGCTTCGTACTGACTCACGAAGACATCACCATCCCTGAAACCACCCAGGAATTTGCTATCAACATGTCCAACCAGCGTCACTGGGAAGCCCCGGTGCAGCGCTACGTGAGCGAGTTGCTGGCGGGTGAGGAAGGCCCGTTGAAGAAGAACTACAACATGCGTTGGGTCGCCGCGATGGTCGCCGACGTACACCGCATCCTGAACCGTGGCGGCCTCTTCATGTACCCACGCGACAGCCGCGAACCGACCAAGCCGGGCAAGCTGCGCCTGATGTATGAAGCCAACCCGATGTCGTTCCTGGTGGAGCAGGCCGGTGGTGCTTCCACTGACGGCCATCAGCGCATTCTCGACATCCAGCCTGAAGGCCTGCACCAGCGCGTTGCGGTATTCCTGGGATCGAAAGAAGAAGTGGCCCGCGCCACGGCCTACCACAAGGAATAAACCATGGCCCAGCCCTGGCAGTCGTTGCTCGATTGGTGGTTCGGTTCAGCCGAGGCGCCGGACGATATAGCCGCTGAAAAGGGCAAGCTGTGGTTCGGCAAGGGCCATGATCGCCAGGCGCGGGAGCGTTTTGGCGATCAGGTCGAACAGGCGCTGGCCGGCGAATTGACCGACTGGGCGCAACGCCCCGAAGGTTGGCTGGCCCTGGTATTGCTGCTCGACCAATTGCCACGAATGATCTTTCGCGACACCCCCAAAGCCTTTGCCGGGGACCTGCGTGCCCAAGCGCTGGTGGCCCAAGGCATGGCGGCGGGTTTCGACCGACAACTCAAACCCATCCAACGCGTCTTCATCTACCTGGTGCTCGAGCACTGCGAAAACCTGGCCGTGCAGAACGAGGCCGTGTCGCGATTTATCGACCTGGTTCGTGAGCAGCCGGACGCGGCAGTGTTCGAAGACAATCTCGATTATGCCGAACGGCACCAGAAGATCATTGCGCGGTTTGGGCGGTTTCCCCATCGCAACGCGGTGTTAGGAAGGGAATCCACGGCGGAGGAAGTGGAATTCTTGAACAGGCCTGGTTCGCGCTTTTAATGGCGGCTTATGGATGACCTCGAAGCAACCGTTTCATGAGTAACGCGGGCAGGCTTTTGCGGCTATCGGCAATGATATGGATGTAAATCGTTTGGCCTCGCACTTCATAAATGATCCTGTTCATTCCTGACAGGACCTGCCGATACTGACCAAAATTCAGCTTTTCTATTTCGTCCGGGATCGACCCCGCATAAGGGAGTGTCGCCAAATGACGGATCGCAGTCTTAAGACTGGCAAGGGTGCTTTGCCATGTTTGAACAGAAAACCGTTCGGTCAGATAAATACGCAGTTCTTTGAGATCGGTCTCAGCCGATTGAAGGATTACGATCTTCAAACTCATCGTTCGTCGGCCGCGTCCAATTCAGCGAAGACATCCTCGACATCCCGGTACTTACCCTCCTCGATTTCCTTATTACCCATAGCCAACAGCTTTAATAGCGCCATGGTGTCTTCTTGCTCTTCGAAGCTTTTTACATCCATGACCACGAGCTTGGCTTCGCCATTTTGAGTGATGACTAACGGCTCCCTGGTTTCTGTGATGCTCTTTACGACTTCGGCGGTATGGCTTTTCAAATAGCTGATAGGTTTGATTTGGGATGACAACTTCATGATGGGAACCTCTCAAAACTGAGTGGACTGAGTTTAGTCCTAATTCAGTCCTGCGTCAGGTCGTGTTGTCTAAACGGTCCCCAGCGGGATTGGCCCCTATCGCGAGCGAACTCTCGATAGGGGCCAATCCAGGCGCTTTAAATCCGGAAACTCCCCACCAATTGCTTCAACCGCGCCGCCTGCTGTTCCAGGTCGGAACAGGCGCGCAACGTGGCTTGCAGGTTTTCCACGCCTTCCTGGTTCAGCGTGTTGATCTCGCTGATGTCGACGTTGATCGACTCCACCACGGCGGTCTGTTCTTCGGTGGCGGTCGCCACGGACTGGTTCATGCCGTCGATTTCACCGATACGCTGGGTCACGCTGCCCAGCCGTTCGCCGGCCTGGTTGGCGATGTCGACGCTGCCTTCGCTCTGGCGCTGGCTGTCGGTCATGGTCAGTACCGCTTCCCGTGCACCGACCTGCAGTTCTTCGATCATCTTCTGTACTTGCTGCGCTGAATCCTGGGTGCGGTGGGCCAGGTTGCGCACCTCATCGGCCACGACCGCAAAGCCGCGCCCGGCTTCACCGGCCCGGGCTGCCTCGATGGCGGCGTTCAAGGCGAGCAGGTTGGTCTGTTGCGAAATGCTGGTGATCACTTCAAGAATCTGGCCAATGTTCACCGTGTTGCTGTTCAGGGTTTCGATGTTGCCGCAGGAGTCACTGATCTTCGCCGAGAGCTGTTGCATCGCACTGATGGTTTTGTCCACCACTTGCTGGCCGTCTTCGGCCAGGCTGCGGGCCTCGCTTGAGTGCTGCGAGGCGAGGGCGGCGTTCTGGGCAATTTCCTGGGCGGCGGCGCCGAGCTGGTTGATGGCTGCGGCCACGCTGCTGGTGCGCGAGGCTTGTTGATCAGAGTTGAACATCGATGAATTGGAGGCACTGACTACGCGCAAGGCAACTTCGTTGACCTGGCCGGTGGCCGAAGCCACTTCACGGATCGACGTATGGATACGCTCGACAAAGCGGTTGAAAGATGTGCCCAACGCGCCGAATTCATCGTGGCCGTGGATGGTCAGGCGCCGGGTCAGGTCGCCTTCGCCTTCGGCGATGTCATGCATGGCGCGACCCATGGTCAACAGCGGTTGCATCAACACGCGGATCAACATGCCCAGCAGGGCGATGATGAACACCACGGCAATGGCCATGGCAATCAACGCCGAGGTGCGGAACTCGCTGAGCATCGCCAGCGCCGTGTCCTTGTCGAGCACCAGCGCTACGTACCAGTCGGCGCCCGGCACGCCGTTGACGCGGGTGAAGGACATGAACTGGGTCTTGCCGTCGAGTTCGACTTCCTTCATGCCCGGGCTGACCTGCGGCGTACCGTTGGGGTAGGCCTCGGCCAGTGTCTTGAGCACCCGCTTGCTATCGGGATGGATCAGGATCTTGCCATCGGCGCTGACGATGAACGCATGACCGTGGCCGCCGAAGTTCAGGGAGTTGATGATTGCGCTGATGCTCGACAGGTCGATGTCCGCACCGGCCACGCCGATCATCTGGTTCTGATGTTTCACCGGGGTGGCCACGGTGATGACCAGTTTGCCCGACGAGGCGGCGATGTAGGGTTCGGTGACGATGGTTTGCTGCGCGCCGTTGGCGGCCTTGTACCAGCCTCGGGCGCGAGGATCGTAGTCGGCGGCGCGATTGCCGGCCGGTACCGAGAACATCACGCCGTCGGTGCCGCCGAAATAGCTGAGCTGGAAATTACCCGTGTAGGCCGGCAGGTCGATGGCGCGCTTGAGGCTGGCGGCGCTGCTGCCGTCCGTTGCGATCTGCTGGGCCAGCGATTGCAGTAATTGGATGCGACCTTCTACCCACGTCTGAATGTTTCGGCTGGTCAGGCTGCCGAGTTCCTGCATCGACGTCTCGGTGCTCGAATGCAGGCTCTGGCGCTGACGATAGTCGTTGAACAGGATGAAACAGGCGAATGCAACGGCCACCACGAGGGCGGCAGCCAGCAGAATTTTGTGGCTGAACTTCATGTTTCTGGTCATTAATAACGCTACCGCACTGGAGCTGGTCAGGAAGGGGCGCCAATTTGCCATAACGCAGGGCACAGCGCTGTTCTTTTTATCGGCCTGGAAGCGCCAGGGATCAGGCGCCGGCGGGGCAATCCCGACGAAATGCACGACGGCATCACAAACTGATTGATTTGCCGACGAAATACCCCCTTTTTGTTCAATAAATACAAGGTTCGTCGGGGAACCAGACAAGGGTTTTCTCTTCTAAGCTTCTGGTTGGCACCCTGCCACCTCCCTTCCGCTCCAGGAGTTACCCGATGTCCCTGCGATCTATCGCGTTGTTGTCTTTGTGCGTCTTGTTGGCCGCGTGCAGCAAAGTGAACCAGGAAAACTATTCCAAGCTGTCGGCTGGCATGTCCAAGGCCGAAGTCGAAACGTTACTGGGGAAACCGACCGATTGTTCGGGCGCGCTCGGCATGTCCAGTTGCACCTGGGGCGATCAGAAAAGCTTTATCAGCGTGCAATATGCCGGTGACAAAGTGTTGATGTTTTCCGGCCAAGGCCTGAAGTAAACCGAGGCCATGGGCCTGCGGGAGAAAAATAATGAAGCGGTTATTGTTAGTGCTTTTGGCTGGCCTGGTATTGGCCGGCTGTGCCACTTCTGGCGAAGACCCGTTGGCGCCCAAGACCGTCAACAGTGTCAATTTGAAGCGTTACCAAGGGACTTGGTACGAGTTGGCCCGCCTGCCAATGTATTTCCAGCGCAACTGCGCGCAATCCGAAGCTCATTACACACTCAAGCCTGACGGCGACCTGGGGGTGCTCAATCGCTGCCTGACCTCGGACTGGCAGTGGGAGGAAGCCAAGGGCACCGCCACCCCACAAGTACCTGGCAAGACCGACAAGCTCTGGGTCAGGTTCGATACCTGGTTCTCGCGGATCCTGCCGGGTGTGGCGAAGGGACAATACTGGGTGCTATACGTCAGCGACGATTACAAGACAGCCATCGTAGGCGACCCGAGCCGCCGCTACATGTGGCTGTTGTCCCGTACTCCGACAGTCAATGTCGACGTGCGTGAAGAGCTGCTGAGCAGGGCGCGTCAGCAGGGCTACGACACGACTCGACTGATCTGGCGTGCGTCGGATCGGCAGATGGCCAAGACGTCGGATTGAGGGCCTGAAAATATCCAATGTGGGAGCGGGCTTGCTCGCGAAGACGGTCTATCCGTTAATGTCTATGTCGACGGATACACCGCATTCGCGAGCAAGCCCGCTCCCACATTTTTTACGCGTCAACCCAGGAGTTCGCCTAACACCTGGGCAAACGCCCGGGCGCTTTCCTCTTCCCCGGCATGCCGTCCGTCGCGTACCACCCACTGCCCGCCGACCATCACGTCGCGCACCTGGCGATCCCCGCCGGCAAACAGCCAACGATTGAGAATTCCATCGCCACTTGCCGTCGCCAGGTACGGGTCGTTGCCATCGAGCACCAGCCAGTCGGCGCGTTTGCCGACGCCGAGTCCGCCGACCGGTTGGCCGAGGGCTTGGGCACCGCCCTCCAGGGCGGCATCGAACAGGGTGCGGCCGACCATCGGTTGATCTGGCCGATATAAGCGGTTGCGTCGCTGATCCCGCAGGCGCTGGCCATATTCCAGCCACCGCAGCTCTTCCACCACGCTCAACGACACATGACTGTCGGAGCCGATACCCAGGCGTCCGCCCTGGGCCAGGAAATCCACCGCCGGGAAGATGCCGTCGCCAAGGTTGGCTTCAGTCGTGAGGCACAGACCGGCAATCGCCCGGCTTCTGGCCATGAGGCTGACTTCACGAGCGTCGGCATGGGTGGCATGCACCAGGCACCAACGCTGATCGACGTCGACGTTTTCGTATAACCATTGCAGCGGACGGGCGCCGCTCCAGCTCAAGCAATCGTCGACTTCCTTCTGTTGTTCGGCAATGTGGATGTGCACCGGGCAATCGCGGTCGCTCGCCGTCAAAACCTCATGGATTTGCCCAGGTGTTACGGCGCGCAGGGAATGGAAGCACAGCCCAAGGGCCTGGTTCGGCCGTCCAGCCAGAAGGGGCTGCAAGCGCGACTGAAGCGACAGATAGTTCTCGGTGCTGTTGATGAAACGTCGTTGTCCGTCATTCGGCGCCTGGCCACCAAAACCGGAGTGGCTATAGAGCACCGGCAGCAGCGTCAGGCCGATACCGGCGGTGCTGGCCGCCTGGCTGATGCGCAGCGCCAGTTCCGCGGGGTCGGCGTAAGGCGTGCCGTCGGTATCGTGATGCACGTAATGAAATTCGGCGACCGAGGTGTAACCGGCCTTGAGCATTTCGATGTACAGCTGTCGGGCAATGGTGCCGAGCTGGTCCGGACTGATTTTTCCGACGAGGCGATACATCAGGTCGCGCCAGGTCCAGAAACTGTCGTTGGGGTTGCCCGCGACTTCCGCCAGCCCGGCCATGGCCCGCTGGAATGCATGGGAATGTAGGTTCGGCATGCCCGGCAAGAGCGGCCCCTTCAGCCGTTCGGCGCCGTCTGCGTGGGAATCGGCCTGGACACGAGTCAGAACGCCGTTGGCGTCGACCTCAAGACGTACATCATTGGCCCATCCACTAGGCAGCAGCGCGCGTTCGGCAAAAAAAGCGGGCATGGTCAAACCTCATCGTGTGTAATTTGTATATACATATACAGACGTTTGCCTGGCCGGTAAACTCCGGCAAGCTAGCAATCTTATTTGCAGAACAGGGAACCGCCGTGCCGACTCCGCCTGCCAAACCACCAATCGCCGCGAACATGGGTGACAGTCCGGCGCCCTTGTACGCCCGCGTCAAACAAATGATTACCCAGCAGATCGACAGTGGAAACTGGCCGCCGCATTACCGCGTGCCATCGGAAAGCGAATTGGTCAGCCAGTTGGGCTTCAGTCGCATGACCATCAACCGCGCCCTGCGGGAAATGACTGCCGATGGCCTGCTGGTGCGCATGCAGGGTGTCGGTACGTTCGTGGCCGAACCCAAGAGCCAATCCGCGCTATTCGAAGTGCATAACATCGCCGATGAGATCGCCTCCCGTGGCCATCGCCACACATGCAAGGTCATTACCCTGGAAGAGGAGGCCGCAGGTTCCGAGCGCGCCCTGGCCCTGGAAATGCGCGAAGGCCAGAAGGTGTTCCACTCTCTGATCGTGCATTTCGAGAACGACATTCCGGTGCAGATCGAGGATCGTTTCGTCAACGCACTGGTGGCGCCGGATTACCTCAAGCAGGATTTCACCCTGCAAACGCCTTATGCCTATCTGAACCAGGTGGCGCCATTGACCGAAGGCGAACATGTGGTGGAAGCGATTCTCGCCGAGCCGAGCGAATGCAAGCTGCTGCAAATCGAGCGGGGCGAGCCATGCCTGTTGATCCGCCGTCGTACCTGGTCCGGGCGCCAGCCGGTAACTGCCGCGCGCCTGATCCATCCCGGTTCACGTCATAGCCTGGAAGGTCGGTTTCACAAATGAGCCAGATGAATATTCTGCGCGCCGCGAATTACCCTCGCATGCCATGGAAGAACGGCGGCGGCAGCACCGAAGAAATCACCCGTGATGCTGGCACTGGCCTGGATGGTTTCGGCTGGCGCTTGTCGATTGCCGATATCGGTGAGTCGGGTGGTTTTTCCACTTTCGCCGGTTATGAACGGGTCATCAGCGTGTTGCAGGGCGACGGCATGACGCTCAATGTCGATGGTCGGACCACGCGACCGCTGCATCCGCTGGACGCCTTTTCATTCAGCGGCGAGAGCCATGTGCATTGCACGCTGCTGGGCGGGCCGATTCGCGACTTCAACCTGATTTATGCACCGCAGCGTTACCGCGCGCGGGTGCAATGGATGAAGAATGAGCAGCGTTTTTTCAGCGAGGCGGGGACGGTGCTGGTATTCAGTGCGGATCCGGCGTTGTGCGTCAGGGTCGACGAATCCGACGCGGCACTGGGCCTCTACGATTGTCTGCAATTGAGCGGTAACACCGGACTGCTGGAAATTTCCACGAGCGGGCAGTGCTGCGTGATTGAACTGTCAGCCCATTGATATCCGCCGAATAGCTTTGTGGCAAAGGGAGCAGGCTCCCTCGCCACAAAAGCCGTGTGTTGTTCCCACTACGCGCACCAACTTGTTACCGAATGCCCCAGCGTGGCGCAAAGCCACGCTTTTGTGACGCTCACTGTTGTTGCTGAAAACTCCCGCCCCGAAATTTTCATTCAGCTCACCGGCCCAAGCGCCACGGGCCTCGCAGCGATTTCGCGAATCATCCGCGAGCAGTACCTGAATAAAGTTGGCCGCTTGATTGCATATGCTTGTACATACAAGTAAAGACGTATGTGTATGAGTGCCTGCATTCAGCGCAGCGTCCCAAGAAATAGCTGCCCTGCCCGGGCTGGTCTGGATTGATCGCTGAGGAGTTTTTGCTGTGACCGACGCTACCCGCAAACCTGAAAAATACCGTGACGTTGAAATCCGTGCCCCTCGCGGTAATACGCTGACCGCCAAGAGCTGGCTGACCGAAGCGCCGCTGCGCATGTTGATGAACAACCTCGACCCGGAAGTCGCCGAAAATCCCAAGGAACTGGTGGTCTACGGTGGCATTGGCCGTGCGGCACGCAACTGGGAGTGCTACGACAAGATCGTCGAAAGCCTGACCAACCTGAACGACGATGAAACCCTGCTGGTGCAATCCGGCAAGCCGGTAGGCGTCTTCAAGACCCACAGCAACGCGCCTCGCGTCCTGATCGCCAACTCCAACCTGGTCCCTCACTGGGCCACCTGGGAGCACTTCAACGAGCTCGACGCCAAGGGCCTGGCCATGTACGGCCAGATGACCGCCGGCAGCTGGATCTACATCGGCAGCCAGGGCATCGTCCAGGGCACCTACGAAACCTTCGTCGAAGCCGGTCGCCAGCATTATGACTCCAACCTCAAGGGCCGCTGGGTGCTGACCGCCGGCCTTGGCGGCATGGGTGGTGCACAGCCGCTGGCCGCCACGCTGGCCGGCGCTTGCTCGCTGAACATCGAGTGCCAGCAGGTGAGTATCGATTTCCGCCTCAAGACCCGTTATGTCGACGAGCAGGCCACCGACCTGGACGACGCACTGGCCCGTATCGAGAAATACACCGCTGAGGGCAAGGCGATTTCCATTGCGCTCTGTGGCAACGCCGCCGAAATCCTCCCGGAATTGGTCCGTCGCGGTGTGCGTCCGGACATGGTCACCGACCAGACTAGCGCCCACGATCCGCTCAACGGTTACCTGCCGGCCGGCTGGACCTGGGAAGAATACCGTGCCCGCGCCAAGACCGAACCGGCTGCCGTGGTGAAAGCCGCCAAGCAATCCATGGCCGTCCACGTGAAAGCCATGCTGGCCTTTCAGAAAATGGGCGTTCCGACCTTTGACTATGGCAATAACA
This sequence comes from Pseudomonas sp. Pf153, assembly GCF_001269775.1. Taxonomy (NCBI): domain Bacteria; kingdom Pseudomonadati; phylum Pseudomonadota; class Gammaproteobacteria; order Pseudomonadales; family Pseudomonadaceae; genus Pseudomonas; species Pseudomonas sp. Pf153. The sequence goes on along the minus strand of NZ_LHVL01000008.1, from coordinate 253,192 downwards.
TCCGCCAAATGGCCCAGGAAGAGGGCGTTGAAAACGCCTTCGACTTCCCGGGTTTCGTTCCGGCCTACATCCGTCCGCTATTCTGCCGTGGCATCGGCCCGTTCCGCTGGGCTGCGCTGTCGGGCGACCCGCAGGACATCTACAAGACCGACGCCAAGGTCAAGGCACTGATCCCCGATGACGCCCACCTGCACAACTGGCTGGACATGGCGCGCGAGCGCATCAGCTTCCAGGGCCTGCCTGCACGGATCTGCTGGGTCGGCCTGGGCCAGCGCGCCAAGCTGGGCCTGGCGTTCAACGAAATGGTGCGCAGCGGTGAGCTGTCGGCCCCGATCGTGATTGGTCGCGATCACCTGGACTCCGGTTCCGTGGCGAGCCCCAACCGCGAAACCGAATCCATGCAGGACGGTTCCGATGCGGTCTCCGATTGGCCGTTGCTCAACGCCTTGCTCAACACCGCCAGCGGCGCGACCTGGGTGTCGCTGCACCACGGTGGTGGCGTCGGCATGGGCTTCTCCCAGCACTCGGGCATGGTGATCGTCTGCGACGGTACCGACGAAGCCGCCGAACGTATTGCTCGCGTACTGCACAACGACCCGGGCACCGGGGTGATGCGCCATGCCGATGCCGGTTACCAGATCGCCATCGATTGCGCCAAGGAACAGGGGCTGAACCTGCCGATGATCACTGGCAAATAACCGAACTCATCTGTGGGAGCGGGCTTGCTCGCGAAGGCGGTTTTACATCCGACGCATGTATTGAATCGCCCACCGTATTCGCGAGCAAGCCCGCTCTCACAGGGGGAGGCGGGTCCACAATCCAGAACAATCCACAGAGGTTGAACCATGGCTGTCAGTAGCACACGCGCAAGCAGCAAGCCGTTGATCGAGAAACGTTCGATCGACTACATCCCGGAAGCGGAGCGGCATGGCCGGCTGTTGAGCCAGTTCACCCTTTGGATGGGGGCCAACCTGCAAATCACGGCCATTGTCACCGGTGCGTTGGCAGTGGTGCTGGGCGGCGATGTGTTCTGGTCGTTGATCGGTTTGCTGATCGGCCAAGTGCTCGGTGGTGGCGTCATGGCATTGCATGCGGCGCAAGGCCCCAAGCTTGGCCTGCCGCAGATGATCTCCAGTCGGGTGCAGTTCGGAGTGTATGGCGCGGCCATCCCGATCGTGCTGGTGTGCCTGATGTACCTGGGTTTCACCGCCACGGGCACCGTGCTTTCCGGTCAGGCGTTGGGCCAGTTGTTTGGCGTCAGCGACAGTGTCGGCATCTTCATTTTCGCCAGCGTCATCGTACTGGTCACGGTGCTCGGGTATCGGGTGATTCACTTCATTGGCCGTGTCGCCAGCCTCATTGGCGTGATTGCCTTTGTTTACCTGTTTGCTCGCCTGATCAGTCAGGTGGACGTTGGCGCCCTGTTGCAAATCCGTCATTTCAGTTGGAGCAGCTTTTTGCTCGCGGTGTCGCTCGCGGCCTCCTGGCAGATCGCCTTCGGCCCCTATGTGGCGGACTACTCGCGTTACCTGCCGAGCAAGACGTCTTCGGTGAAAACCTTTTTTGCCGCAGGCGCAGGTTCAGTCATTGGCGCACAGGTGGCGATGATCCTCGGCGTGTTTGCCGCCGCCTCGGCCAACGGGCAGTTCGCCGGTCACGAAGTGGCCTACATCGTTGGCCTGGGCGGTACCGGCGCCACCGCTGCGCTGCTGTACTTCAGCATCGCGTTCGGCAAGGTCACGATTTCCACGCTGAACTCCTACGGCAGTTTCATGTGCATCGCGACCATCATCAGCGGCTTTCGTGGCCACCTGAACGTCACGCGCTTGCAGCGTCTGGTCTTCGTGCTGTTCATCGTCGGCGCCGCAACCCTGATCGCGCTGCTCGGCCAGCACTCGTTCCTCGGTGCGTTCAAGTCTTTCATCCTGTTTTTGCTGGCGTTCTTTACGCCTTGGAGCGCCATCAACCTGGTGGACTACTACTGCATCACTCGCGAGCGCTATGACGTACCGGCACTGGCTGATCCGAACGGTCGCTACGGTCGTTGGAACTTCCTCGGGATCAGTGTTTATGCGCTGGGTGTACTGATTCAACTGCCGTTCATCGCCACCAAGTTCTATACCGGTCCGCTGGTGGCCGCGATGGGGGGCGTGGACATTTCCTGGATCATCGGCCTCGTGGTCCCGGCGGTGTTGTATTACGTCGCAGCCAGGAAGTGGCACAGCGCTGTACCCGATCGATTGATCCTGCCGGTCGAGCAGGACGCGGTTGACGCACAACCGAGCAGGGCGGGCCGCATCCAAGCGGTCTGATGGGACGTTGACAGGGCTGGATGCCTCTTGACTGCCGTAAGCCAACTCAAATGATTAGGAGCGTCACACAATGAAATCGAACAAGACCCTGCTGACCACCTTGCTTTCCATGGGCCTGTTGGCCAGTGCTGGCGCCACGCAAGCGGCCGGTTGGTGCGAGTCGGGCAAACCGGTGAAGTTCGCCGGTCTGAACTGGGAAAGCGGCATGCTGCTGACCGACGTCCTGCAAGTGGTGTTGGAGAAAGGCTACGGCTGCAAAACCGACAGCTTGCCGGGTAACTCCATCACCATGGAAAACGCCCTGAGCAGCAATGACATTCAGGTGTTCGCCGAAGAATGGGTGGGCCGTAGCGAGGTCTGGAACAAGGCCGAGAAAGCCGGCAAGGTAGTGGGTGTCGGCGCTCCGGTCGTCGGCGCTATCGAAGGCTGGTACGTACCGCGCTATGTGGTCGAGGGCGATGCCAAGCGCAAGATCGAAGCCAAGGCGCCAGGCCTGAAGAACATCGCCGACCTGGGCCAGTACGCCGCCGTGTTCAAGGACCCGGAAGAGCCGTCCAAGGGCCGCTTCTACAACTGCCCGGCCGGTTGGACCTGCGAGCTGGACAACAGCGAAATGCTCAAGAGCTACGGCTTGGAAAAAACCTACACCAACTTCCGTCCAGGCACCGGCCCGGCCTTGGATGCCGCAGTGTTGTCCAGCTACAAGCGTGGCGAGCCGATCCTGTTCTACTACTGGTCGCCAACGCCACTGATGGGCCAGGTGGACCTGGTGAAGCTGGAAGAAAAGCCGGGCGTGGACAAGAGCGTGACCATCAAGGTCGGTCTGTCCAAGACCTTCCACGACGAGGCTCCGGAGCTGGTGGCGGTGCTGGAAAAGGTCAACCTGCCCATCGATATCCTGAACCAGAACCTGGGCCGCATGGCCAAAGAGCGGATCGAGTCGCCGAAACTGGCGAAGATCTTTCTGAAGGAACATCCTGAAGTCTGGCATGCCTGGGTCAGCGAAGACGCTGCCAGGAAAATCGACGCGGCTCTGTAGGTCGAGCATTGCCCGGCCAACCCGAGGGCTGGCCGGGACGTTCACCGCATCCACCTGATCGAGAGTCTCTTATGTTTCCCGAAAGCTTTACCTTTTCCATCGCCGACTGGGTCAACGGTTGGGTCGACGCCCTGGTGACAAATTATGGCGATGTGTTCCGGCACATCTCCGACACCTTGCTGTGGGCCATCGTCAATCTTGAAGGCTTGCTGCGCCTGGCGCCCTGGTGGCTGATGCTGGCGATTGTCGGTGGCGTTGCCTGGCACGCGACCCGCAAGGTCGTGGCCACGGCGGTGATCGTCGGCCTGCTGTTCCTGGTCGGCGCGGTGGGTCTGTGGGACAAACTGATGCAGACCCTCGCCCTGATGCTGGTGGCGACGCTGATCTCGGTATTGATCGGCATCCCGTTGGGCATTCTATCGGCGCGCAGCAATCGCCTGCGTTCGGTGCTGATGCCGCTGTTGGACATCATGCAGACCATGCCGAGCTTCGTGTACCTGATTCCGGTGTTGATGCTGTTCGGCCTGGGCAAGGTCCCGGCGATTTTCGCCACGGTGATCTACGCCGCGCCGCCACTGATTCGCCTCACCGACCTGGGCATTCGCCAGGTGGACGGCGAAGTGATGGAAGCCATCAACGCCTTCGGCGCCAACCGCTGGCAGCAGCTGTTCGGCGTGCAACTGCCCCTGGCCCTGCCGAGCATCATGGCCGGGATCAACCAGACCACCATGATGGCCCTGTCGATGGTCGTCATCGCCTCGATGATCGGCGCCCGTGGCCTGGGTGAAGACGTGCTGGTGGGCATCCAGACTCTCAACGTCGGACGCGGCCTGGAAGCCGGTCTGGCTATCGTGATTCTCGCTGTGGTCATCGACCGCATTACCCAGGCCTATGGTCGTCCTCGGCATGAGGTGAGCAAATGAGCAACGCAGCCATCAGCAAGATCGAAGTCAAAAACGTCTTCAAGATTTTTGGTAACCGCTCCACCGAAGCCCTGGAGCTGATCCGCCGGAACAAGACCAAGGACCAGGTCCTGGCCGAAACCGGTTGCGTGGTCGGTGTGAACGACTTATCGCTGAGCATCGGCACTGGCGAGATCTTTGTGATCATGGGCTTGTCCGGGTCCGGTAAATCCACTCTGGTGCGGCACTTCAACCGGCTGATCGACCCCACCAGCGGGGTGATCCTGGTGGACGGCGAAGACATCCTGCAACTGGACATGAACGCCTTGCGTGAATTCCGCCGGCACAAGATCAGCATGGTGTTCCAGAGCTTCGGCCTGCTGCCCCACAAGAACGTGCTGGACAACGTCGCCTACGGCTTGAAGGTGCGCGGCGAGAGCAAGCAGGTATGCGCCGAGCGCGCGCTGCACTGGATCAACACCGTGGGCCTGAAAGGCTACGAGAACAAATACCCGCACCAGCTCTCCGGTGGCATGCGTCAGCGCGTGGGCCTGGCCCGGGCCTTGGCGGCCGACACCGACATCATCCTGATGGACGAAGCCTTTAGCGCCCTCGACCCGCTGATCCGCGCCGAAATGCAGGACCAGTTGCTGGAGCTGCAGAAGACCCTGCACAAGACCATCGTCTTCATCACCCACGACCTCGACGAGGCCGTGCGTATCGGTAACCGCATCGCGATCCTCAAGGACGGCAAGCTGATCCAGGTCGGCACGCCGAGAGAGATCCTGCACTCGCCGGCGGATGAGTATGTCGATCGGTTCGTGCAACGCAGGGCTGCGGTGGTTTAGAGAAATCTGGTGACTGGGCGGGCCTCTTCGCGAGCAAGCCCGCTCCCACAGGGGACCACATTCCAATGTGGGAGCGGGCTTGCTCGCGAAGGCGTCAGTAAAGCTGCATCAATGTTCAGGTTGTAAGCATGAGGTTAAAGATGTCCCAGGCTGAAAAAATCATCATCGCCGACACCCCGCTGCGCTGGCAGGACGTGGTCGCCGTCGCCCGCTTCGGGGCCGAGCTCGAGCTGTCGGCCCAGGCCTGGGCGCGGATCGACAATGCCCAGGCCATCGTGCAGCGCATCGTTGAAAGCGGCGAGCGCGCCTATGGCGTCAACACTGGCCTGGGGGCTTTGTGCAATGTCTCGCTCAAGGACGAACAACTCAGCCAGCTGTCGCGCAACACGCTGCTTAGCCACGCCTGCGGGGTAGGTGCGCCGTTGGCCGATGAACAGACCCGGGCGATTCTCTGCGCCGCCATTCTCAACTACAGCCAGGGCAAGTCCGGCATTCATCGGCGGGTGGTCGAGGCGTTGCTGGCGCTGCTCAATCGCGGCATCACCCCGCAAGTGCCGTCTCAGGGCTCGGTGGGTTACCTGACCCATATGGCCCACATCAGCATTGCGCTGCTGGGTGTCGGCCAGGTGAGCTATCGCGGGCAAATCGTCCCGGCGCAACAAGCCCTGGCCGCGGAAGGTCTGCAACCGGTGCAACTGGGCGCCAAGGACGGTTTGTGCCTGGTCAACGGCACGCCTTGCATGACCGGGCTCAGTTGCCTGGCCCTGGCCGATGCGACGCGACTGGTGCAATGGGCCGATGTGATCGGTGCCATGAGCTTCGAGGCCCAGCGTGGCCAGATCGCGGCGTTCGACGCCGAGATCATCGCCCTCAAGCCGCACCCTGGCATGCAACAGGTCGGAGTCAATCTGCGGGCCTTGCTCGACGGCAGCGAAGTCATTGCTTCGAGCCTGGGCATTCGCACCCAGGATGCGTTGAGCATTCGCTCGATTCCCCAGGTGCACGGCGCCGCTCGTGATCAGTTGGCCCATGCGCGGCAACAGATCGAAACCGAACTCAACGCCACCACCGACAACCCGCTGTTGCTCGGCACGCCGGACAATTTCCGGGTGATGTCCCAGGCCAATCCCCACGGCCAATCGGTGGCGATGGCTGCCGACCTGCTGACGATTGCCATGGCGGAAATCGGCTCCATCGCCGAGCGTCGGCTCGACCGGCTGATCAACCCACACGTCAGCGGACTGCCGGCGTTCCTGGTGGCCAATCCTGGCGTGAACTCGGGGATGATGATCGTGCAGTATGTCGCCGCCTCGCTGTGCGCGGAAAATCGCCAGTTGGCGCAGCCGGCGGTAGTCGACAACTTCGTCACCTCGGGCTTGCAGGAAGACCACCTGAGCATGGGCACCAATGCCGCGCTGAAACTGCACCGGGCGCTGGAAAACTGTACGCAGATCCTCGCCATCGAGTACCTGCTGGCGGCCCAGGCCTTTGAATTTCTCAAGACGCAACGCTTCGGTGCCGGCACCGACGTTGCCTGGAAGCTGCTGCGCGGGCGCGTCCCGGCCTATGACCAGGATCGTTGGCTGGCTCCGGATATCGCCAGCGCCGCCGCGCTGCTGAAAGAACCGGCCGTGCTGCACAACGCCTTACCGAATTTGAATTGATCAAAAAACCGCCAGCGTGCCAAGGCATCCATCGCCCATGAAGCGAGGATGACGGATAACGGAACATTCCGGAGCGACTGGCGGGTGAATAACAACACTCTCAAAAGGAGCATGAAATGACAGCTTTGAACCTGATCCCCGGCCAACTGAGCCTGGCTCAGTTGCGTGAGATCTATCAGCACCCGGTGACCTTGAGCCTCGATGCCAGCGCTTCGGCGCAGATCGAAGCCAGTGTCGCGTGCGTGGAGCAGATCCTCGCCGAGAATTGCACCGCCTATGGCATCAACACCGGTTTTGGTCTGCTGGCCTCGACCCGCATCGCCAGCGAAGACCTGGAAAATCTGCAACGCTCCCTGGTGTTGTCCCATGCCGCCGGCGTGGGCGAGCCGATCAGCGATGCGCTGGTGCGGTTGATCATGGTGCTCAAGGTCAACAGTCTGAGCCGGGGTTTTTCCGGCATCCGCCGGCAGGTAATCGATGCGCTGATCGCGCTGGTCAATGCCGAGGTTTATCCGCACATTCCGCTCAAGGGCTCGGTGGGTGCATCCGGCGACCTGGCGCCGCTGGCCCACATGTCCCTGGTGTTGCTGGGCGAGGGCAAGGCTCGCTACAAAGGTGAATGGCTGCCGGCCGTCGAGGCGCTGAAAGTCGCTGGCCTCGCACCGCTGACGCTGGCGGCCAAAGAGGGCCTGGCACTGCTCAACGGCACCCAGGTGTCCACCGCGTTCGCCCTGCGCGGCCTGTTCGAAGGCGAGGACCTGTTCGCCGGCGCCCTGGCCCTGGGCAGTCTGACGGTGGAAGCGGTGCTGGGTTCGCGTTCGCCATTCGATGCGCGCATCCACGCTGCCCGCGGTCAGAAAGGCCAGATCGACGCCGCCGCCGCGTATCGCGACCTGTTGGGCGAGCGCAGCGAAGTCTCCGACTCGCACCAGAACTGCGACAAGGTCCAGGACCCATACTCGTTGCGCTGCCAGCCGCAAGTGATGGGCGCCTGCCTGACCCAGTTCCGCCAGGCTGCCGAAGTTCTGGTGATCGAAGCCAACGCCGTGTCGGATAACCCGTTGGTGTTCGCCGCCGAAGGCGACGTGATTTCCGGTGGCAACTTCCACGCCGAGCCAGTGGCGATGGCTGCCGACAACATGGCCCTGGCGATTGCCGAAATCGGCTCCCTGAGCGAGCGCCGCATCTCGTTGATGATGGACAAGCATATGTCGCAACTGCCGCCATTCCTGGTGGGCAATGGCGGGGTGAACTCAGGCTTCATGATCGCCCAGGTCACTGCTGCCGCCCTGGCCAGTGAGAACAAGGCACTGGCCCACCCTCATTCGGTGGACAGTCTGCCGACCTCGGCCAACCAGGAAGACCACGTCTCCATGGCCCCGGCCGCTGGCAAGCGCCTGTGGGAAATGGCGGAAAACACCCGTGGGATCCTGGCGGTGGAATGGCTGGCGGCGTGCCAGGGACTGGACCTGCGCGGCGGCTTGAAAACCTCTGCGAAGCTGGAGCAGGCCCGCAGCCTGCTGCGCAAGGCGGTGCCGTTTTATGAGAAAGACCGCTTCTTTGCGCCGGACATCAATGCCGCCAGCGAGTTATTGGCGAGCCGGTGCCTGAACGAGCTGGTCACAGCACAATTGTTGCCGAGCCTGTAACGGCCTCATCGCGAGCAGGCTCGCTCCCACAAGGATTCGATGTTGAGCCCCATTTTGATTGACACCAGAGAGCCCTGTGGGAGCGGGCTTGCTCGCGAAAGCGCAGGGTCAGCTTGCACCAATGTCGTCTGTGCCACCGTCTTCGCGAGCAAGCCCGCTCCCACAGGTTCCGTGCGGTTCTTGTGGGAGCGAGCCTGCTCGCGATTCGATTTTGAATGAAACGAGGAGACTCGGGATGAAAACCCTCTGGCAGAACTGCCACGCCGCCACCATGGCCCAGGGCGTCTACTCGATCATCGAAGACGCCGCCATTGTCACCCAGGGCGAACATATCCAATGGATCGGCCCCCGTGCCCAGTTGCCGGCCGGCGACTACCCGGCAGTCCACGACCTCAAGGGCGCCTGGGTCACGCCGGGACTGATCGACTGCCACACCCACACGGTGTTCGGCGGCAATCGCAGCGGTGAGTTCGAGCAGCGCCTGCAAGGTGTCAGCTACGCCGAAATTGCGGCCACCGGCGGGGGCATCGCCAGCACCGTGCGCGCTACCCGCGCCGCCAGCGAAGACGAGCTGTTCGCCAGCGCCGCCAGACGCCTGAAGAGCCTGATGCACGATGGCGTAACCACCGTAGAAATCAAGTCCGGCTACGGTTTGAACCTGGTCAATGAGCGCAAGATGTTGCGGGTGATCCGCCGCCTCGGCGCCGAGCTGCCGGTCAGCGTACGCAGCACTTGCCTGGCGGCCCATGCGTTGCCGCCGGAATACAACGAGCGCGCCGACGATTACATCGAACATATCTGCACCGAGATGCTCCCGGCCCTGGCGGCCGAGGGGCTGGTGGACGCTGTAGATGCTTTTTGTGAGTACCTGGCGTTCTCCCCGGCACAGGTCGAGCGAGTATTCGTCACCGCGCAACGACTGGGCCTACCGGTGAAGCTGCACGCCGAGCAACTGTCGTCGCTGCATGGCTCAAGCCTGGCCGCCCGTTATCAGGCGCTGTCTGCCGATCATCTGGAATTCATGACCGAGGATGACGTCCAGGCCATGGCAGAAGCCGGCACGGTGGCCGTGTTATTGCCGGGGGCGTTTTATTTCCTGCGCGAAACCCAACTGCCGCCGATGGACGCCTTGCGCAAGCACGGCGTGAAAATCGCCGTGGCCAGCGACCTCAACCCCGGCACCTCGCCGGCGCTGTCGTTGCGCTTGATGCTGAACATGGCCTGCACTTGTTTGCGCATGACCCCGGAAGAAGCCCTCGCCGGGGTGACGATTCATGCCGCGCAGGCCTTGGGCATGGCCCGGACCCACGGTTCGCTGGAGGCCGGCAAGGTGGCGGACTTCGTTGCCTGGCACATCGACCGCCCCGCCGACCTTGCGTACTGGCTCGGCGGCGAACTGGAAAAACGCGTCGTGCGTCACGGCGTTGAACTCGATTGAGGAGAACGGTTTTGGAGAAGGTCCTGAATTTCAAGCAAGGGCGCGTACCGCTGCTGATCAGCATGCCTCACGCGGGCCTGCGTCTGACTCCGGCGGTACAGGCCGGGTTGATTCCCGAGGCCCAGAGCTTGCCGGACACCGACTGGCACATCCCCCGGCTCTATGACTTCGCCGCCGAGCTGGGTGCCAGTACGTTGTCCGCCGAGTATTCCCGGTTCGTCGTCGACCTGAACCGCCCATCGGACGACAAGCCGATGTACGTCGGCGCCACCACCGGTCTGTACCCGGCGACCCTTTTCAACGGCGTGCCGTTGTTTCGCGAAGGGCTGGAACCGTCAGCCGAAGAGCGGGCGACCTATTTGCAGCAGATCTGGATGCCATATCACCAGGCCTTGCAACAGGAACTTGCGCGACTCAGGGCCGAGTTCGGCTATGCGTTGCTGTTCGATGCCCACTCGATCCGCTCGGTGATCCCCCATCTGTTCGAGGGCAAGCTGCCGGACTTCAACCTCGGTACCTTCAACGGCGCCGCCTGCGACCCGATGCTTGCCGGCCAGCTCGAAGCCATCTGCGCCCGCCACGACGCGTACACCCACGTGCTCAATGGACGGTTCAAGGGCGGACACATCACGCGGCATTACGGCAACCCCGCCGAACACATCCACGCGGTGCAACTGGAACTGTGCCAGAGCACCTATATGGAAGAGTTCGAACCGTTCAACTACCGGCCCGACCTGGCTGAGCCGACCCAGGTGGTGCTCAGGGAACTGCTTGAGGGCTTGTTGGCGTGGGGATGCCAGGCTTACAAGCGCTAACCCGTGGGGGCAGGGCTTGCTCTCCCATGCCTTACCCCTCGACATGTTTTGACTGCCAGGGGACATGCTCATTAAGGTGATTCGGGTTTATGATGCCGGACGGCAGACTAAATAGAAGTCCCCACAGGGATGAATCGACCCCTTACGGAGCGCGCAATGCAGACTTTGTACCCGCAGATCAAACCCTATGCCCGGCACGATCTGGCTGTCGATGACACGCATACGCTCTATGTCGACGAAAGCGGTTCACCGGAAGGTCTTCCGGTGGTGTTCATCCATGGCGGCCCGGGGTCGGGTTGCGATGCGCAGAGCCGTTGCTACTTCGATCCGAACCTGTACCGCATCGTCACCTTCGACCAGCGTGGTTGTGGTCGCTCCACTCCCCATGCCAGCCTGGAAAACAATACGACCTGGGACCTGGTCGAAGACCTGGAGCGCATCCGTAAGCATCTGGGCATCGATAAATGGGTGCTGTTCGGCGGCTCCTGGGGCTCGACCCTGGCCCTGGCCTACGCCCAGACCCATCCGGAACGGGTACACGGCCTGATCTTGCGTGGGATCTTTCTCTGCCGTCCGCAGGAAATCGAATGGTTCTATCAGGCCGGCGCCAGCCGCCTGTTTCCCGACTACTGGCAGGACTACATCGCGCCCATTCCCCCGGAGGAGCGCGACGACCTGCTCAGCGCCTTCCACAAACGCCTGACCGGTAACGATCAGATCGCCCAGATGCACGCGGCCAAGGCCTGGTCCATCTGGGAGGGCCGGACGGCGACCCTGCGCCCGAACCCGCTGGTGGTCGACCGTTTCTCCGAACCGCAGCGGGCGTTGTCGATCGCCCGTATCGAATGTCACTACTTCACCAATAACGCGTTCCTCGAGCCCAACCAGCTGATTCGCGACATGGGCAAGATCGCCCATTTGCCAGGGATCATCGTGCACGGTCGCTACGACGTGATCTGCCCGCTGGACAACGCCTGGGAACTGCACCAGAACTGGCCCAACAGCGAGCTCCAGGTCATCCGCGATGCCGGCCATGCCGCTTCGGAGCCGGGCATTACCGATGCGTTGGTGCGCGCCGCCGCGCAGATGGCCCGGCGCCTGCTCGACCTGCCGCCCGAAGAAGCATGAAGGGCCTGTTGCAACGGGTTCGCGGCGCCCGGGTCGAGGTCGGGGCAGAGGTCGTGGGCGCCGTGGATCAGGGCTTGCTGGTGCTGGTGGCGGTCGAGCCCGAGGACACCCGTGCCAGCGCCGACAAGCTTTTGCACAAGCTGCTCAATTATCGGGTGTTCAGTGATGCCGAAGGCAAGATGAACCTGTCCCTGGCGGACGTCGGTGGCGGGCTGCTGCTGGTTTCACAGTTCACCCTGGCGGCGGACACCAAAAGCGGCTTGCGGCCGAGTTTTTCGACGGCTGCACCGCCAGCCTTGGGCGAAGAGTTGTTCAACTATCTCGTCACCCAGGCGAAACAGGTGCATAGCATTGTGGCATCAGGTAGATTCGGCGCCGACATGCAAGTGCATCTGGTCAATGATGGCCCGGTAACCTTTTTGTTACAGGTCTGAAAGCGTTTGAAACACCTTTTCGGTCCGATTTCGAGGCTAAACAGGGAGTTTTCTCGATAAATACTTTGTTGTCCCTGATGCGTTGTCACGCGGCCTGCTAGATAATCGCGCGCTACGGGGGATCGGCGTTCGCCGGTCCATTTGACTTAGGTAGAGACTTGTCCTGGACCGTTTGGGGAATCATTTTGTCCCATCGGAGTCGGAACAATGCTCGCCAACTTGGCAAGAGTGCTTCGCAAGGTCGGTTTTTCAATGCCGTTACCAAGCGGATACCTTAACTGGCCGTTGGTTTTTTGATCTGTTTTCGGCGAGGGTTGCTCGTGATTGTTAGTCCCTGTAATGCACCAAAAATGTCTGCCAAACGGTTTAGAAACGCTCTGGTAGCGGGTTCTGCCCTGTTGTGCCTGCTCGGCGCGGGCCAACTGTGGGCATTCAGCCTGGATGATGTATCGGCGAAGGCTCAGGAACTGGCCGGGCAAAAATTCGAAGTCCCGCGCAGCAACCTGCCAAACGAATTTCGCGATATGAAGTTCGCCGACTATCAGAAAATCCGTTTCCGCACCGAAAAAGCTGAGTGGGCTGACCAAAAGACACCATTCAGGCTGTCGTTCTATCACCAGGGCATGCATTTCGACACACCGGTGAAAATCAACGAGATCACCGCGACTAACGTCGAAGAGATCAAGTATGACCCGACGCGCTTCGATTTCGGTGACGTGCAGTTCGATCCAAAGGCCACCGAACAGCTGGGCTACGCGGGTTTCCGCGTGCTGTACCCCATCAACAAGGCCGACAAGCAAGACGAAATCATGACCATGCTGGGCGCGAGCTATTTCCGTGTCATTGGCAAGGGCCAGACTTATGGCTTGTCCGCTCGTGGCATGGCCATCGACACCGCCTTGCCATCCGGCGAGGAATTCCCGCGTTTCCGTGAGTTCTGGATCCAGCGTCCGAAACCGACCGACAAGCACCTGGTGATCTTTGCCCTGCTGGACTCGCCACGGGCCACCGGCGCCTATCGCCTGACCCTGCGTCCAGGCACCGATACCGTGGTCGATGTGAAGGCACGGATGTTCCTGCGTGATCGTGTCAGCAAGCTGGGCGTTGCCCCGCTCACGAGCATGTTCCTGTTCGGCGCCAACCAGCCGTCCAAGGTGCTCAATTATCGCCGCGAGCTGCACGACTCCAATGGCCTGTCGATCCATGCCGGCAACGGCGAATGGATCTGGCGTCCGCTGAACAACCCGAAACACTTGGCCGTGAGCAACTTCTCGGTAGAAAACCCGCGTGGTTTCGGCCTGCTGCAACGTGGCCGCGACTTCAGCCAATACGAAGACCTGGACGATCGCTACGACAAGCGTCCGAGCGCCTGGATCGAACCCAAAGGCGACTGGGGCAAGGGCACTGTGGATCTGGTAGAGATTCCGACCGCCGATGAAACCAACGACAACATCGTTGCCTTCTGGAGTCCGGAAAAACTGCCTGAGCCTGGTCAGCCGCTGGACTTCTCCTACCGCCTGCACTGGACCCTCGACGAGGCCAGCCTGCATTCGCCGGACAGCGCCTGGGTCAAGCAGACCCTGCGTTCCACCGGTGACGTGAAACAGTCCAACCTGATCCGCCAGCCGGACGGCAGTGTGGCCTACCTGGTGGATTTCGAAGGGCCTTCCCTGCAAGCGCTGCCGGAAGATGCAGAAGTGCGCAGCCAGGTGAGCGTCGGCGACAACGCCGAGGTCGTCGAGAACAACGTTCGCTACAACCCTGAAACCAAGGGCTGGCGCCTGACCTTGCGCCTGAAGGTCAAGGATCCTAAACAGGCTACCGAAATGCGTGCGGCGCTGGTCCGTCCGCTGACGCCTGTCGAAGCCCCTGCCGCGTCGCATGCCGTGACTACGACCCTTGCCAAGGCAGACAAGGTCGCCAAGCAGCAGAGCGAAAAAGAGAAAGAAAAAGAGCAGCAGCAAGCCAAAGAAGAAGCCAAGGCCGTCAAGGCGTCCACCGCCGTAGAGGCGACCCCAACCCCGCAGGAACCGGAACCGACTGAACAAGTCCTGACCGAAACCTGGAGCTATCAGTTGCCAGCCGATGAGTAATACGCCAGTACAGCCAGAGACGCTCAGCGAATACCTGGCCCATTTGCCAATGACCGACGAGCAGCGCGCCGAGCTGGCGGGCTGCTCATCCTTCAGCGAACTGCACCAGCGGCTTTCGTCCTCGACCTTCGATGAGCCCGGCGAAGCGGCGCAGGCTTCAGTGGGGCGTCGTCTGACCTTGAGCACAGCCGAGGAGCTGGAGGACGCCGAAATGCTGGCGCTCGACGCCAGTGGTCGGGTGTGCCTGAAGGCGACACCACCGATTCGACGGACCAAAGTCGTGCCGGAGCCCTGGCGCACCAATATCCTGGTGCGTGCGTGGCGGCGTATTACCGGCCGTACCAACCCGCCGAGGCCACCGAAGGACGCCCGCGTGCTGCCCGAAGCGCGCTGGCGTACCGTGGGCTCGACGCGGCGCTACATCCTGTTGCTGCTGATGCTCGGCCAGACCATTGTCGCCGGTTGGTACATGAAAGGCATCATGCCGTATCAGGGCTGGTCGCTCGTGGACCTGGACGAAGTCCTGCACCAGCCGTTGTCGCAAACCGCCACGCAAGTGCTGCCGTATGCGCTGCAGACCAGCATCCTGATCCTGTTCGGCATTCTGTTCTGCTGGGTATCGGCCGGTTTCTGGACCGCCCTGATGGGCTTCCTGGAACTGCTCACCGGACGCGACAAGTACCGTATCTCCGGGGCCAGTGCCGGCAACGAGCCGATCCCCAAGGACGCCCGTACCGCGCTGGTCATGCCGATCTGCAACGAAGATGTGCCTCGGGTGTTTGCCGGTTTGCGGGCAACCTTCGAGTCGGTAGCCGCCACTGGCGACCTGGATCGTTTCGATTTCTTCGTGCTCAGCGACAGTAACGAAACCGACATCTGCGTGGCCGAGCAGCAAGCCTGGCTGGACGTCTGCCGCGAGGCTGGCGGCTTCGGCAAGATCTTCTACCGTCGTCGCCGTCGTCGCGTGAAGCGCAAGAGCGGTAACCTCGACGATTTCTGCCGTCGTTGGGGCAGCGATTACAAGTACATGGTCGTGCTTGATGCCGACAGCGTCATGAGCGGCGAATGCCTGACCAGCCTGGTGCGCCTGATGGAAGCCACGCCGGACGCCGGCATCATCCAGACCGCGCCGAAGGCTTCGGGCATGGACACGCTGTATGCGCGCATGCAGCAATTCGCGACACGGGTCTACGGTCCGCTGTTCACCGCCGGCCTGCACTTCTGGCAGTTGGGCGAATCCCATTACTGGGGACACAATGCGATCATCCGCATGAAGCCCTTCATCGAGCATTGCGCCCTGGCGCCATTGCCCGGCAAAGGTGCCTTCGCCGGTGCGATCCTGTCCCACGACTTCGTCGAAGCGGCACTGATGCGCCGTGCCGGCTGGGGCGTGTGGATTGCCTATGACCTGCCGGGCAGCTATGAGGAATTGCCGCCGAACCTGCTGGACGAACTCAAGCGTGACCGTCGCTGGTGCCACGGCAACCTGATGAACTTCCGGCTCTTCCTGGTCAAGGGCATGCACCCGGTACACCGTGCGGTGTTCCTGACCGGGGTGATGTCCTACCTGTCGGCGCCCCTGTGGTTCTTCTTCCTGGTGTTGTCCACCGCGCTGCTGGCGGTCAATACGCTGATGGAGCCGCAGTACTTCCTCGAACCGCGCCAGTTGTATCCGCTATGGCCGCAATGGCATCCGGAGAAGGCCATCGCGCTGTTCTCGACGACCATCGTGCTGCTGTTCCTGCCCAAGCTGCTCAGTGTCGTGCTGATCTGGGCCAAGGGCGCGAAGGAGTTCGGTGGCAAGTTCAAGGTGACGCTGTCGATGTTGCTGGAGATGCTGTTCTCCATGCTGCTGGCACCGGTCCGGATGATCTTCCACACCCGTTTCGTATTGGCCGCGTTCCTCGGCTGGGCCGCCACCTGGAACTCGCCGAAACGTGACGACGACTCGACGCCCTGGAGCGAAGCGGTCAAGCGCCACGGTCCGCAGACCTTGCTGGGCTTCCTCTGGGCATTGCTGGTGATCTGGCTGAACCCCAGCTTCCTGTGGTGGCTGGTGCCGATCGTCGGCTCGCTGATGCTGTCGATCCCGGTCTCGGTGATCTCCAGCCGCGTGGGCCTGGGCTTGAAGTCGCGCGATGAAAGCCTGTTCCTGATCCCGGAGGAATACGCTCCGCCACAGGAACTGCTGTCGACCGACCAGTATGCCCATGAGAACCGCTGGCATGCGCTGAACGACGGTTTCATTAGGGCGGTCGTCGACCCACAGCAAAACGCCTTGGCGTATGCCTTGGCCACATCGCGGCACGGCAAGGCCGAGCCGATCGAATGGCTGCGGGGCGAACGCGTTCGCCATGCCTTGAAGGTTGGTCCGGCCGGCCTCAGCAATGCCGAGCGCCTGGCGCTGTTGAGCGACCCGGTGGCCCTGTCCCGCCTGCATGAGCAGGTCTGGAGCGAGAGCCATCCCGAGTGGCTGGCAGCGTGGCGTGAGTCGGTCAATGCCGATCCTCATGCGCCGTTGCTACCGCTTCAGCCGGTCAGTGCCCAGCCTCAACTGGCCTGATGCACAAAAAGCCCCGCTTCTGAAAGGAAGCGGGGCTTTTTGTTGGGTCTAGGATTTGGAGCGCACCGGTGGATGTGGCGAGGGAAACCATCCCTTCGCCACATCCGCACCTGGCTTCCCCTGGCCAGTCAGACTATGGTCGAGGGTCGACGCTATCCAGCGCCCGGTTTGCCAGCAAACTACCGAGCTCGATCAGTTGCTGGATGCCCAAGGCAACATGGCATTCACCATACATCCCTGTGGGAGCGGGCTTGCTCGCGAAAGCGGTGGGTCGGTTTGCGGGGGATGTTGGATGTGCCGGCATCTTCACGGGCGAGCACGCTTCCCATAGGAGGAACCGGGCAAGGGCGCCCAGGACGGGCGCCTCGCTACGAGGGGATCAGACCTTGAATCGCCCCACCAGCGTCTGCAAGTGCACGCCCAATCGCGCCAGTTCGGCACTGGAGGCTGCGGTTTCTTCGCTGGACGATGCCGTTTGCTCCGAGACATCGCGCACGTTGAGCACGCTGCGGTTGATCTCCTCGGCCACGGCGCTCTGCTGCTCGGCGGCGGCAGCGATCTGCTGGTTCATCGACTGGATGGCCGAGACCGTGCGGGTAATGTTCTCCAGGGAACCGCCGGCGCGGCGGGTCAGTTCGACGCTGCTGTCGGTCAGGCTGCGGCTGTTGTCCATGATGGTCGCGACCTGCTCGGTGCCGTTCTGCAGCCCCAGAATCAGCTCTTCGATTTCCTCGGTGGACTTCTGGGTGCGCTGGGCCAGGCTGCGGACTTCATCGGCGACCACCGCGAAACCACGCCCGGCTTCACCGGCGCGGGCGGCCTCGATGGCTGCGTTGAGCGCCAGCAGGTTGGTCTGCTGGGCCACGGACTTGATCACGTCCAGCACGCTGCCGATCTTGTCGCTTTCGCGCTTCAAGTCGCCCATGGCGGCGGTGGAGTTGCCGACTTCCAGCGCCAGACGCTCGATCTGGGCGATGGCTTCGCCCACCACCTTGTCGCCTTCACGAGCCTGCTGGTCGGCGGCGACGGCTGCCTCCGAGGCTTCCTCGGCGTTGCGTGCCACTTCCTGCACCGTGGCGGTCATTTCGTGCATGGCGGTGGCAACCTGATCGGTCTCCACTTTCTGGCTGTTGACGCCGGCGCTGGTTTGCTCGGTCACGGCCGAAAGCTGTTCGGCGGCGCTGGCGATCTGAGTGACGCCTTCGCCGATGCCCCCGATCAGTTGCCGAAGGCCCACGGTCATGCTTTGCATGGCCCGTTGCAGCTGGCCGAGTTCGTCGCGGCGATCGGAGGTGAGGTTGTGGGTCAGGTCACCGGCGGCCACGCGTTCGGCCACCGTCAGCGTCTGGGCCAGCGGGCCGACGATCTGCCGGGTAATGAAGGTGGCGGCAATCACCCCGAACAGCAACGCCAACGCGGCAGCGGCAATCAGGACGGTCTTGGCCTGGGCCGCGTCGTGGTCACGCACGGCGGTCTGGGATACGGTCAGTTTCTGGCTGGCGTCGATCAACACCTGGCCCTGCTCGGTCATGCGCTGTTGCGCGGCGGCGTTGTCGATCTGCGAGTCGCGGAACTGGGCCACGGCCGCGCGATAGAGATTGAACGAGTCGTTGGCCTGCTGCAGGTTGGCGGCGTGTTCGGCTGGCAACTGATCGGGCAGGCGTGCAAGCAGCTTCAGGACGTTATCGATGGCATCGAGGGCAGGTTGCTGGGCATCGCTCTTGCCACTGTAGGTGTAGCCGCGAACCTGGTAGCGCGCTTGCTGGATCGCTTTACTCAGGGTGACCACGCTATTGAACTGAGTGACATCGCCGGCTTGCAACGCCGCTTTCTCCACTTCGGCGACGCGGGCCACGGCGTTGTCGGCGCTGGCGCCCAGCTTGCTGCGTGCATCTTCACGGTTGACGGTGGCGCGGGTCATCAGGGCAAAGGCGCCCTTGTATTCGGCGACGGCGGCCAGTTGCTTGTCGATCAGCGCCACATCGGCCGATTGTTCGATCAACTGGCGGGCGGTATTGAGCCCGGCTTCCAGCTTGCCAAGCAGGTCGTTGACCTGCTGCGGCCCTTTCTCGCCCCGTGTGGTGTTGTAGTCGATGCTCGCCAGGTTCAGGTCCTTGCTCAAGTCGTTGAGACTGGCAATGAACCCCAGCTTGTCGCCTCGGCTGATGACATTGCCCAGGCTGCTCCAGCCGGTGAAGGCAATCATCAACGTGAGGAACAGCACCAGGCCAAAGCCTGCGCCGAGTTTGCGATTAACGCTTACATTTCCAAGCCATCGGAACATGCTGTCACTCCCCTGGAGCATCGAATTGGTTTTATGGGGACTGTATCGGCGGTTCGGGAGGGATCTGTAGAAATGAACTGAAGATCGTGAAACGGGGGGTCAGAACAGCCGAGCGAGCAGCGCCGTGACCGCCGTCTCGACCCGCAGGATTCGCTCGCCCAACTGCACCGGTTGCAGGCCGGCCTTGGCCAGCAGGTCGACTTCGTAGGGGATCCAGCCGCCTTCCGGGCCGATCGCCAGGGTGATGGGTTCTGCCAGCGCCCGGGGGCAGGGGGGGTAGTTACCCGGATGACCGACCAGGCCCAGGGTGCCATTGGTCAGGGCCGGCAGGCGGTCTTCGACGAAGGGCTTGAAGCGTTTCTCGATGATGACTTCAGGCAGCACGCTGTCCCTGGCCTGCTCCAGGCCGAGAATCAGCTGTTCGCGAATGGCCTCCGGCTCCAGGAACGGGGTCTGCCAGAAGCTTTTTTCCACCCGATAGCTGTTGACCAGGATCACCCGTGGCACGCCCATGGTGGCGACGGTCTGGAATACCCGCCGGAGCATCTTCGGGCGCGGCAGTGCCAGTACCAGCGTCAGTGGCAGCTTGGCCGGTGGCGGCTGGTCCAGAGTGACTTGCAGCTCAGCCTCGCGGGCTTCCAGGCGCAGCACCTGGGCGGAGCCCATCAACCCCCCGATGCGCCCGACCCGTAGGCTATCGCCAACGGCACTGCGATGGACTTCCTGCATGTGGGTCAATCGACGGTCGCGCAGGACGACCCGGTCCGGCCCGATGAAGTCGGCCTCTTCGAGCAGCAGCAGGTTCACGCTTGGGTCGCTGGCGGCTGGTCGTTATGGTCGTCGGCCGATTGTTCGTCCGCCTCGTCGTCCGGATGCTCGCTGCGCTTGCGCACCAGGCCACCGAACAGCACGCCGACTTCGAACAGCAGCCACATCGGGACCGCCAGGAGGGTCTGGGAGAAGATGTCCGGTGGCGTCAGGATCATGCCGACCACGAAGCAGCCGATGATCACGTACGGACGGATCTTCTTCAGGTACGCCACGTCCACCACGCCGATCCAGACCAGCAGCACCACCGCCACGGGAATTTCGAACGCCACGCCGAAGGCGAAGAACAGCGTCATGACGAAGTCCAGGTAGCTGGTGATGTCGGTCATCATCTCGACGCCGGACGGGGTCGCGGCGGCGAAGAACTTAAAGATCAGCGGGAACACCAGGAAGTAGGCGAAGGCCATCCCGGTGTAGAACAGCAGGATGCTGGACACCAGCAGCGGTACGGCGATGCGTTTTTCGTGCTTGTACAGGCCTGGCGCAATGAAGCCCCAGATCTGATGCAGGATCACGGGAATCGCCAGGAACAGCGAGACCATCATCGTCAGTTTCAACGGCGTCAGGAACGGCGACGACACGTCGGTGGCGATCATCGTCGCGCCTTCCGGCAGGTACTGGCGCAGCGGCGTGGAGACGAAGGTGTAAATCTGCTGGGTAAAGGCAAACAGCCCGGCGAAGATGATGAATACCGCCGCGACACAGCGCAGCAGGCGGGTGCGCAACTCGGTGAGGTGCGATACCAGCGGCATTGGCTGGTCGTGCTCTGGGATATCGCTCATGGGGCTCGCGGCGGCAAAGTAGGGTCGTTGGGAGCGGCGGACGCTGGCACCGTCGGGGCAGGTTCCGTCGATCTTGCGGGCTCGGCCACTGCCGGCGCGGTGTCACCCACCTGGGGCTGGGCCTGGGGTGCGTTCGCCGGCTCGACTGCTGGCTGGACCGGCGTTGGCTCCTGCTGGGTCGGTGTGAAGATCTTCCGCGCTTCCTGCTCGAGGGACAGAATGTGTTCGTTGTGAAGCTGCCGACGGATGTCGTCGGCACCGATTTCACGCTCAACTTCCTGTTTGATCGCATTGAAGCTGCGCTTCAAGCGGCCGATCCACAGGCCGGCGGTGCGCGCAGCACCCGGCAGGCGCTCGGGGCCCAGCACCAGCAGGGCGACGAGGCCGACGAGCAGCAGTTCAGTGAAGCTGATCCCAAACATTAGTCAGTGCTCACGAGTCTTTGCGGGTCGGCTCTTCGACTTTCTGTGCCTGCACATCGATGGTGTGTGGCGCATTCACCGGCTGGGCCGCCTGGGGGTGTACCGGCTGGGTCGGCTGCACGGGTTGGGCGGGAGCGGCTGTCGGGTCGGCCGGTTTCTCGTCATCGTTCATGGCCTTGCGAAAGCCCTTGATCGACTCACCGACATCGGTGCCGAGGTTCTTCAGTTTCTTGGTGCCGAACACCAGCACCACGACGACCAGGATGACGAGCCAGTGTTTCCAGTCAAAAATACCCATGTGGCTATTCCTCTCAAAAGTTGATCAGGCGGACGGGCGCGAGGCTTTCTCGACATGCCCGGACAGACCGAAGCGACGGTCCAGTTCATCCAGTACGGCCTGCGGGTGCTGCCCCAGTTGGGCCAGCATGACCAGGCTGTGGAACCACAGGTCGGCGGTCTCGTAGATCACATCGCTGCAGTCGCCGCTGATGGCGGCGTCCTTGGCGGCGATGATGGTTTCGACCGATTCCTCGCCGACTTTTTCCAGAATCTTGTTCAGGCCCTTGTGGTACAGGCTGGCGACATAGGAGCTCTCGGCGGCGGCGCCTTTGCGCTCTTCCAGCACCTGGGCCAGGCGGGTCAGGGTGTCACTCATGGGTATGTCCTGAATAAATGGCGTGCGGGTCCTTGAGCACCGGGTCGACGGTTTTCCAGTCGCCGTTCTCGAAGACGCGATAGAAGCAGCTTTGACGGCCGGTGTGGCAGGCAATCTCGCCGACCTGTTCGACCATCAGGATGATGACGTCGCCGTCGCAGTCCAGGCGCATTTCGTGCAAATGCTGCACATGGCCGGATTCTTCACCCTTGCGCCACAGCTTGCCACGGGAACGTGACCAATAGATGGCGCGGTTCTCGGCAGCGGTCAGGGCCAGTGCTTCGCGATTCATCCAGGCCATCATCAGCACGCGCCCGGTCTTGTGATCCTGGGCGATGGCCGGCACCAGACCGTCAGCGTCCCATTTGATCTCGTCCTGCCAGTTTTTCATCTTCGACTCCGACCATGGGCCTCGCGCTTCAAGATGGCGGGCCCAACGTTGAAACAGTGTGCCAGTGCGAGCGGGTGCTGGCTATCGGCGAACGACCAGATACAAACCGACCGCCACCATGATAATCGCGGGCCAATGCCCTAATTCGTTCAATGGCCCCCCAGCGGCTACTGCCGCGCCGCCGCCCAGATGAGCGGCGCCGAGCAGGCGCAGGAACCAGTCGTCCTTGCGCTGTTTCCACGGCGGTGACGGGTCCTGGGCATGGGGCTGGGACATGCGTTCGAGCAGGTCGCGGGTCATGTTGGCCAGGTGCGGGATCTGTTCGAACTGGCTCTGTACGTTGCCCAGCAAGGCTTTGGGGCTGACGCGCTCGCGCATCCAGCGTTCCAGGAAAGGCTGGGCGGTGTTCCACAGGTCCAGGTCCGGGTACAACTGACGACCGAGCCCTTCGATGTTCAGGAGGGTTTTCTGCAACAGTACCAGCTGCGGCTGGACCTCCATGTTGAAGCGACGCGCGGTCTGGAACAGGCGCATCAGCACCTGGCCGAAGGAAATATCTTTTAACGGTTTTTCGAAGATCGGTTCGCACACGGTGCGGATCGCCGCTTCGAATTCGTTGAGCTTGGTCTCGGCCGGCACCCAGCCGGAGTCGATGTGCAATTGCGCGACACGGCGGTAGTCACGCTTGAAGAACGCGAACAGGTTGCGGGCCAGGTAGTCCTGGTCTTCGGGAGTCAGGCTGCCGACGATGCCGCAGTCGATGGCAATGTACTGCGGGCTCCAGGGCTGCACGGTGCTGACAAAGATGTTGCCCGGGTGCATGTCGGCATGGAAGAAGCTGTCACGAAACACCTGGGTGAAGAAAATCTCCACGCCGCGCTCGGCCAGCAGCTTCATGTCGGTGCGCTGGTCGGCCAGGGTGGCCAGGTCGGTGACCTGGATGCCGTAGATGCGCTCCATCACCAGCACTTTCGGCCGGCACCAGTCCCAGTAGACTTGCGGCACATAGAGCATGGGCGAGCCTTCGAAGTTGCGGCGTAACTGGCTGGCGTTGGCCGCCTCACGCAACAGGTCGAGTTCGTCGTAGATGGTTTTCTCGTAGTCCGTGACCACGTCCACCGGATGCAGCAGCCGTGCATCGGCCGATAGCCGCTCGGCGGCGCGGGCGAGGATGAACAGCCATGCCAGGTCTTGGGCGATCACCGGCTTGAGGCCTGGCCGGATGACCTTGACCACGACCTCTTCGCCGCTCTTGAGCTGGGCGGCATGGACCTGGGCCACCGACGCCGAGGCCAGCGGTTCGACGTCGAAGCGGCTGAAGACCTCGCTGATCTTCTTGCCCAGTTGCTCCTCGATCAGCGCCACCGACAGTTTGGAATCGAACGGCGGTACGCGGTCCTGCAACAGCATCAACTCGTCGGCGATGTCTTCGGGCAACAGGTCGCGCCGGGTGGAAAGGATCTGGCCGAACTTGATGAAGATCGGCCCCAGGTCCTGCAAGGCCAGGCGCAGGCGTGCGCCGCGGCTCAGGTCCAGCGTTCGACGAGGGAACCAGCGCCAGGGCAGCACGAAACGCAGTGCCAGCAGAAACCAGGGCAATGGCAGGGCGAACAGCAGGTCATCGAGGCGGTAGCGGATCACGACGCGCTGGATGCGCAACAGACGGCGGACGGCAAGCAGCTTCATGCGTTATCGCTTGGTTTCAAGGGATCGGGAAAGGCGCTCGAAGCGCGCCTCGAGTCGTTCCAGATCGAGTTTGATCCGGTCCAGTTCACTAAAACGAGCTTCGGCTTCGCGTTTGCCCACGAGCGTACGCGATTCTTCGGCCAGGTATTCACTCAAATTCTGCCCCAGGCTGGCAAACCCCTGCCGGTACCAGCGCGTGCGGCTGCGCAGATGACCACTGAGCAACTGGGTGGCCACCGGGCCGAGCCAGCGGGAGAGTTCATATTCCCAGTCCAGTTCCAGATCCTGGAGAATCGCCGCTAGCTCCAGCAGCACGCCGCTGTCGCCGTCCAGTTCCACATCGGGACTGTGCAGCACCGCTGTCTTGTCCTTGCTCAAAGCCAGGTTCAGCAGGCTCGATGCCGGGGCGCGCAGCGTGCAGTCCGCTTCGGCTTCCCAGTGGGCGGCGAGCATCAGGCCCTCGTCACTGGGCAGGATGAACAGTCGCAGGGCCGGGCTGCGGCAGTCCACGGCAATCACTTTGCCGCTCAGGTGCGTCAGGCGCGCCAGCGCCGTGCTGTCCAGGCGCAATACCCGGTTGATGCCGAGTTCGACACTGGCGAGCAGGCCGGTGAGCAGCATCAGGGCTTGATACCGCGGTGCAGGGCCACGATGCCCGAGGTCATGTTGTGGTAGGTCACACGGTCGAAACCGGCCTCGACCATCATCGACTTCAGGGTTTCCTGGTCCGGGTGCATGCGGATCGATTCGGCCAGGTAGCGATAGCTGTCCGCATCGTTGGTGATCAGTTTGCCCATCAACGGCATGAAGGCGAACGAATAGGCATCGTAGGCCTTGGACATCAGCGCATTGGTCGGCTTGGAGAACTCCAGCACCAACAGGCGGCCACCGGGCTTGAGCACACGCAGCATCGAGCGCAGGGCGTCCTCCTTATGGGTGACGTTGCGCAGGCCGAAGGCGATGGTCACGCAGTCGAAATGGTTGTCGGGGAACGGCAGCTTCTCGGCGTCGGCCTGGACGAACTCGACATTGCCGGCCACACCCAGGTCCAGCAGGCGGTCACGGCCGACCTTGAGCATGGACTCGTTGATGTCGGCGAGTACCACCTGGCCGGTCGGCCCGACGATGTGGGAGAATTTTTTCGTCAGGTCGCCCGTGCCGCCGGCGATGTCCAGCACGCGATTGCCGCTGCGCACGCCCGACAACTCGATCGCGAAACGCTTCCACAGACGATGCATGCCGCCCGAGAGCAGGTCGTTCATCAAGTCATATTTGGCGGCTACCGAGTGGAAAACCTCAGCGACTTTTTCCGCCTTCTGGCTTTCCGGCACGTTCTTGAAGCCGAAGTGAGTGGTGGGTTCGGCATCGCTGCCTTTGCGCTGATCAGTCATATCGCTGTCACCAAAAAAGAATGCGGGACATTCTAATCCCCGGTGAAGGGCTTTGTCTTGGCAAGGCTGAAGGTAAGATGGGCCACCGCCGGGACGTTTTGACGCAGTCCCGGTAATTGCGGATATATCAGGAGTCAGCAGATGGCCAGAATCAGTGTTGAGCGTGCCCACGACCTGGGCAAGGAAGCGGCCCGCGCGAAGGCCGACCAGTTGGCGCAGAAATTATCCGACAGCTACGGCCTGAAGCCGCAGTGGTCTGGCGACACGCTTGAGTTCAAGGGCTCCGGAGTCGAAGGCCAGGTGGAGGTCGGCGAGGACTTGATTCGCGTCGATGTGAAGCTGGGCCTGCTGATGTCGGCCATGAGCGGCATGATCAAGACGGAAATCGAAAAGGCGCTGGACAAGGCGCTGGCCTGATCGATCGAAGGGCTTGTCGCTGTCTTGAGTTTTCCACTGGACCTTGTGGGAGCGGGCTTGCTCGCGAAGGCGCCGGATCAGTCGGCATCGACATTGAATGATCCACCGCATTCGCGAGCAAGCCCGCTCCCACCGGATATCATTGCACCCGGGAACTGCGTCAGTTGTTAGGGTGTTGTTTCTAAATATTCTCACTACTTTGTGCCTGAGCCCGTCCGTGTGCGGGCAGTTCCTCCCATCTGTCTTCCCGTGAGGTGCACCATGGCCAAAGTTATTCTGAAGAAAAAAACCGACGTTGAATCCTCCACGCTGAGCGACGTGAAAACCTACGCGCGCAAGATCTGGCTGGCTGGCCTGGGCGCCTATGTCAAGGTGGGCCAGGAAGGCAGCGAGTACTTCCAGGAGCTGGTCAAAGCGGGTGAAGTTGTTGAAACCAAAGGCAAAAAGAAAATTTCCGGCAAACTTGAAGCGGCCAACAGCGAACTGATCGAGGCCAAGGCCGAGGTCAGCACTTTCAAGTCCAGGGTCGAATCACAACTCGATAAAGTCGAGAAGGTATTCGACGCCCGTGTTGCAAGTGCCTTGAATCGTATCGGCATTCCGTCTAAACATGACGTTGAGGCACTCTCTGCCAAGCTCGATGAGCTGACGGCATTGCTCGAACGTGTGGCGCGTAAACATTAAGGAGAACGGGATGGCTGGCAAAAAAAGCACCGAAAAAGAAAGCAGCTCGTGGGCCGGGAAGATTGAAAAATATTCCCGCAAAATCTGGCTTGCTGGTTTAGGCGTGTACTCGAAGATCGACACTGACGGCAGCAAACTCTTCGAGTCCCTGGTTAAGGACGGCGAGAAGGCCGAAAAACTCACCAAAACGGCAGTGGCCAAGCAAGTCGATGCTGCCAAGGACACTGCCGGGTCTGCCAAGTCGCGAATGAGCGGCGTGAAGGAAAGTGCGTTGGGCAAGTGGGGCGAACTGGAAGGGGCTTTCGACAAGCGCCTTAACAGTGCCATCTCTCGCCTGGGCGTGCCCAGCAGCAGTGAAGTCAAGGCGCTGCACAGCAAGGTCGACGCATTGACCAAGCAGATCGAAAAACTCACCGGGGCCAAGGTCACACCGGTGGCGGCCAAGACGGCAGCGGCCAAACCGGCCACCAAGACGGCAGCCAAGCCACTGGTTAAAGCCGCGGCAAAAATCGCTGCCAAACCTGCGGTGAAGGCAGCGGCCAAGCCAGCGGCAAAAACCGCCGCGGCCAAGCCTGCAGCCAAAGCGGCGGCCAAGCCGGTAGCAGCAGCCAAGGCAGCTGCGAAACCTGCCGCCAAGGCAGCCGCGAAACCAGCGGCGAAAACCGCTGCGGCGAAACCTGCAGCGGCCAAACCGGCAGCAAAACCAGCGGCCAAGCCAGCAGCCAAGGCAGCCGCCAAACCTGCCGCCGCGAAAAAACCTGCCGTGAAGAAAGCGGCCACGCCAAAGGCACCGGCGGCAGCGGCCAAACCGGCAACCCCGACGAGCACAGCGAGTGTAGCGAGTACGGCAAACTCCGCCTCGGCTCCGACCCCGGTTGCCACCCCGACTCCAGCGCCGGCTCCATCGACGCCAACCAGTCAGTCCTGATTTTTCAGGGCACACAAGAAAACGCCCGGCCTGTGAAGGTCGGGCGTTTTTGTTCGTGATGCGTGTCCCTGTGGAAGCGAGCCTGCTCGCTCCTACAGGGACTACTCGTCGTCTTCGAGATAGCGCAACGCCAGCCGCTCGGTCGCCACCTTGGCCGCGAGTGGCAGATGCGGAGCCACCAGCATCATGATCTGGTAGACCACCAGCCGGACGTCGGCCTCGCGGTCCAGAACCCGTTGATAGTCCAGCGAGAACAGCAACGTCAGAGTGATCTGCTCCACCAGTTGCCCCAGGGCCTGGGTATCGCTGACCAGCAGTCCACGCGCCTTGAGCTGCGCCAGCAGCGAGGCCAGGGTACGTTTCAGAGCGTTGAGCAATTGGCGGATGCCCTTGGCCAGTTTCGGCAGGCGTCCGGCCAGGTTCGATAAGTCCTGGAACAGGAACCGGTACTGGGCCAGGCGCTCGACGATCAGGTGCAGGAACAGCCAGTAATCCTCCGGCGCCAGATGCGCATCGGCGGGCGGGTCCAGCAGTGGCGACAGCTCGCTCTGGAATCGCTCGAACAACGCGAGAACCAGCGGCTCCTTGCCATGAAAGTGGTAGTAGAGGTTACCCGGGCTGATGCCCATTTCATTGGCGATTTCCAGGGTGGAAACGTTTGGCTCGCCCTTGTCGTTGAACAACTGCAGGGCACACTCAAGAATACGGTCGCGGGTTTTCATCCGATCTTCTTAATGATAGAGACGTGCCACGGTCCTTGCCCCGCCCAGGGCGAGAGGTCAGCGCACACGCACATAGGTGCCGGGCGCCGCTTCCATGGGCGGATAGTTCGCGCTGCCCAGGCTTGTCAGGGTTTCGTTCCGAGCACCGGAGCGCTCCTGAATCCAGCCCAGCCATTGCGGCCACCAACTGCCCTCGACGTGTTTTGCATCGTAGTACCAGGCCCGTGGATCGCCGCTCAGTTTCGGGTTTTCGATGTAGGTGGCCTTGGGGTTGCCCGGCGGGTTGATGATGCTCTGGATATGGCCGCTGTTGGACAGCACGAAGCGTCGGTCACCCCCCAACAGAAGCGTCGAGCGATACACCGCGTCCCAGGGCGTGATGTGGTCGTTGATACCGGCCACGCTGAAGCTGTCCACGGTGACCTTTTGCAGGTCGATCGGCGTGCCGCACACTTCCAGCCCGCCGGGGTGAGTCAGTGGGTTGTGCTTGAAGAAATCCAGCAGGTCGCCGTGATAGGCCGCCGGCAGCCGCGTGGAGTCGTTATTCCAGTAGAGGATGTCGAAAGCCGGTGGCTCCTTGCCCAGCAGGTAATTGTTGATGAAGTAGTTCCAGATCAGGTCGTTGGGCCGCATCCAGGCGAAAACCCTGGCCATTTCGCGGCCATCGAGAATGCCTTTCTGGTAGGAGCGGCGCTTGGCGGCTTCGAGGGTCTGTTCGTCGATGAACAGCGTGGCCGGACTGTCGATCTCACTGTCCAGCAGGCTCACCAGGTAGGTGGCGCTGGCGACCCGACGCAGTTGGCGCTTGGCCTGGAGAACGCCTTGCAGGGCCGCAATGATCAGCCCACCGGCACAAGCTCCCATCAGGTTGACATCGCGTGAGCCGGTGATCGCCCGGCAGGCGTTCATGGCCTCTTCCGTTGCCTCGACGTAGCTGGACAGGCCCCATTCGCGGTGGCGCACATCGGGGTTGCGCCAGCTGATGATGAACACCTGCAAATCGTTTTTCAGGGCGTATTGAACCAGGCTATTGGAAGGGCTCAGGTCGAAGACATAGAACTTGTTGATTTGCGGTGGCACGATCAGCAACGGCTTGGCGTATTGCTTTTCGCTCATGGACTTGTATTGGATCAATTCCAGAAACTCGTTGCGAAACACCACCGCGCCAGGCGAGGTCGCCAGGTTTCTGCCGACCTCGAACGCCTGAGGCGTGACCTGTCGTGGCAGGCCATCGTTGTGCAACAGGTCATCCACCAGATGGCTGACGCCGCGAACCAGACTGTTGCCGCCCGTATTGAAGAATTCCTTGATGGCCAGCGGATTGAGCAGGGTATTGGAGGGCGAAACGGCGTCATTGAGCAGGGCGAAGGCGAAGTGAGCGCGAGCACGATCATCGGGGCTCATGTCGCATTCGTCGATCCAGCACTTCACCTGTTTCTGCCAGCTCAGGTAGGCCTGGAGGCTGCGACGATAAAACGGATTCAATTGCCAGGTCGGATCGGCGAAGCGCTTATCGTTGGGGCTGGTGGGGTGCAGGGTCTCGCCCAACAACACACGCCCCAACTGGCTGCCCAGTTTCAATGCATGACGGGCGCTGTGCACCGGGTTGCGCAGGCCGTGGGCGGCTACGCTGCGCAAGGTAGACAGCAGATCCCTGCCTCGCAGGCCAGTGACCGCACTTTGTGCGTTCATGAAGTGGGCAGGGGTGGGCATTGAACCTTTCGCTGGCTTGTCGCGCATGAGTCAACTCCTTTAAACCCTAAAAACAAACACACCGAACCAGACAACATAGTCGCTGTTTCGGAAGTTGCGCGTTCCGGCTTCCTGCCGGGCGCGACGAGCGGCGTCAACCGCTACCCCGCGCGGAGGGATGCGGGTGCATGACCGCACGCTGACGTTCTTCCTGCAGGAATTTCATGATGATGGGCGCCACGGCCTCGGCGCGGGTAATCAGGAACAGGTGCCCGTCATCGATGATGTGCAATTGGGAATTGGGGATACGCCAGGCCAGCAGGCGCATGTTGATCAGCGGGATCAGCGGATCGTCGTCGCCGGCCAGGATCAGGGTCGGCTGATGGATCTTGTGCAACCAGTGGATGCTGGTCCAGCCCAGGCCGGCGAACAGTTGCCAGTAATAACCGAGCTTGCCGGCCGAGCGTACCCGGGCCGCATGGCTGGTCGCCAGGTTCGGGTCGCGACGGAACGAGCCGCCGTAGATCAGTGGAGCGATGCGCAGTACGTGCGATGGCTGAACATAGCGACGAGGGCTCGCCATCATCCACAGCACCTTGGGTTTGCCCGGCACCATTACCGCGCCGGCGGCGGTAGCGGCCAATATCAACTTCTTGCAGCGTTCCGGGTAGTCGTGGGCGAACTGCTGGGCCAGGGCGCCGCCCCAGGACACGCCGACCACGCTGACCTGCCCGTAGTCGAGATAATCGAGCATCCGTGCGGCAAGCTTTGCCAGCCCGGGAAAACGATAGGGCCGGCTGGGCGTCGACGAGCCGCCAACGCCGGGCACGTCGAAGGCGATGACCTCCAGGTCCGGGTCCAGGGCCTCGATGAACGGAAATACCAGCTCCAGGTTGGCGCCGATACCGTTGAAGATCAGCAGAGGCGTCAAGTGAGGCTTGCCGGGACGTACCGCGGTGCGCAGGGTCTGGCCATCCAGATCGACGGTACGAAAGATGTACGGTTGCGGCATGCTTCAAGCCCTGTGGGTCATGTCTGGGATACCTGTGTTCGGTCTGAAAGACCGAGTCGCTGCCTTCGCGAGCAAGCCCGCTCCCACAACGGGTTGGTGTG
This sequence comes from Pseudomonas sp. Pf153, assembly GCF_001269775.1. Lineage (NCBI taxonomy): Bacteria > Pseudomonadati > Pseudomonadota > Gammaproteobacteria > Pseudomonadales > Pseudomonadaceae > Pseudomonas > Pseudomonas sp. Pf153. The sequence goes on along the minus strand of NZ_LHVL01000008.1, from coordinate 222,312 downwards.
AGCCTGGACTCCCGGTTCACATCGATCCGACTGTGGGAGCGGGCTTGCTCGCGAAGAGGGCCTTGCATTCAATCTCAATGTCGGCTGCGGGAGTACTTTCGTGAGCAAGCCCTCCCCCGCGCCAGACGAGCAGCAGCCCTCACCGCTCATGCACATAAGTACCCGGCGCCGCCTCGCCCGCCACATAGGTCTTGTTGCCCAGCACGGTCGGGGCCTTTTTCAGCTTGCCCGAGCGCTCGGCCTGCCAGGCTTGCCAGTGCAGCCACCAGGAGTCGGTATGCTTGGTGGAGTTTTCCTGCCAATCCTCGGGGTTGGCCGGCAGGTCTTCGCCGGTCATGTAGCGTGACTTGGGATTGCCCGGTGGGTTGAGAATGCTCTGGATATGGCCGCTGCTCGACAGCACGAAGTCCACTTTGCCGCCAAACAGCTGTGCCGACTTGTAGCAGGACTTCCAGGGGGTAATGTGGTCGTTGGTGCCGGCCAGGGCAAAGATGTCGCAGGTGACCTGCTTGAGGTCAATCGGCGTGCCGCACACTTCAAGCGCGTTGGGGCGAGTCAACGGGTTGGTCTTGAACATTTCGATAAGGTCGCCGTGGAATGCCGCCGGTAGCCTCGTGGTGTCGTTGTTCCAGAACAGGATATCGAATACCGGCGGTTCGTTGCCCAGCAGGTAGTTGTTGACCCAATAGTTCCAGATCAGGTCGTTGGGCCGCATCCAGGCGAAGACCTTGGCCATGTCGCGGCCTTCGAGCACGCCGGCCTGATAGGAATGACGCTTGGCGGTCTCCAGGGTCTGTTCGTCGACGAACAGCGCTACGTCGGTGTCCAGCGTGGTGTCGAGCACGCTCACCAGCAGGGTCAGGGCGTTGACTTTTTTCTCGCCGAGGGCGGCGTAGTGGCCCAGCAGCGCGGTGCAGGTGATGCCACCCGAGCACGCGCCGAGCATGTTCACATCCTTGCTGCCGGTGATGGCCGTGACCACATCCACCGCTTCCTTGAGCGCCTCGATGTAGGTCGACAGGCCCCACTCGCGCTGTTCCTTGGTGGGGTTGCGCCAACTGACGATGAAAGTCTGCACGTTGCTGCGCAGGCAGAAGCGCGCCAGGCTCTTGTCCGGGCTCAGGTCGAAAACGTAGAACTTGTTGATCTGTGGCGGCACCACCAGCAGCGGTCGTTCGTGGACCTGCTCGGTGATGGGCCGGTACTGGATCAGCTCCAGCACGTCGTTGCGAAACACCACGGCGCCTTCGGTCACGCCCAGGCTTTTGCCCACTTCGAATGCGCCCATATCGACCTGGCTCGGCATTCCGCCGTTGTGCACCAGGTCCTTGGCCAGGTGGGACAGGCCATCGAGCAGGCTCTTGCCACCGGTTTCGAAGAAACGCTTGACGGCCGCCGGGTTGGCCGCGGTATTGGTCGGCGCCATCGCTTCGGTCATGAGGTTGATCACGAAGTGCCCGCGGCTGATGTCCTGGGGCGGGAGATTGCTTTCATCGATCCAGGCGTGCAGCTCCTTGCGCCACGCCAGGTAGGTTTGCAGATAACGCTTGTAGAGAGGGTTCTGGCTCCAGGCCGGATCGGTGAAGCGGCGGTCGTCGCTCGAAGGCTGCAGTTCGGATTTACCGAACAGGACTTTCTTGAGTTCGACGCCAAAATGGGCAACGTGCCTGGCACTGTGCAGCGGTTGCTTGAGGGTCTGGGTCAGCACCATTCGGGCAGAGGCCAGCAGGTCTTTCCTGCGCAAGCCGACGACGGGGTTCAAGCCAAGGGTATTCTCCGAAGCCTGGTTCTTCAGGTCATCGTTGTTCTTGTTGCTCATCTACGACGCTCCATTGTCAGACGAGTACCCGGACCATGCCGTAAAGCCACACAGCCAATACCAGGTACGCTGCTCGGGTGACCGTTAATTCCGCATCGAGATCAATGAGGAAACATGTGCAAAGAAACTCCCCGGTTCCTTTGCAGGGAACTTGCCAGCTCCATTGGTTACCCGAGTTTAATTTTTTTCGCAAGCAGGCCAGTCATTGACGTTGCTGCGCGGGCATTGAAGCAGATGAGTCTAGAAAATTCGCCCTAAAGCGCCAGCCCTTGAGCTAGAGCATCAGCTTGACGACGGACTCGTTGGGATCGCGGGTTTTCCCCGCGGCCTTGAGCTCGGCGAGATAATCGTTCCACAGGTCTTCCTGACGCACCGCCAACTGGTACAGATAGTCCCAGGTGAACAGTCCGCTGTCATGGCCGTCGTCGAAGGTCAGTTTCAGTGCGTATTGGCCGGCCGGTTCGATCTTGGTCAGGCCGACGCCAAGCTTGCCGTATTGCAGGATGGGTTTGCCGTGGCCCTGGACCTCGGCGGAAGGCGAGTGTACTCGCAGGAATTCGGCGGGCAGGTGGTACTCCTCGTCCGGCGCGTACTTCAGCGTCAGGGTCCTGGAGGCCTTGTGCAGGTTGATGGCGGTGGGGAGTTTGGTCATGGCCTGTGATCCGTAGGGTATGGCGCGTCCACTTGTCTCCCTGTGGGAGCACGGCTTGCCGGCGATGGCGTACTGACAGACGCCATCGCCGGCAAGCCGTGCCCCCACAGAGAAGACGCCGGGTTACAGGATATACCGCGACAGGTCTTCGTTCTGCGCCAATTCACCCAGGTGGCTGTTGACGTACTCGGCGTCGATCCGGATCGGCGTTTCGCGGTGGGCGCTGGCCAGGTCGCCGGCGCTGAACGAGACTTCCTCGAGCAGGCGTTCGAGCAGCGTGTGCAGGCGACGAGCACCGATGTTCTCGGTCTTCTCGTTGACCTGCCAGGCAATCTGCGCCAGACGCTTGATACCTTCCGGTGCAAACTCGATGTCCAGGCCTTCGGTCTTGAGCAGCGCACAGTACTGTTCGGTCAGCGACGCATGGGGCTCGCTCAGGATGCGTTCGAAGTCTTCCGGTGACAGCGCCTTGAGTTCGACACGGATCGGCAGGCGGCCTTGCAGCTCCGGTACCAGGTCGCTCGGCTTGCTCAGGTGGAACGCGCCGGAGGCGATGAACAGGATGTGATCGGTCTTGACCATGCCCAGCTTGGTGTTGACCGTGCAGCCTTCGATCAATGGCAGCAGGTCGCGTTGCACGCCCTCGCGGGATACATCGGCACCGCCGACGTTGCCACGCTTGGCGACCTTGTCGATTTCGTCGATGAACACGATGCCGTGCTGTTCGACCGCTTCCAGGGCCTTGGCCTTCAACTCTTCTTCATTGACCAGGCGGCTGGCTTCTTCATCGCGCACCAGTTTCAGCGCTTCCTTGACCTTGAGCTTGCGGCTTTTCTTCTTGCCCTTGCCCATATTGGCGAACAGGTTTTGCAGCTGGTTGGTCATTTCTTCCATGCCCGGCGGCGCGGAGATGTCGACGCCAGTCATCTCGGCCACTTCGATCTCGATTTCCTTGTCGTCCAATTGCCCTTCGCGCAGGCGCTTGCGGAACAATTGGCGGGTGTTGGAATCCTGGGTCGCGGCGGTATCGGCGTTGAAACCCATGCGCGCCGGAGGCAGCAGCGCGTCGAGGATGCGCTCTTCGGCGGCGTCTTCGGCGCGGTGGCGTACCTTGGTGATTTCCTGCTCGCGCAGCAACTTGATGGCGGCGTCGGCCAGGTCGCGGATGATCGACTCGACGTCACGGCCGACATAGCCGACTTCGGTGAACTTGGTGGCTTCGACCTTGATGAACGGCGCGTTGGCAAGCTTGGCCAGGCGACGGGCGATTTCGGTCTTGCCGACGCCGGTCGGGCCGATCATCAGGATGTTTTTGGGGGTTACTTCGACGCGCAACTCTTCGGGCAATTGCATCCGGCGCCAGCGGTTACGCAGGGCAATGGCGACGGCGCGCTTGGCATCGTCCTGGCCGATGATGTGGCGGTTGAGTTCGTGGACGATTTCGCGGGGAGTCATGGACATAATAATTGGCGGTCCTCAAGCAAGAATGAGCCGTGGCGCTGGGCCTGGACAGGCTTACTCCGCGAGATCCTGCTCCTCAATGGTTTGGGTATGGTTGGTGAAGACGCAGATGTCGCCGGCGATGCCCAGGGCAGTCTCGACGATTTCACGGGCAGACAGGTCGGTTTTTTTCAGCAGGGCGCTGGCCGCGGCCTGGGCGTAGGCGCCGCCGGAACCCATGGCGATCAGGCCGTCTTCGGGCTCAACGACGTCGCCATTGCCGGTGATGATCAGCGAGGCGTCCTTGTTGGCGACCGCGAGCATGGCTTCGAGGCGGCTCAGGGAGCGGTCGGTGCGCCATTCCTTGGCCAGCTCCACGGCGGCGCGAATCAGGTGCCCCTGATGTTTCTCAAGCTGGCCTTCGAAACGCTCGAACAGGGTGAAGGCATCGGCGGTAGCGCCGGCAAAACCGGCGATGACCTGGCCGTGGTACAGGCGACGGACTTTCTTCGCGTTGCCTTTCATCACGGTATTGCCCAGTGAAACCTGGCCGTCGCCGCCCATGACGACTTTGCCATGACGGCGGACTGAAACGATGGTGGTCAAGGGAAGAGTCTCCACGCAGCGGGGCGAAAATGCCCGGATGAAAACTCATATGGGGGTAGTGTGGTTTTTTTCAACTGCGGGGCGGGGGTGCTGACAAGCGGTTCGCCTTACCTGTGGGAGCAAGGCTTGCCCGCGATGAAGTCAAAGCGGTTCGCCCTTGGGGCCGGAGGCGGCTGCATCGCGGGCAAGCCTTGCTCCCACAGTATGTTCAGCGGCTCTGGCGTTGTTGTAACAACAGATTGCTGAAACCGCTGCCGGCCAGTTGCTTCTGGGCCTTGGTCAGCTCCTCGCGATTGCTGAACGGGCCAACCAGCACCCGATACCAGGTTTCGTCCTTCACGGTCCCGGACTCCACCGACACGGATTGGCCCAGCAGGATGATCTGCGCCCGGACCTTGTCGGCATCGGCTTCCTTGCGGAATGAACCGGCTTGCAGGAAGAACTTCGTCACCGGGGCGGCTTTCTGCACGGGTGGGGCCGGTGGCGGCGTGATGCCGGCCAGGGCGGCTTGGGCACGGGCGGTGTCGATCTTCGCCGCTTCAGCCGGAGTGACCGGCGTGGCAGGCACCTGCGGCACTTGCGGTGTCGGCAGGGTTTTCTCCGGTACGGCCTCGGGCGGCACGATGACTTCCGATTCCGGCAACAAGGTATAGAAGTCGTACTTCGGCTTCACCGGTTGTGTGGGGCTCGGCGGGGTCTTGTTGGCCTCGGCAATCCGCGTGGCCTTCTGCTGCTCTTGCTTGACGCGCTTGACGTCATCGCCCTGACCCGGTTCCAGCTTCATCAGGAAAACAATGAAAGCGCCAACCGTCAGGCCGATAGCCATCCACAACCAGCCCGGAATCGGCTTTTTGGCCGGGGGCTGGTAACGACTGGCGCCGCGCTTGGGTGCAGGTTTTTTCTTGGCGGCCAACTTACATGCGCTCCAGGGTTTCCAGGCCCAGCAGTTCCAGGCCCTGCTTGAGCGTGCGCGCAGTCAGCGCGGCAAGGCGCAGGCGGCTTTGCATTTGCTCGGGGGTATCGGCATTGAGGATCGGGCAATTCTCGTAGAAGCTGGAGAACAGGCCGGCCACGTCATACAGATACGCACACAGGGTATGCGGCGTGCCTTTGTCGGCCACGTTATTGAGCACTTCGCCGAACTGCGCCAGTTTCGCCGCCAGTTCCTGCTCCTGGGCCGCTTCGAGCACGATCCGCCCTTCGACTTCATCGAAGCCCTTGCCGAGCTTGCGGAACACGCCGGCCACGCGGGTGTAGGCGTACAACAGGTACGGAGCTGTGTTGCCTTCGAAGTTGAGCATCAGGTCGAAGTTGAAGCTGTAGTCGCTGGTGCGGTGCTTGGACAGGTCGGCATATTTCACCGCATCGATGCCCACGACCTTGGCGATCTGGCGCAGCTCGTCTTCGGCCAGGTCCGGGTTCTTGCCCTTGACCAGCGCATAGGCGCGCTCCTGGGCTTCGGTCAACAGGTCGATCAGCTTCACCGTGCCGCCGTCGCGGGTCTTGAACGGACGGCCGTCGGCGCCGTTCATGGTGCCGAAGCCCATGTGTTCCATTTCCATCGGGCGCGGTACGAAGCCGGCCTGACGGGCCACTTCGAACACTTGCTGGAAGTGCAGGGCCTGACGCTGGTCGACGAAGTACAGGACCCGGTCCGCCTTGAGCACACCGTTGCGATAGCGCACGGCCGCGAGGTCGGTAGTGGCATAGAGATAGCCGCCGTCGGCCTTGACGATGATCACTGGCAGCGGCTCGCCGTCGGCGGTCTTGAACTGGTCGAGGAACACGCACTGGGCGCCGTTGCTCTCCACCAGCATGCCCTTGGCCTTGAGGTCGTTGACCACGTTGATCAGGTCATCGTTATAGGCGCTTTCGCCCATGACGTCGGCCATGGTCAGTTTGACGTTCAGCAACTCGTAGATTTTCTGGCAATGGGACAGCGAGATGTCCTTGAACCGGGTCCACAGCGCCAGGCACTCGGCATCGCCGGCCTGCAACTTGACCACCAGGCCACGGGCACGGTCGGCGAACTCCGGGGATTCGTCAAAGCGCTGCTTGGCGGCGCGGTAGAAGTTCTCCAGGTCCGACAGTTCATCGCTGGTAATCGGGTTTTCCTGGAGATAAGCCATCAGCATGCCGAACTGGGTGCCCCAGTCGCCCACATGGTTCTGACGGATCACGGTGTCGCCAAGGAACTCCAGCACCCGGGCCACGCCGTCGCCGATGATGGTCGAGCGCAGGTGGCCGACGTGCATTTCCTTGGCGAGGTTGGGGGCCGACAGGTCCACCACGGTGCGCTGCAGCGGGCCGGCCTTGCGCACGCCGATGCGCTCGTCGGCCAAGGCCGCGTCCAGGCGCGAGGCCAGGGCCTGGGCGTTCTGGAAGAAATTGATGAACCCGGGGCCGGCGATCTCCGCTTTGGCGACGTTTTCGTCGGCCGGCAGCGCGGCGATGATTTTCTCGGCCAGGTCCCGCGGCTTCATGCCGGCCGGCTTGGCCAGCATCATGGCGATGTTGCTGGCGAAATCGCCGTGGGTCTTGTCGCGGGTGTTTTCGACCTGAATCGCCGGCGACAGGCCTTCTGGCAACACACCTTCAGCGACGAGTTGGGTGATGGCTTGCTGGATGAGCTGGCGAATGGTGTCTTTCATGGTCTTCTCTTTCAACCGCAGGCGCGGCGGCGCTTCGATGCGCTGGTGGAAAAACTGGGCATTATCCGTGGCGAAGGCGGGCTTGCCAACTGTAGCGGGTCGGTTGGGGCTGTGTGGTGATTATTCGGGCCTCATCGCGATTTTGAATTCAATACAAATCCACCGGATCCACATCCAGCGACCAGCGCACCGCCCGCCCACTGGGCATTTGTTCCAGCACCAGCAGCCAGGCACTCAATAGTCGGTGCAGTGGCGCCCGGGCATTGGCCTGTAATAACAGCTGCGCCCGATAGCGTCCGGCCCGCCGCTCCATCGGAGCCGGCACTGGGCCCAACAGTTCGATCCCGGTGAGGTTCTGTTCCGCCAGCAAACGCTCGGCCTCGCTGCACGCGTCGTCGAGGAAGCCTTCGGCCTGTCCCGGTTTATGGGCTTCGGCCCGCAACAGTGCCAGGTGGGCAAACGGTGGCAGGCCGGCGCTGCGGCGTTCGCTCAGGGCCTGCTCGGCGAAAGCGAAATAGCCTTCTTCAGTCAGTTGTATCAGCAGAGGGTGGTCCGCCAGATGGGTCTGGATGATCACCCTGCCCGGCTCCTCGGCGCGCCCGGCCCGGCCGGCAACCTGGACAATCAACTGCGCCATGCGCTCGCTGGCGCGGAAGTCACCGGAGAACAGCCCTCCGTCGGCGTCGAGGATCGATACCAGCGTCACCCGGGGGAAGTGATGTCCCTTGGCGAGCATCTGCGTGCCCACCAGGATGCACGGCTGGCCTTTCTGGATGGTGGCGAACAACTGATTCATCGCGTCTTTGCGCGATGTGCTGTCGCGATCCACCCGCAGCACCGGGTAATCGGGAAACAAGATGCCCAGCCGTTCTTCGGCGCGCTCGGTGCCGGCGCCTACCGGGCGCAAGTCCACTTTGCCGCATTGCGGGCAATGCCTTGGCACGCGTTCGGTGTGTCCGCAATGGTGGCAGCGTAATTCACCGTAGCGTTGATGCACGGTCATCCGGGCGTCGCAGCGCTCGCAGCCGGACATCCAGCCACAGTCGTGACACAACAGGGTCGGGGCGAACCCCCGGCGATTGAGAAACACCAGGACTTGCTGTCCGGCAGCCAGGGTCTGGCCGATGGCTTGTTGCATCGGCCCGGAAATGCCGCTGTCCAGTGGCCGGCTTTTTACATCCAGGCGCAGGAAGCGCGGTTGTTTCGCACCGCCGGCCCGTTCGTTCAGGCGTAACAGGCCGTAGCGGCCGGTGTAGGCGTTGTGCAGGCTTTCCAGGGACGGCGTCGCCGAACCGAGGACGATGGGGATGTTCTCCTGGCGGGCGCGTACCAATGCCAGGTCACGGGCGTGATAGCGCAGGCCTTCCTGCTGTTTATAGGAGCCGTCGTGTTCTTCGTCGATGATGATCAGACCGGGATTTTTCATCGGCGTGAACAGGGCCGAGCGGGTGCCGATGATGATGTCGGCCTCGCCATCCCGTGCCGCGAGCCAGGCTTCGAGGCGCTCGCGGTCGTTGACCGCCGAGTGCACCAGGGCGATCCGGGCGTTGAAGCGTTGTTCGAAACGCGCCAGCGTTTGCGGGCCGAGGTTGATTTCCGGAATCAACACCAGGGCCTGCTTGCCCGCTTCGAGGGTCTGGCGGATCAGCTGCAGGTAGACCTCGGTCTTGCCGCTGCCGGTGACGCCGGCCAGCAGGAAGGCGTGGTAGCTGTCGAACCCGGCGCGAATTGCCTCGCAGGCAGCCCGTTGTTCGGCATTGAGCGGCAGTTCCGGCTGGGCCAGCCAATGTTCGTGGCGCACGCCCGGCGCGTGCCGGCGGACCTCCACCTGGACCAGCTCTTTTGCCAGCAGGAGGTCGAGGCTGTCCTTGCTGAGCATCAGCTTGCTCAGCAAGGCGTGGGCCACACCATGGGGATGCTGGGCCAGGGTCGCCAGGGCTTCGCGCTGACGAGGCGCGCGGGCGATGCGCGGGTCGTCCGTCGACGCCCCCGGCGCCACGGACCAGAACCGCTCCTGGCGCGCCTCCGCCGGTTCGCCCTGGCGCAACAGCACCGGCAGCGCCCAGCTCAAGGTGTCGCCCAGGCTGTGCTGGTAATACTGGGCCGTCCACAGGCACAGCTTGAACAGTGACGCCGGCAGCGGTGACGTGGCATCGAGCAGCGCAAGGGCCGGTTTGAGCTTGTCGGCCGGGACCTCGCTATGGTCGGTGACTTCCACCAGGATGCCGATCATTTCGCGTCGACCGAATGGCACCCGCAGGCGCATGCCGGGTTGCAACCGGGCGCGTGGGACCCCGGCCGGAGCGCGGTAGTCGAACAGGCGGCGCAGGGGCGAAGGCAGGGCGAGGCGCAGGATGGCGTCGGGCACGCGGGGGATTCTCGGTACGGACACGTTCAAAGGCTGGGCACAAATCCCTGTGGGAGCGGGCTTGCTCGCGAAAGCAGTGGGTCAGTTTGCAATGATGCCGACTGTGCCGCCGCTTTCGCGAGCAAGCCCGCTCCCACACTGGAATGGTGCTTGAGGCGGGGAGCCTAGCAGACGGTTGGTACAAGGCATAGCTTGCGTCATTGTCGATGTCTGGTAGAATCCGCGCCCTAATTACGTGCGGTATTCAACAATAGTGTTGGGTGGCGGCACGCTAGCCTGAGGAAAACATCATGAAAGCCGATATCCATCCAGAATACCCAGCCGTTGCCGTGACCTGCAGCTGCGGCAACAAGTTCGAAACCCGTTCGACCTACGGCAAAGCCCTGGCGATCGACGTTTGCAACGAATGCCACCCGTTCTACACCGGTAAGCAAAAGACTCTGGACACCGGTGGCCGCGTTCAGAAGTTCGCCGACCGTTTCGGTGCTTTCGGCGCTACCAAAAAGGCCTGAGGCTGATCATTTTGGAGGCTCGTTCCGGCGGCTCCAGATTGATGAAAAAGGCGTCCCTGGTGGGCGCCTTTTTTGTGTCTGCGATTTGGCTGAGCGGGGCCGAAGCCTTCTGTCCGGCGCCGGCGGGCCTGGTTCGGGCGAAGGTCCAGCGGGTGGTCGATGGCGACACCCTGCGCCTGGCAGATGGCCGAAGCGTGCGCATGATCGGTCTCAACAGTCCCGAGCTGGGCCGTCAGGGCCGCTCCGACGAGCCCTTCGCCGTTGCGGCCCGGCGTCGTCTCGAAACGCTGGTGGCTGCCGGCGACGGGCAAGTGGGCCTGCTTCCCGGCCGGGAGGGCCGGGATCGCTATGGGCGCACTTTGGCTCACGTCTATGGTGCCGACGGCAAAAACCTCGAAGCGCAACTGCTCGCCGAGGGCCTGGGTTTCCAGGTGGCGGTGGCGCCGAATACCGACTTGGCGGACTGCCAGCGGACCGCCGAGCGTCAGGCCCGTGAAGCGCGCCTAGGGCTCTGGAAGCGTTCGCCGGTGCTCAAGGCGCAGCAGGTCGGGGCGCCTGGTTTCGCAGTGCTCAGCGGTCGCGTGAATTCCGTCAGGCGCAATCGTGGCGGTGTTTGGCTCCAATTGGAGGGGGCGGTTGTACTGCATGTTGCTCCCAATTGGATGAGCCGTTTCGATATGGCTTCGCTTGAGCGTCTGCAGGGGAAGCAGATCGAGGCGCGCGGCTGGGTGGTGGATCGGTCGAGGCGCGGGGCGCTCGAACCGGGACGGGATCGCTGGTTATTGCCTTTGACTGATCCGGCGATGCTGGTCGCTCTGCCTCGATAAAAAACTGTAGACATTTTTCAGTTGAATTGTATGCATCAAGCCCTTGTGTTTAGCGGCTCTTGGCCCAAAGTCGTAGGGCAGGCCGCTTGACAAGGGTGACCGGCCAGTCTTGTAGGGACTTTGCGAGGGGCGTATCCTCGGCGGTCCGTCTGTCCAACACAGTAAAAAGCGGAATGCCCACATGTCTGATCTGAAAACTGCCGCTCTCGAATATCACGCTAATCCTCGTCCAGGAAAGCTGAGTGTCGAGCTCACCAAGGCCACCGCTACTGCCCGCGATCTGTCGCTGGCCTACAGCCCCGGCGTAGCCGAACCCGTACGCGAAATCGCTCGCGACCCGGAACTGGCCTACAGATACACCGGCAAGGGCAATCTGGTTGCAGTCATTTCCGATGGCACCGCGATCCTCGGCCTGGGTGACCTCGGTCCACTGGCTTCCAAACCGGTCATGGAAGGCAAGGGCGTGCTGTTCAAGCGCTTCGCCGGTATCGATGTGTTCGACATTGAAGTCGACTCCGAGAGCCCGCAAGCCTTCATCGACACCGTCAAGCGTATCTCCATCACTTTCGGCGGCATCAACCTGGAAGACATCAAGGCTCCCGAGTGCTTCGAGATCGAGCGCGCTCTGATCGAGCAGTGTGACATTCCGGTGTTCCACGATGACCAGCACGGCACCGCGATCGTGACTGCGGCCGGCATGATCAACGCCCTGGAAATCGCCGGCAAGACTCTGCCGGAAGCCAAGATCGTCTGCCTGGGTGCCGGCGCTGCGGCCATCTCCTGCATGAAATTGCTGGTGAGCATGGGCGCCCGGATCGAAAACATCTTCATGGTCGACCGTACCGGTGTGATCCACTCCGGCCGTACCGACCTGAACCAGTACAAGGCGGTCTTCGCCCACGCCACTGACAAGCGCACCCTGGCTGAGGCGCTGGACGGCGCCGACGTGTTCGTCGGTCTGTCGGGTCCGAACCTGCTGAGCCCGGAAAACCTGTTGCGCATGGCACCGAACCCGATCGTGTTCGCCTGCTCGAATCCGGACCCGGAAATCTCCCCGGAGCTGGCTCACGCCACCCGCAGCGACGTGATCATGGCCACCGGTCGTTCGGACTATCCGAACCAGGTGAACAACGTGCTGGGCTTCCCGTTCATCTTCCGTGGGGCCTTGGACGTTCGCGCCAAGCGCATCAACGAAGAAATGAAAGTCGCGGCCGCCAACGCTCTGCGTGAGCTGGCCAAGCTGCCGGTTCCCCAGGAAGTGTGCGACGCCTATGGCGGCATCAAGCTGGAATTCGGTCGTGAGTACATCATTCCGAAACCAATGGACGCCCGCCTGATCACCCTGATCTCCGACGCCGTGGCCAAGGCCGCGATCGAGACCGGCGTGGCGACCCTGCCGTATCCGAAGAACTACCCGCTCAAGAGCGTGGATGACGTGTTCAACGGTTAAAAGCAGCCGCCCATAAAAAAACCTGGCCTCGGCCAGGTTTTTTTATGGGCTTCGAGCGGCAAGCTTCAAGCTGCATGAGAAGCGAGGCCTACCGCGCTTGCTTTGGCTTTACTTGAAGCTTGCGGCTTGAAGCTCGCCGCTGCTTCCCTAGAACAAATCAATCGGCGCCGCTTCGTCCGCCGGCAGCGGGCTGCCTGGCGCGACGCCGTTGCCCAGCTCGTTGACCGATGGCGGGGTGTCTTCGCTCTTGAACAGTTCGAAATACGCCCCTGGGGTGCCTGGCGTGGCCGCACGGCCGCTGGCCGGGTCGACCCGCAGGCTGAGGATGCCTTCCGGCTCCGGTTGGGTATGGGGCGGTTTGTCCTTGAGGGCGGCGCCCATGTAACTCATCCAGATCGGCAACGCCACGGTGCCACCGAACTCGCGACGACCGAGGCTTTCCGGTTGGTCGAACCCGGTCCAGACAGTGGTCACGTAATCGCCGTTGTAACCCGAGAACCAGGCGTCCTTGGATTCATTGGTGGTGCCGGTCTTGCCCGCCAGGTCGCTACGGCCCAGGGCCAATGCACGGCGGCCCGTGCCGAGCTTGATCACGTCCTGCAGCATGCTGTTGAGGATGTAAGTGGTACGGCCATCGACAATACGTTCGGCGATGGCTGGTGCCTGTGGTACCGCCGGGGCGGTCGCGGCTTCACCCGGGGTAGCGTTCACCGTGAACGTTTCTGTGGCTGGCGCCGCAATGCCGTCGCTGGCCTGCTCGCCTGTTGGTACCCGTGGCGGATTGGCAACGAACAGGGTCTCGCCATTACGGCTTTCGATTTTTTCGATGATGTACGGGGTGACCTTGTACCCGCCATTGGCAAAGGTGCTCCAGCCCGTGGCGATTTCCATCGGGGTCAGGGTCGCCGTGCCCAGGGCCAGGGACAGGTTGCGCGGCAGGTCCTGCTTGTTGAAGCCGAACCGGCTGATGTAATCGATGGTGCGATCCACGCCCAGCGCCTGCAGCAGGCGAATCGACACCAGGTTGCGGGACTTGTACAGCGCTTCGCGCAGACGGATCGGACCGAGGAACGTGTTGGTGTCGTTCTTCGGTCGCCAGACCTTGTCGAGGTACTCGTCGACGAACACGATCGGCGCATCGTTCACCAGGCTGGCGGCGGTGTAGCCGTTATCCAGGGCCGCGCTGTAGACGAACGGCTTGAAGCTCGAGCCGGGCTGGCGCTTGGCCTGCAAGGCGCGGTTGTAGTTACTCTGCTCGAAGGCGAAGCCACCCACCAGCGAGCGGATCGCGCCGTCTTGCGGGTCGAGGGATACCAGTGCGCCCTGGGCCGCCGGGATCTGGCTGAATTTGAGCGCATTGTCCGGTTGGCGTTGCACCCGGATCAGGTCGCCGACCTGGGCAACGTCCGATGGTTGCCGGGGAGCGGCGCCCATGCTGTTGGTGTTGAGAAACGGGCGTGCCCACTTCATCGATTCCCAGCTTACATGCTCTTCCAGCTCGCCGTTGCGGGTCAGGACCTTGATGCCGTCCTTCCCCACCTCGGTGACGATTGCCGGCTCCAGCCCGCTGATGGCGCGTTGCTTGGTCAGTTCCAGGGCCCAGGCTTCGCGAGTCTTGCCCGGCAAGCGCGATTCAGGCCCACGGTAGCCGTGGCGCTGGTCGTAGGTCATCAGGCCTTCGTGCAGCGCGGTGTTGGCCATTTCCTGAAGGTTGCTGGGCACTGTGGTGGTTACGCGAAAACCTTCGGTGTAGGCATCGCTGCCGTAGCGACCGACCATCTCGGCGCGGGCCATTTCGGCGATATAAGGCGCATTCACTTCCGGCGTCGGTACGTGATAGCTGGCGTTCAAGGGCTCGTTGATCGCGGCGGTGTACTCGGCTTCGCTGATCTTGCCGAGCTTGTACATGCGCCCCAGGATCCAGTCGCGACGCTCCTTGCTGCGTGCGGGGTTGGCCAACGGGTTGAAGCGCGACGGCGCCTTGGGCAGGCCGGCAATCATCGCCATCTGCGCCAGGCTCACGTCGCGGATCGACTTGCCGTAGTAGACCTGTGCAGCCGCTTCGATGCCGTAGGCGCGGTTGCCCAGGTAAATCTTGTTCACGTACAGCTCGAGGATCTCGTCCTTGGTCAGCTGTCGCTCGATTTGCAGGGCCAACAAAATCTCAGTGGTCTTGCGCGAGAAGCTGCGCTCGCTGGTCAGGAAGAAATTCTTGGCCACCTGCATGGTGATGGTACTGCCGCCGGACTGGATGTGCCCGCTCTTGACCAATTGGCTCGCGGCCCGCATCAGGCTACCGGGATCGACGCCGTAATGATTGGCGAAGTTGTCGTCTTCAGCACTTAGTAACGCATTGATGAAATTGGGCGGAATGTCGGCGAAACGGATCGGTGTGCGGCGCATTTCGCCAAATTCGGCGATCAGCTTGTTGTCGCTGCTGTAGACCCGCAGAGGAATCTGCAACTGAATACTTCTCAGCGCCTCCACAGACGGCAATCCCGGACTAAGGTAAAGAAACGCACCGCTCAGACCCAGGAGCAGTCCGCAGAAAACGGCGACGATGGACCATCCGAAAAATTTCAGCAGACGAATCAAGGCTTTTGGATATCCAGGCAAAGAATGAAAAAGGCGCCAGGTGCAGGGGAAGGACCCGAGCGTGCAACAAAGCGAAAAAAAGCGCTGCGCATTATAAGCATTTTTTTTCGTCGGGAACGCCATCCGGACGTCCGTCGGGCCGGCGTGATTGAACGCAATGCGTATTAGAGAGTCCGTAACTCACGGATAGTCATAGGGAATTGGTAGTGCTACGACTCTTCAATAAAAAAGCCCATGCGTTGCTGGGGATAGATATCAGCTCCACGTCGGTGAAGCTGCTCGAGTTGAGCCGCCAGGGCGACCGATACCGTGTCGAGTCCTACGCGGTCGAGCCGCTGCCGGCCAATGCCGTGGTCGAGAAAAACATCGCCGAGCTCGAAGGGGTGGGGCAGGCGCTGTCCCGGGTGGTGGCCAAGGCCAGGACACCCTTGCGCAGCGTGGCGGTGGCCGTGGCGGGATCGGCCGTCATTACCAAGACCATCGAGATGGACGCCGGGCTGTCCGACGATGACATGGAGAACCAGCTCAAGATCGAGGCCGACCAGTACATTCCTTATCCGCTGGATGAAGTGGCCATCGATTTCGAGGTCCTGGGCGTGTCGCCGCGTAACGCCGAGCGGGTCGAGGTGCTGCTGGCCGCCTGTCGCAAGGAAAACGTCGAGGTGCGCGAGGCTGCGCTGGCGCTGGCCGGGTTGGCGGCACGGGTGGTTGACGTCGAGGCCTATGCACTGGAGCGTGCCTTCGGCCTGCTGGCTACGCAGTTGGCCGCTTCCCAGGAGCGATTGACGGTGGCGGTGATCGACATTGGCGCCACCATGACCACCCTGAGCGTGCTGCACAACGGTCGAATCATCTACACCCGCGAGCAATTGTTCGGCGGTCGGCAACTGACCGAGGAGATCCAGCGCCGCTACGGCCTGACATTCGAGCAGGCGGGGCTGGCAAAGAAACAAGGGGGGCTGCCCGACGATTATTCCGGTGAGGTACTGCAGCCCTTTCGCGAAGCCTTGGTGCAGCAGGTATCGCGCTCGCTGCAGTTTTTCTTTGCGTCGGGCCAGTACAGCGCGGTTGACCACATTCTGCTGGCAGGCGGCACGGCGTCGATCACGGGGCTGGATCGGCTGATCGAGCAGCGCCTGGGCACGCCTACCCAGGTAGCCAACCCGTTCACCAACATGGCCCTTGGCAGTCGGGTCAACGCCGGAGCCCTGGCCAGCGATGCACCCGCGCTGATGATTGCCTGCGGACTGGCCCTCAGGAGCTTCGACTGATGGCGCGGATCAACCTGCTTCCCTGGCGCGAAGAGCTGCGCGAAGAACGCCGCAAGCGCTTTTTACTGGCGTTGGCGGGGGCGTTTGTCGGCGCGGTGGGCGTGATATTGATCGCTGTCCAGTACCTTGACAGCGCCATCGACTACCAATTGGCCCGTAACAGCCACATCTCGGAGCAGATCGCGGAGCTGGACGAGCGCATCAAGCAGATCAGTGAATTGAAAGCCCGTCGCCAGCAACTGCTGGAGCGCATGCGCATCATTCAGGACTTGCAGGGTAATCGGCCGGTCAGTGGGCGTATCTTCGACCAGCTGGTGCGTACGTTGCCCGATGGGGTGTATTTCACCGAGGTGAAGATGGAAGACCATACGCTCTCCATCAAGGGCGCCGCGCAGTCGAACAACCGGGTCTCTGACCTGATGCGCAACCTGGACGCATCTGACCTCTTCGATGCCCCGAGCCTGACGGAGGTAAAGGCAACCACGGCCGGCCAGCTCGACCAGGCCAATGTGTTCCAGTTGACGGTTCGCCAGACCCGTCCGGTCGACATGGAGGAGGCCCAATGAGACCGGCGGAGTGGTTCGACGCGCTGCGCAAGATCGATATCAGCGACCTGGACACCAATAACATCGGTTCATGGCCAATGCCGGTCAAATGGCTGGCCGGTGTCCTGCTGGTGATCCTGGTTCTGGGCCTGGGCTATAAAATTGCGCTGAGCGACCTGGAAGATCAGCTGCAGCAGGTGCGCGGGGAGGAAGGCACCCTCAAGGCGCAGTTCGCGGGCAAGGCCCATATGGCCGCGAACCTCGAGCGCTACACTGAACAGATGAAGCAGATGGAGGCGTCGTTTGGCGTACTGTTGCGGCAGTTGCCCAGCGACACCGAGGTGCCCGGCCTGTTGGAGGACATCACCCGTACCGGCCTGGGCAGCGGCCTGGAATTCGAAGAGATCAAATTGCTGCCCGAGGCCACCCAGCCGTTCTACATCGAGCTGCCGATCCAGATTACCGTGACCGGGGGCTACCATGACCTGGCGACCTTCGTCAGCGGCGTTGCCGGATTGCCCCGTATCGTCACGCTGCACGATTTCGACATCGCCCCCATGGAGCCCGGCGGGGGAGCGAAACTGCGCATGAGCATCCAGGCCAAGACCTACCGCTACAACGAGCAGGAGGCGCAGCCATGATGTCGCTTCGCTGCTTAGGCCTGTTAGCGGGGCTGGTCGTCCTGGCGGGCTGCAACGGCGGCGATGGCTTCGACGACCTGGACGCCTACATGAACGAGGTGCGCCTGCGCCCGCCCGGCAAGATCGAGCCGATGCCCATATTCAAGCCCTACGAAACCTTCACCTACAGCGCCGCCAACCTGCGCAGCCCGTTTTCCCGGCAGGTCCCGGTGGACCAGGCCGGCAGGCAACAGGGCTCGCGCAATGTCCGACCCGATCCCAACCGGGTCAAGCAATACCTGGAAGGCTTCAATATCGAGCAGTTTGAAATGGTCGGTACGATCGCCAATGCCGGCGGCTCCTTCGCGCTGCTGCGTGGCGCCGGGGGGGTGCATCGGCTCAAGGTCGGTGACTATCTGGGACGCAACGACGGGAGGATCGTCGCCATCAGTGCCACTCAGGTCGATGTGGTCGAGATCGTCCCTGACGGTGAGGGGGGCTGGCTGGAGCGACCACGGACCATTCCTTTGAAAGAGCACTCATTAGTGGAATCCCAACAATGAACAGGATTTTGACAGCCTTCGGTATTTCGCTAGGGATAGCGCTGATGTCGCCGATGGTTCTCGCGGCCAGCCTCAAGACGCTGGACGTCGCGGCGTTGCCGGGGGACCGCGTCGAGTTGAAGCTCAGCTTCGACGGGCCGCCGCCGACGCCTCGCGGCTACACCACCGAGCAACCGGCCCGCATTGCCCTGGACTTGCCCGGGGTTACCAATCAACTGGCTCGCAAGACCCATGACCTGGGCGGCGGCAATGCCCGTAGCGCTACTGTGGTCGAGGCGGGGGATCGCACCCGGCTGATCATCGGTCTTACGCAACTGGCGCCCTATAACGCCCGGGTCGAGGGCAACAACCTGTTCGTGGTGGTCGGAAAGGGTGCTGCTCCCAGGACCACCGTCCCCAGAACGGCTGCTCAGCCCCAAGGGACGGCCATGACCAGCGCTGCGCCTGCCAGGCGCAACGCGCCGGTGGGCCGGGCCATTCGTGGCGTGGACTTCCAGCGAGGGACCCAGGGCGAAGGCAATGTCGTGATCGACCTGTCGGATCCATCCATTGCCCCTGACATCCAGGAGCGTGAAGGCAAGATCATCCTCTCATTCGCCAGGACCCAACTGCCCGAACCGCTGAGGGTGCGCCTGGATGTCAAGGATTTCGCCACTCCGGTGCAGTTCGTCAATGCCAGTGCCGGATCGGACCAGGCCACCATCAGCATCGAGCCCGGTGGCACCTATGATTACTCGACCTACCAGACCGACAACCGGCTGACCGTCAGCGTCCGGCCGATGACCGTGGAAGACCTGCAGAAACGCAACAGCGATCGTGCTGCCTATAGCGGAGAGAAGCTGTCCCTCAATTTCCAGGACATCGAGGTGCGTTCGGTCCTGCAGCTGATCGCCGATTTCACCAACCTGAACCTGGTGGCCAGCGACACGGTGCAGGGCGGCATCACCCTGCGCCTGCAGAATGTGCCGTGGGACCAGGCCCTGGACCTGGTGCTCAAGACCAAGGGGCTGGACAAGCGCAAGGTCGGCAATGTGTTGCTGGTGGCCCCTGCCGACGAAATCGCGGCCCGCGAGCGCCAGGAGCTGGAGTCTCAAAAGCAGATCGCCGATCTTGCACCGTTGCGGCGCGAGCTGCTGCAGGTCAACTATGCCAAGGCAGCGGACATCGCCAAATTGTTCCAGTCGGTGACCAGCGCCGAGGCCAAGGCCGATGAGCGCGGTACCATCACGGTCGACGAGCGAACCAATAACATCATTGCCTACCAGACCCAGGACCGGCTCGATGAACTGCGACGAATCGTCGCCCAGCTGGATATCCCGGTGCGCCAGGTGATGATCGAGGCACGTATCGTCGAGGCCAACGTCGATTACGACAAGAGCCTGGGGGTGCGCTGGGGTGGTTCGATACAGAACAAGGGCAACTGGAACGCTTCCGGGGTCAGCACCGGGGACTCCACCACCATCGGCACACCGGGCAGCACCAGCACCAACCAGCCGTTCGTGGACATGGGGGCGTCGGGCAACACATCGGGAATCGGCATCGCGTTCATCACCGACAATGTCCTGCTGGACCTGGAACTGACCGCCATGGAGAAAACCGGAAACGGGGAAATCGTCTCCCAGCCCAAGGTGGTGACATCCGACAAGGAGACGGCGAAAATCCTCAAGGGCACGGAAATTCCCTATCAGGAAGCCAGTTCCAGCGGCGCTACCTCGGTGTCGTTCAAGGAGGCCTCGTTGTCGCTGGAGGTGACACCACAGATCACCCCGGACAATCGCATCATCATGGAGGTCAAGGTCACCAAGGATGAGCCCGACTACCTGAACAAGGTGCAGGAAGTGCCACCCATCAAGAAAAACGAGGTCAACGCCAAGGTGCTGGTCAATGATGGCGAAACCATTGTGATTGGCGGCGTTTTCTCAAATACTCAGAGCAAGGTTGTAGATAAGGTGCCATTTCTTGGCGATGTGCCGTATCTTGGCCGCCTTTTCCGGCGTGATGTGGTTTCGGAGAAAAAATCCGAGCTGCTGGTATTCCTCACTCCGCGTATCATGAACAACCAGGCGATTGCTGTGAGTCGTTGATTCTGTGCGAAATTTGATTCTTGTTGGGCCGATGGGCGCTGGAAAAAGCACCATCGGCCGTTTGCTGGCCAAAGAGCTGCGCCTGCCTTTCAAAGATTCCGACAAGGAAATTGAATTGCGCACGGGCGCCAATATCCCATGGATCTTCGACAAGGAAGGCGAACCGGGCTTTCGTGATCGTGAGCAGGCGATGATCGCCGAGCTGTGCGCATTCGATGGCGTGGTGCTGGCCACCGGTGGGGGCGCGGTGATGCGCGAGGCCAATCGTCGGGCGCTTCACGCGGGCGGACGAGTGGTCTACCTGCATGCTTCCGTCGAACAGCAGGTCGGTCGTACCGCCCGGGATCGCAATCGTCCTCTGTTACGCACCGCCGATCCGGCCAAGACCCTGCGGGACTTGCTGGAACTGCGCGATCCGCTGTATCGCGAGATCGCCGATGTGGTGGTGGAAACCGATGAGCGGCCACCGCGTATGGTGGTGCTGGACATTCTCGAACGCCTGCAGCAGTTGCCCCCCCGTTAATGCTCCACGGGAAATGCGCTATCCTCGGCGTCTCGTCTTGGCTGCCAGGGGCGCGTCGAAGGCCATTGAATGCGTCATGGCGAGCACTGTGGACTTTCGTTAATTGCAGGCAGGACGCCTGATTCCATCTTCAGCGTGGGGAAACATGCAGACACTTAAGGTCGACCTGGGCGAGCGCAGCTACCCGATTCACATTGGCGAAGGCTTGCTGGACCAGCCGCAGCTGCTGGCGCCGCATATCGCCGGGCGGCAGGTGGCGATCATCTCCAATGAAACCGTCGCCCCGTTGTATCTGGAGCGTCTGGCGCGCAGTCTGTCGGCTTTTTCGGTCATTTCCGTCGTACTGCCCGACGGAGAAGCCTTCAAGAACTGGGAAACCCTGCAACTGATCTTCGACGGCCTGCTGACGGCACGACATGACCGTCGCACCACGGTCGTGGCCCTGGGGGGCGGCGTGATCGGCGATATGGCCGGTTTCGCCGCCGCCTGCTACCAGCGTGGGGTCGATTTCATCCAGATTCCCACCACGTTGTTGTCGCAGGTCGACTCCTCGGTGGGTGGCAAGACAGGGATCAACCATCCGCTGGGCAAGAACATGATCGGCGCTTTCTATCAGCCCAACGTGGTGCTGATCGATACCGCGACCCTGAAGACTTTGCCTGCTCGCGAACTGTCTGCAGGACTGGCGGAAGTCATCAAATATGGCCTGATCTGTGACGAGCCATTCCTGGGGTGGCTCGAAGAGAACGTAGACCGCCTGCGTGCGCTGGACCAAACGGCCCTGACGTACGCCATCGAACGCTCCTGCGCCGCCAAGGCCGCCGTGGTAGGCACCGATGAGCGGGAGTCGGGTGTGCGCGCCACGCTCAACCTGGGCCACACTTTCGGCCACGCCATCGAGACCCATATGGGCTATGGTGTCTGGCTGCACGGCGAGGCGGTCGCAGCCGGCACGGTCATGGCCCTGGAAATGTCCGCGCGCCTGGGCTGGATCAGCCAGCAGGAACGTGATCGCGGCATTCGCCTGTTCCTGCGAGCCGGGCTGCCGGTGGTTCCGCCCGAGGAAATGACCGAAGCCGATTTTCTCGAACATATGTCTGTCGACAAAAAAGTGATCGACGGTCGTCTGCGCCTGGTGCTGCTGCGCCGCATGGGCGAAGCGGTAGTGACCGACGATTATCCGAAAGAGGTTCTACAGGCCACGCTGGGAGCGGATTACCGTGCCCTGGCTCAGCTTAAAGGTTAATAAGATTCCGATGACTAGTTTGCATGCCGACGAGGCTTTCCTCGGCCATTTCCAGTTGAGTCACGACCCTTTCGCTCCACGGGTCCCGGGCTTCAAGTTCTTCCCGGCCCAGCGCAAGCCAGTGCTGGGGCAATTGCATCATCTGGCGCGCTACAGCCAGTTGTTGCTCGTGGTCACCGGTCCCCAGGGCAGTGGCAAGACGTTGCTGCGCCAGGCCCTGGTGGCCAGTACCAACAAGCAATCGGTACAGAGTGTGGTGGTCTCGGCCCGAGGAGCTGGCGACGCCGCTGGCGTGTTGCGTCAGGTGGCTCAGGCGTTGAATGTCGCCCAGGCCGAAATCGGCGCGATTCTCGAGCAGATCGTGCAGTTGGCGCTGACCGGGCAGGAAGTCTATCTGCTGGTGGACGATGCCGAGCAGCTCGACGAGTCCGCCCTCGGGGCCTTGCTCGAGTTGGCGGCCGGCGCGCCGGAAGGTCGTCCCCATGTGTTTCTCTTTGGCGAGCCGTCGCTGATCGCCGGCCTGGAGCAGTTGCAGCTCGAGGAAGAGCGCTTCCACATCATCGAACTGGCGCCCTACACCGAAGAAGAAACCCGCGAATACCTGGCTCAGCGCCTGGAGGGGGCAGGCCGGGGTATCGAACTTTTCACCGCCGATCAGATCTCTGAGATTCACGAAAGCTCCGACGGCTGGCCTGGCAACATCAATCAGGTCGCCCGCGATGCTTTGATCGAAATCATGATTGCCAGCCGCTCAGCGGTGAAGCGTCCAAGTATGGGGTTCAACATGCCGAAGAAACACGTATTGGCGATTTCCGCGGTGGTCGTGGTCGCCATCGCGGCTGCCTGGCTGATGCCGGGGCGCAACAAGGCGCCGTCCACGGGCGCACCGGCCAACGAACAGGCGCAGCTGCCCCTGGGCCAGGGTGCGCCACAACCCAACGGTGGTGCCCCGGCGGTGGAATTTGCCGGAAGTACCCAGCCGATGCCGCTGCCGTTGGTCGGCCAGTCGCAACCGGTGATGCGCGGCCCCCTGGCCGAAGCGGCCGGCGGAATCACCGAGGGCGACGACGGTACTGCGCCACCGATCGACGACAGCAGCGACACGCCGCCCACGCCGCCCACCGTGACCACCACCGCGCCGCCCGTAGGTGTGCCGGCGGGTCCGGCGCCAACGCCAACGCCAACGCCAACGCCTGCTCCCGCACCAGCCGCCAAGCCGGCGCCTGCTCCCACCCAGGTGGCTACCGCCAAGCCAGCGCCGGCCCCCACACCCGCTGCCAAGCCCGCACCGACGCCGGCCGCCAAGCCTGCCACTACCGCGGGCAAGGCCACAGGGGGGAACTGGTACGCAGGCCAGGCACCGGGCAACTATGTGGTGCAGATTCTCGGCACCAGCTCCGAATCTGCTGCGCAAAACTTCGTCAAGGAGCAGGGCGGCGAGTACCGTTATTTCAAGAAAGTGCTCAACGGCAAGCCGCTGTATGTCATCACCTACGGCAGCTTCGCCAGCCGCGATGCAGCCGTTTCCGCCATCAAGGCCTTGCCAGCGAAGGTTCAGGCTGGTAAACCTTGGCCTCGCACTGTCGCCAGCGTCCAACAGGAACTGGCAGCAACTCGCTGAAGATTCGGCGGCCTTACCCAGGCCGCCTCTCCCGGCAACCTCAACATTTCCGCAAGGGCGGGCGACCTTTCCAGGCCGCGCGCCTTGTGGTGTCTGCGTCATAGTAGCGTTTGAGTCGCAGCGGTCGAACCCAAAAAAGTTTTGACTAGCACAGCGTATAGCTTTAAACCTTTCACAAATGCGACATGGATTTGCGACAGTTCGTCGTCAAATTTGTGGGCGTCTGTGTCGGCATGTACAATGACCACCCTTTTGCCCCCGCAAAGCCGGCGTACGTTCGGCGCGATATGCAACTGGTTGAATTGAAAAGAAATTTGTCTCGATAAGAGGCAGCCTGGTGAGAAAGTGTCTATGAAAGCAGGTCTGTACCAACCCGATGAGTTCAAGGATAACTGCGGTTTTGGCCTGATAGCCCACATGCAGGGCGAACCCAGCCATACCCTTTTGCAAACCGCCATTGAGGCCCTGACCTGCATGACCCACCGCGGTGGGATCAACGCTGACGGCAAGACCGGCGACGGTTGTGGCTTGCTGATTCAAAAGCCTGACGAGTTCCTGCGTGCCGTTGCCCAGGAAACGTTCGGTGTGACCCTGCCCAAGCAGTACGCCGTGGGCATGGTGTTTTTCAACCAGGATCCGGTGAAGGCCCAGGCGGCTCGCGAAAACATGAATCGTGAGATCCTGGCCGCCGGTCTGCAATTGGTGGGTTGGCGCAAGGTGCCGATCGACACCAGCGTCCTGGGTAGCCTGGCCCTGGCGCGCCTGCCGCAGATCGAGCAGGTGTTCATCGCCGGCGAAGGCCTGAGCGACCAGGAAATGGCGATCAAGCTGTTCAGCTCCCGTCGTCGTTCGTCCGTGGCCAACGCCGCCGACACCGACCACTACATCTGCAGCTTCTCCAACAAGACCATCATCTATAAAGGCCTGATGATGCCGGCGGACCTTACCGCCTTCTATCCGGACCTGAGCGACGAGCGCCTGAAGACCGCGATCTGCGTGTTCCACCAGCGCTTCTCCACCAACACCTTGCCGAAATGGCCGCTGGCCCAGCCGTTCCGCTTCCTCGCCCACAACGGCGAGATCAACACCATCACCGGCAACCGCAACTGGGCCCAGGCCCGTCGCACCAAGTTCGCCAATGACCTGATGCCGGACCTGGACGAACTTGGCCCACTGGTCAATCGCGTAGGTTCGGACTCTTCGAGCATGGATAACATGCTCGAACTGATGGTGACCGGCGGCATCGACCTGTTCCGTGGCGTGCGCATGCTGGTGCCGCCGGCCTGGCAGAACGTCGAGACCATGGACCCGGACCTGCGGGCTTTCTACGAGTACAACTCCATGCACATGGAGCCGTGGGACGGCCCGGCCGGTATCGTGATGACCGACGGTCGCTACGCCGTGTGCCTGCTGGACCGTAACGGTCTGCGCCCGGCGCGCTGGGTCACCACCAGCAACGGTTTCATCACCCTGGCTTCGGAAATCGGTGTCTGGAACTACCAGCCCGAAGACGTCATCGCCAAGGGCCGTGTAGGCCCGGGCCAGATCTTTGCCGTGGACACCGAAACCGGTCAGATCCTCGACACTGACGCTATCGACAACCGCCTCAAGTCCCGTCATCCCTACAAGCAATGGCTGCGCAAGAATGCCCTGCGCATCCAGGCGACCATGGAAGATAACGACCATGGCTCGGCGTTCTACGATGTCGATCAGCTCAAGCAGTACATGAAGATGTACCAGGTCACGTTCGAAGAGCGCGACCAGGTGCTGCGTCCGTTGGGCGAGCAGGGCTACGAAGCGGTCGGCTCCATGGGTGACGACACGCCGATGGCGGTGCTGTCGCAGCGCGTGCGCACGCCGTACGACTACTTCCGCCAGCAGTTCGCCCAGGTGACCAACCCACCGATCGACCCGCTGCGCGAAGCGATCGTCATGTCGCTGGAAATCTGCCTGGGCGCCGAGCGCAACATCTTCCAGGAATCGCCGGAGCATGCCTCGCGGGTGATCCTGAGCTCGCCGGTCATTTCCCCAGCCAAGTGGCGTTCGTTGACCAACCTTGACCGCCCAGGCTTTGCGCGCCAGGTCATCGACCTGAACTACGACGAAAGCGTCGGCCTGGAAGCGGCCATCCGCAATGTCGCCGATCAGGCTGAGGAAGCCGTGCGCGCCGGTCGCACCCAGATCGTGCTCAGCGACCGCCACATCATGCCGGGCAAGCTGCCGATCCACGCTTCGCTGGCCACCGGCGCGGTGCACCATCGCCTGACCGAAAAAGGCCTGCGCTGCGATTCCAACATCCTGGTGGAAACTGCCACCGCTCGCGATCCGCATCATTTCGCGGTGTTGATCGGCTTTGGTGCTTCGGCGGTGTATCCGTTCCTGGCCTATGAAGTACTGGGTGACCTGATCCGTACCGGTGAAGTGCTGGGTGACCTCTATGAGGTGTTCAAGAACTACCGCAGGGGCATCACCAAGGGGCTGCTCAAGATCCTGTCCAAGATGGGTATCTCGACCATCGCGTCGTATCGCGGTGCGCAGTTGTTCGAGGCCATCGGCCTGTCCGAGGAGGTGTGCGAGCTGAGTTTCCGTGGCGTGCCGAGCCGCATCAAAGGCGCGCGTTTCGTCGACATCGAAGCCGAGCAGAAGGCCCTGGCCGCAGAAGCCTGGAGCCCACGCAAGCCGATCCAGCAGGGCGGCCTGCTGAAGTTCGTCCATGGTGGCGAATACCACGCCTACAACCCGGACGTGGTCAACACCCTGCAGGCCGCCGTGCAGCAGGGTGACTACGCCAAGTTCAAGGAATACACGTCGCTGGTGGACAACCGTCCGGTGTCGATGATCCGCGACCTGCTCAAGGTCAAGACCCTGGACACGCCACTGGACATCAGCGAAGTGGAGCCGCTTGAATCGGTGCTCAAGCGCTTCGATTCCGCCGGTATCTCCCTGGGTGCGTTGTCGCCTGAAGCCCACGAAGCCCTGGCCGAAGCCATGAACCGCCTCGGTGCGCGTTCCAACTCCGGCGAAGGCGGTGAGGACCCGGCGCGCTACGGCACCATCAAGAGTTCGAAAATCAAGCAGGTCGCCACCGGCCGCTTCGGTGTGACACCCGAGTACCTGGTCAACGCCGAGGTGCTGCAGATCAAGGTTGCACAAGGGGCCAAGCCCGGCGAGGGTGGTCAGTTGCCGGGCGGTAAGGTCAACGGCTTGATCGCCAAGCTGCGTTATGCCGTGCCTGGCGTGACGCTGATCTCGCCGCCGCCGCATCACGACATCTATTCGATCGAAGACCTGTCGCAACTGATCTTCGACCTCAAGCAGGTGAACCCGAAGGCCCTGGTCTCGGTGAAACTGGTAGCGGAGGCCGGTGTCGGCACCATTGCCGCCGGTGTCGCCAAGGCCTATGCCGACCTGATCACCATCTCCGGCTACGACGGCGGCACCGGTGCTTCGCCGCTGACTTCGATCAAGTATGCCGGTGCGCCGTGGGAGCTGGGCCTGGCGGAAACCCACCAGACCCTGCGCGGCAACGACCTGCGTGGCAAGGTCCGGGTGCAGACCGACGGTGGCTTGAAAACCGGCCTGGACGTGATCAAGGCCGCCATCCTCGGCGCCGAGAGCTTCGGCTTCGGCACCGCGCCGATGATTGCCCTGGGTTGCAAATACCTGCGCATCTGCCACCTGAACAACTGCGCCACCGGCGTGGCGACCCAGAACGAGAAGCTGCGCAAGGACCACTACATCGGCACCGTCGACATGGTGGTGAACTTCTTTACCTACGTGGCCGAAGAAACCCGTGAGTGGCTGGCGAAGCTGGGCGTGCGCTCGCTCGAAGAACTCATCGGCCGTACCGATCTGCTGGAAGTGATCGAGGGCCAGACCGCCAAGCAGCATCATCTGGACCTGACCCCGTTGCTGGGCAGCGAGCATATTCCGGCGGACAAACCACAGTTCTGCCAGGTGGACCGCAACCCGCCGTTCGACAAGGGCGAGCTGGCCGAGAAGATGGTCGCGATGGCTGCTTCGGCGATCAACGACCTGAGCGGTGCCGAGTTCGAACTGGACATCTGCAACTGCGACCGTTCCATCGGCGCGCGGATCTCCGGCGAAATCGCTCGCAAGCATGGCAACCAGGGCATGGCCCAGGCGCCGATCACGTTCCGCTTCAAGGGCACTGCGGGCCAGAGCTTCGGCGTCTGGAACGCCGGCGGCCTGAACCTGTACCTGGAAGGCGACGCCAACGACTATGTTGGCAAGGGCATGACCGGCGGCAAGCTGGTCATCGTTCCGCCCAAAGGCAGCGCCTATAAGACTCAGGACAGTGCCATCATCGGCAACACCTGCCTGTACGGCGCCACCGGCGGCAAGCTGTTCGCCGCCGGCACTGCGGGCGAACGTTTCGCCGTGCGCAACTCCGGGGCCCACACGGTGGTGGAAGGTACTGGCGATCACTGCTGCGAATACATGACCGGTGGTTTTGTCTGTGTACTGGGCAAGACCGGTTACAACTTCGGCTCTGGCATGACCGGCGGTTTCGCCTATGTGCTCGACCAGGACAACACATTCGTTGACCGGGTCAACCACGAACTGGTGGAAATCCAGCGGATCAGCGGCGAGGCCATGGAAGCCTACCGCAGCCACTTGCAACGCGTACTGGACGAGTATGTCGAGGAAACCCAGAGTGAGTGGGGGCGTGAACTCGCCGAAAACCTCGACGACTATGTGCGTCGCTTCTGGCTGGTCAAGCCCAAGGCTGCCAACCTCAAGTCGTTGCTTTCCAGCACCCGTGCCAACCCGCAGTGATATGCGCCTGAAGAGTTTGATGAGGTTTTAATAATGGCTGAACGTCTGAATAACGACTTCCAGTTCATCGATGTCGGGCGCAAGGATCCGAAGAAGAAACTGTTGCGTCAACGCAAGAAAGAGTTCGTGGAAATCTACGAGCCTTTCAAACCCCAACAGTCGGCCGACCAGGCCCACCGTTGCCTGGGTTGCGGTAACCCCTACTGCGAATGGAAGTGCCCGGTGCACAACTTCATTCCCAACTGGTTGAAGCTGGTGGCCGAGGGCAACATCCTCCAGGCCGCCGAGCTGTCTCACCAGACCAACACCCTGCCGGAAGTCTGCGGCCGGGTGTGCCCGCAGGACCGTCTGTGCGAAGGTGCGTGCACCTTGAACGACGGTTTCGGCGCAGTGACCATCGGTTCGGTGGAGAAGTACATCACCGACACCGCGTTCGCCATGGGCTGGCGCCCGGACATGTCGAAGGTCAAGCCGACCGGCAAGCGGGTCGCCATCATCGGTGCCGGCCCGGCGGGCCTGGGCTGTGCCGACGTGCTGGTGCGCGGCGGCGTGACCCCGGTGGTGTTCGACAAGAACCCGGAGATCGGTGGCCTGCTGACCTTCGGCATCCCTGAGTTCAAGCTGGAAAAGACCGTGCTGAGCAATCGTCGCGAAGTCTTCACCGGCATGGGCATCGAGTTCCGCCTGAACACTGAGGTGGGCAAGGACGTGACCATGGAACAACTGCTCGAGGAATACGATGCGGTGTTCATGGGCATGGGCACCTACACCTACATGAAGGGCGGTTTTGCCGGTGAGGACCTGCCGGGCGTGTATGACGCGCTGGACTTCCTGATCGCCAACGTCAACCGCAACCTGGGCTTTGAAAAGTCGCCGGAAGATTTCGTCGACATGAAGGGCAAGAAGGTCGTGGTCCTGGGCGGTGGCGACACGGCGATGGACTGCAACCGCACCTCGATCCGCCAGGGCGCCAAGTCGGTGACCTGCGCCTACCGTCGTGACGAAGCCAACATGCCCGGCTCGCGCAAAGAGGTAAAGAACGCCAAGGAAGAAGGCGTGAAGTTCCTCTACAACCGCCAGCCGATCGCTATCGTCGGTGAAGACAAGGTCGAAGGTGTGAAGGTGGTCGAGACCCGTCTCGGCGAACCGGACGCCCGTGGCCGTCGTAGTCCCGAGCCGATCCCAGGCTCCGAAGAAATCATCCCGGCCGACGCCGTGGTGATCGCCTTCGGCTTCCGCCCGAGCCCGGCGCCGTGGTTCGAGCAGTTCAGCATCCAGACCGACAGCCAGGGCCGCGTCGTGGCACCTGAGCAGGGCCAGTACAAACACCAGACCAGCAATCCGAAGATCTTTGCCGGTGGCGATATGGTGCGTGGTTCGGACCTGGTGGTGACGGCGATTTTCGAAGGCCGTAATGCGGCGGAAGGGATTCTGGATTACCTGGGCGTCTGATTCGCTCCCGGGCTGAAATGCAATACAAATGTGGGAGCGGGCTTGCTCGCGAAAGCAGTAGATCGGTTGATAAATATGTCGCCTGACACACCGCTTTCGCGAGCAAACCCGCTCCCACAAGTGTTTTGTGGTGTTGCGCAGATTGGGTCCCACCGCGACAAATTGCCCCGATAGATAAAAGGCACGGCTCTCGCCGTGCCTTTTGCGTCGCGCTCTGAGAAAATGCCCGCACTTTTTTTCCGGATGCCGACATGACTGCCCTGAAGAACGACCGTTTCCTTCGCGCCCTGCTCAAGCAACCCGTTGACGTCACCCCGGTGTGGATGATGCGCCAGGCCGGTCGCTACCTGCCCGAGTACCGCGCCAGCCGCGCCAAGGCCGGCGACTTCATGAGCCTGTGCATGAACCCGCAGTTCGCTTGCGAGGTCACGCTGCAACCGCTCGATCGCTACCCGCAGCTGGACGCGGCGATCCTGTTCTCGGACATTCTCACCATCCCCGACGCCATGGGCCAGGGCCTGTACTTCGAGACCGGTGAAGGCCCGCGTTTCAAGAAAGTTGTCAGCACCCTGGCTGACATTGAAGCCTTGCCGATCCCCGATCCGCAAAAGGACCTGGGCTACGTCATGGACGCGGTCAGCACCATCCGCCGTGAACTCAACGGTCGCGTGCCATTGATCGGCTTCTCCGGCAGCCCCTGGACCCTGGCGACCTACATGGTCGAGGGCGGTTCGTCCAAGGACTTCCGCAAGACCAAGGCCATGCTCTACGACAACCCGCAAGCCATGCACCTGTTGCTGGACAAGCTGGCGCAGTCGGTCACGTCCTACCTCAACGGCCAGATTCTGGCCGGCGCGCAAGCGGTGCAGATCTTCGATACCTGGGGCGGCAACCTGTCGGCGGCGGCCTACCAGGAGTTTTCCCTGGCTTATATGCGCAAGATCGTCAGCGGCCTGATTCGCGAACATGAAGGGCGCCGGGTACCGGTGATCCTGTTCACCAAGAATGGCGGCCTGTGGCTGGAGAGTATCGCTGACGCCGGCGCCGACGCCCTGGGCCTGGACTGGACCTGTGACATCGGCAATGCCCGTGCGCGCGTTGGCGACAAGGTGGCCCTGCAAGGCAACATGGACCCAACCGTCCTCTACGCCAAGCCTGAAGCCATTCGTGCCGAGGTTGGTCGAATCCTGGCCAGCTACGGCAAGGGCAGCGGCCATGTGTTCAACCTGGGTCACGGCATTACGCCGGAAGTCGACCCGGAACACGCCGGTGCTTTCCTGCGGGCGGTCCATGAATTGTCGGCGCAGTATCACGACTGATTACAACGCCTGGAAAAAGATCGCGGCCTGCGTCCGCTTCTACTCAGAGTGAATCTGTAGAAGCGGACGCAGGCCGCGATCTTTTGTTTCAGGCGCTTATATTTTCCAAGGGTGGCAGCTTCGCCAGTTTCACCGCTACCAGCAACGCCACCATCAGCAGCGTGGCAATGAACAGGCCGATGCCGTTCCAACCGCCAAGGTGCCAGGCCACGCCGCCTGCAGTACCCGCGACGCTCGACCCAGCGTAATAGCTGAACAGATAAAGTGACGAAGCCTGGCCCTTGGCTTTAAGGGCGCGGCGACCGATCCAGCTGCTGGCGACCGAATGTGCACCGAAGAAGCCGAAGGTGAACACCAGCATACCCACGATCACCACCGACAGCGGCGTCACCATGGTCAAGGCGAGGCCAGCCAGCATCAGTGCGATCGTCACCCAGAGCATCTTGCGCCGGCCGACCTTGTCAGCCAGCGCACCGACTTTCGCCGAACTGTAGATTCCCGACAAGTACACCACCGACAGCAACCCGACGAACGCCTGTTCCAGATGATAAGGCGCGGCCAGCAGTCGGTAGCCGATGTAGTTGAACAGCGTCACGAAGGCGCCCATCAAGACAAAGGCTTCGAGGAACAACAACGGCAAACCGGCATCGCGAAAGTGCAGGGTGAAACCGTCCAACAGGCTGCGTGGATGCAGCGAGCGTGGGCGGAAGTTGCGCGACTCGGGCAGGATCCGCCAGAACACCGCCGCGGCAATCAGTGCGAGGCCGCCGATCACCAGCATTGCGGTATGCCAGCTGACGAAATCGATCAACACACCAGCGATCAGCCTCCCGCACATGCCGCCGATGGCATTGCCGGCGATATACAGTCCCATCGCCAGGCCGATGTGCCTGGGGTGGATTTCTTCGCTCAGGTAGGTCATCGCGACCGCTGCCAGCCCGCTCAATGACAACCCCACGAGGGCGCGCAATACCAGCACGCCGTGCCAGGTCGGCATCATCGCGCTGGCAATCGTGCACAGCGCCGCAGCGAACAGTGCGGCGACCATCACCGGTTTGCGGCCGATGCGATCGGAAATCGGACCGGTGATCAACAGGCCGATGGCGAGCAGGCCGGTCGCCACCGACAGGATCAGGCTGCTCTGGGCGGCATTGATGGAAAACTCCGCCGACAACAACGGCATCATCGGCTGCACGCAATACAACAGGGCGAAAGTCGCGAAGCCCCCGCAAAACAGCGCGAGTACCGTGTGCATGAACATCGAGGTGCCTTTTTCGATGTAGATGTCTTTCAGTTCGGCAGCGGCTTCGTCCTGTACGCGAGGGGGAATTTCATGGGTCAGCGGAGCGACAACGGTTTTCACGATGAACCTCGGGAGAGCACGGCCAGGCAGGCAATGAAAAAAGCATATAGCCGGCTAATGTTTCTATCCAATATATTGTTCGACCTGTTTAAGACGTTTGGCGACTTATTGGAATGCCTATGGAATTGCGTCATCTGCGTTACTTCATTGCCGTGGCCGAGGAACTGCATTTCGGCCGTGCCGCACTGGCGCTGGGTATCTCCCAACCACCCTTGAGCCAGCAGATCCAGGCGCTGGAACAGGAGATCGGTGCGCGCTTGTTCGAGCGCACCAATCGTCGGGTCGAGCTGAGCGAGGCTGGGCGGTTGTTCCTTGAAGAGGCGCGTCGTGTGTTGGCCCAGGTCGATAAGGCGGCCGACGTCGCCCGCCGCGCTCAGTTGGGTGAGCTGGGGGAGCTGAAGATCGGCTTCACCTCCTCTGCGCCGTTCAATTCCACCATTCCCCAGGCGATTTTCACCTTCCGCCAACGTTATCCCGCTGTGCATCTGACCCTGCGGGAAATGAGCAGTACCCAAGTGGCCGACGCACTGATGGACGAAACGATCGAGGTCGGCATCATGCGTCCGTTGCCACTGCCCGATAGCCTGGGCGTCATTGAATTAAGTCACGAGCCGTTGGTGGCCGTGCTCAGCGCCAAACATCCACTGGCCCAGGGCAACGAAAAAGGGCTGTTTCTCTCGGCGTTGGCCCAGGAGCCCTTCGTGTTCTTTCCCCGCAGCTACGGCAGCGGCCTGTATGCACAACTTCTGAACCTGGCACGAGACGCCGGTTTCAGTCCGCATTTCGCCCAGGAAGCTGGCGAAGCCATGACCATCATCGGTCTGGTGGCGGCGGGGCTGGGCGTCTCGGTGTTGCCAGCGTCCTACCAGCGGATGCGAATCGATGGCGTGGTCTATCTACCGCTGCTCGATCCTGCGGCAGTCTCGGCGGTGTGGTTGGTACAGCGCAAGGACCAGCGGTCGCCGATGGCGAAGGGGTTTGTGGCGTTGTTGACCAGCGATACCGAAACCTCCTGATCTGTCAATATCATCGTCGGAGATCCTCATTCGCCAACAAGCCCCCAGCCTGCAGGGACTTGTGTTTGCTCGCTTATTGTTATTCAACCCTCCCAGACCGTCGCAGGTTTATTGACGTGATAGTCATAAAAACCCTGCAGCGTCCAGGTATCACCCTTGCGTTCGAACGCCGCACGCCACGCACCTCTGCCGCTTCCGGGGGAGAGCTGGGCCATGTCATACCAATAATATTTGTTGATTCGCTTGGTGGTTGCCCTGCCGGCACGAATGTCGTCCATGATCTCCGTGATCTTGGTCTTGGCCGCGTCCGGGAAGCTGTTATAGGACATCTGTGTTTCCGCCAGAGTGCTTGCGCTTACGATGAACTTGTCCTTGACCGGCGATGTTTCCGGCGGGGTTGCAGGCGTGCTGGTGGCCGGGGTCTTGCCAGGCACTTTTTTCGAAGGGACCCGGGTCACCACCTCGATATCGAAGGTGTCGTAGTTCGAGAGCTCTCTTGTAAACCTGGTGATGTCCTCTTGGGTAACCAGTAATGTTTTTCTCAGTGACTTACCTTTTTTGACGATGAGATAGGGAATCTTGTTGTTCCGAATTTCCGTCAGAAGCCCGGGCTTGTGTAGTTTTTTCATCTCTTCCCTGAAGATTTCCAGCTTCTTGCTTTTGTACACCGCAAAGTTTTCAGGCGTTTCCTTGTACTTTATCTTTGCGGCGTCGACTTCAGGTCCTTCCCCGGGGAAGTCGATCCCCAGCTCGGTCCAGACTCTTTGTTCGGCGGCGGCAACCACGTCATGGATATCCGCCTGTATCTTGGTCATCGCGGCTTTCTTCTTGCCCTGTTCGGGAATGATCGTGACGAACAGTGCACCGGTGAGGTTGTCGGGCAGGGATGACATCATCATCTTGAAATTGCCTTCACTGTCGAAAAGCTCGCGCCTGAGCGGCAGTGTCATGTCGAAGATGCGGATTTTCTGGGTCGAGTTGAGTTGCAGGCCTTGGGATTCGAGATCCTTGGTGCAGTAATCGACTGCCTGCCACACGTTGTATTTGTACATCAGATTTTCGTGTGACGTTTTGTGGGGCGTGAAGCTGCGCAGTCCTTTGTTTATGGCGTCGATTCGCGAGCGATAGACGTTTATATCGCTTATGCCCATTTCACTCATGCTCTCGTGCACGATACGCTCGGCCAGTTCGTCGGGCATCGAGTAGATGACTTTCCTCGCTATGGAAACCACGTTGCGGGAGGGCCAGTGATGATCCACCAGAACCCCTTCGACCAAGACGTTGTAGATTTTGCGCTGCGCTGTCTCCGGGGGCCGACTGAACGGATTCTGCAGGTTTCCGCCACCGAGCAGTCGCAGCGGTTCCTGGAGTTGCCAACGACCGTTTTTCCAGGCCACCCTTCGTTGGTTCGACCGATTGCTGGACGCGTAGATAATCTGCTCACCCTCCTGTATCGCTGTCTTGCAATAGTCCTTGCCCAGCTTCAAGTAACCTTGCCCGCTGGCGTCCCGATACCGGTCACGACCTTCGGGCACCCATCCCTTGCGGTTGAAGCCTTTCAGAACGAAGGGTTCCAGCTCGGGGTCCGGCATGCGAGGCAGCGAGGACAGCATCGGGCGCCCCATGCTGTGACGGCGCGCCGCGCCGGCCATGATCAGATCCTGTCCGGCCTCTACCAATACTTCGCCCAGCCCGCTGATAAAGTCTTGCGCCCACTGGCTGAAGCTGCCGCCTTCATCCTGGACCGCCGATACCACGGCGCCACCCGCCATGGTCGGCAGGATCGCGCGGCCCAGCACTCCGCCCAGGCGGCCGGCGTAAAACATGGCCATTGCGCCGGTCAATAACGCGACACCCTTGCGACGTCCGTCCTGTGCCGCGGCGCTGTCGCGTTCGGCATTGCTCACGGTCAGCGAGCCAGCGGTCTGGAGCGCGTGGGTGATCTGGGTCTCATGCAGTGCCTTGAACAGGTTTTCCTTGACCACGGGCGAATAGACATTCGACGCAAAGTCATCCTGGACCCTGTGTTTTATCCACGAGAAGCTCGGTTGCGTGATCTTCTTGATTTTCTCGTTGAGCGTCAGGTTTTCCGATGCCGGGACCAGGCTGGCCAATTGATCGGCCTGTTCCAGCAGTGGCAGTTGCGATATCAGCCAGCGGGCCATCTCCAGCGTGGCGGTAAGCGTCTGCACCAAGGCTGTTTCCAGCGCTCGATCACTGTTCGCATCGACGTCCCTGAACGTCTTGCCGTCCGGTGCCCCGGGGGTGTACAGCGTCAGCGAGGGGCGGCTCGCCAGTGTCTTGACCCCGAATACAAGGATTTCCTTCAGCACGTTGCGGCCCCATTGAATCTGCCGGACCACCACCTCGTGGCCGTTGACCTGCATGCGGCCTTGCGGTTCCGGGCTGTCCAGCGCGGTCAGCACCAGGTTGAGTCCGGTCTTGTCCTTGTCATGCCTCAGGTCGCCGGAGATATGGGCGGCCCAAGCCTGGGCGCGCATCTGTTTGGCTTTCAAAGCCATCCATTGCGGCTGGTGGCTGCGCGCTGCCAGTTGCAGTTCGGCCGGCAGCCGGGCGCCCACGTTCGCCCGCTCGATGATATGTACGATCTGCGCGAAGCTCAGTGGTCCTTCTACGGTCACGTGAGCGGCATTGCGTTCGTCCGGGGTCAGATTGGACATTGCCCACTGCGTCATGGAACGGCAGTCATCGACTATGGCTTTGACCTTGTCCAGCGCTACGCCTGAGCCAAATGGCGATTCACCTGTCGGAGCGTGTGGATCGAGGACCTGCTTGCGGATACTCAGGATGATTCGGTCTGGGTCGGCCGGGGCGTGCTTTTCCTTGATGAACCGGGCAAGCAGTTCACGAGTCCGTTCCTGAAGCGCGTCCTGGGTGGCCAGGGTCACCGGGTCCGGTGGTGGCGACACGTCTTCCAGGGTTTTCTGCAGATCCTGTACCGCCCTCCACCACGCCACGCGGTCGCTGCCAGTGACGTTCGGATTGCCATGCAGCCAGTCATCCAGTTTTTTCTGGTTCAGTCGCAGTTCGCGCTCGTCCATGACACCCGCCAGGTCCAGCCTGTCGCCGATGCTCGCCGCGGCGTCCATCCTGGTGACCCATCCGCTGAGTTTTTCGCCTTCGGCCGGGCCGCCCAGCAAAACATCATTCAGGGCTGCCTTCTGGGTCGTCCGCAGGTCCGCGACCAGATGGGCGAGGAAGTTCTCGGCCACAGGGGTGGTGCCCACCCTGTCAGCGGCGCCAGCGTCCTTTTTCAGGCCGGCTTTCAGTGCTACCAGGTCCCCGTGGATCTCCAGCGGGTCGCCCGGGCTGTACAACACCGCGTGTCCCGGATGGTCGTTGCTGTCGTGTTGGGTCAATGCGATGGCGGAGCTCAGCGGTACGCTGAATCCCCATCCCTCGGGCGTAATGTCCAGCACGTAGACGCCAGGTCGCAGACGCTCCGGGAGGCTGGCGCGAGATGTCGCGTCCGGAGCCGCCAGCCCCAGGTCCGCCACCGCCTTATGCATCTGCGGGCTCAGCGTCCCGTCCAGGAGATGAAGATCGGCCTGGGCCTTGAGTTGTGTACCGAATTGCAGCGCCAGCCAGTCGCCCACGTGGCGTCCCTGGCTGAACGCGGCGGGTTTGGACCAGAAGTCATCCAACGCTTGCGCCAGTAGCTGCCCGAAGGAAGCCGTCAGGGTGCTGACCATTCGCCTGAGTGCCTCCTTTGCGCTACGGCTGTTCAGCACTGGCGGCATTTGCGTGGTTTCGCCCTGCTTCACAAGGACATCAATGTCGTCCGGTTCGAGGAAAAATTCGTACGTATCGACCTTGCCGGCGATGGCCCGCCAGACCAGCGTGTCGAGGTCCACCGTGTCCGTCACCCGGCGTGTGGCGGGCCCTTCAGTGGTGCGCTCGGTTGGAGGGATAGCCTCTTCTCGTCGTGTGTAGACGGCCAGTTCATGGACATTCACCTCGTCCGCCAAGGTGGGAAAGGTGTGTTTGAACCAGTAGTCCAGATGCTGCTTCGCTATTTGCGAAGCCCGTGGAATGGCATCGTTCAAGCGGATCATCTGCTGTTGCGATGCCGTGAGTCGGTTCGTCAACGCAGCGCTATCGACCTGGGGCGGGCTGACAGACGGAGTGGATGGATTGTTGTCCTGCATGTGCTCTTCCTGAGTTGTTTTCGGAAGAGCAACCTATTGGAGTGGCGCCACCAGCGTGCGGTATATAGATACCGCACCTGGCGGCGCGAGGCGGCTTAAGAAAGGAATGAACTTTGTCTCCCACAAGTCAAGTCTGACCAGGGTTCAACGCCAACGACGGAAAATCAGCGACGTGTTGACCCCGCCAAAGGCAAAGTTGTTGTTCATCACGTATTCGTGGCTCATCGAGCGGAATTCGTTGCGCAGGTAGTCGAGCTTGCCGCACTGGGGATCGACTTCGTCCAGGTTGAAGGTGTGCACATAGCGGTCGCGGTTCATCATTTCGATGCTGAACCAGGACTCCAGCGCCCCGCAGGCCCCCAGCGTATGGCCGAGAAAGCTTTTCTGCGAGCTGATGGGCATGTGTTCGCCGAACAGGCTGCTGGTGGCCAGGGTTTCGGCGATGTCGCCCTGCTCGGTGGCGGTGCCGTGGCCATTGACGTAGCCGATGGCGGCGGGTGCAAGGCCGGCGTCTTCCAGGGCCAGCTCCATGGCCCGGCGCATGGTGGCCTGTTCAGGGCGGGTGGCGTGCTGGCCGTCGGCGTTGCTGCCGAAGCCGACGACTTCGGCATGAATGCGAGCGCCACGGGCCAGGGCATGTTCCAGTTCTTCAAGGACCAGCATGCCGGCGCCTTCGCCGATCACCAGGCCATCGCGGTCCTTGTCATAGGGGCGCGGGCTGGTGTTGGGCGCATCGTTCTTCAGGCTGGTAGCGTAGAGGGCATCGAAGACCATCGCTTCGGTCGGGCACAGCTCTTCCGCGCCGCCGGCCAGCATCAATGGCAACCGGCCGAACTTGATCGCCTCGTAGGCATAGCCGATGCCATGGCTGCCGCTGGTGCAGGCGCTTGACGTGGGGATCATCCTCCCGGTAAGCCCGAAGAAGATGCTGATATTGGCCGCCGTCGTATGGGGCATCATCCGCACGTAGGAATTGGCGTTCAGCCCTTCGGCCACGCCGTTGAGCAGCATGTTGCCGAATGCCTTGACCTCGTCAGTGCTGCCGGTGGACGAACCGCAGGAAACGCCCATGCGCCCGTCCTTGATCGACTCATCATGCAACAGGCCAGCGTCGGCCAGGGCTTGTTCCGCGGCGCTCACCGCCATCCGGGAAACCCGGCCCATGCTGCGCAATTGCTTGCGTGTCCAGTGGGCGGGGACCTGGAAATCATCCACAGGCCCGGCCAGGCGCGTATTCAATTCGGTGAAACGATCCCACTCATGCATGCGCCGGATGCCGCTGCGGTTGGCGGCGAAGTTGGCGGCGATGGTCTCCCAGTCGCTGCCTACGGAGGTGATGCCGGCCATGCCGGTGACGACGACACGCTTCATCAGCACAAGCCTCCGTTGACGGCCAGGACCTGTCGGGTGATGTAGCCGGCCTCGGCGGACATCAGGAAGTTCACCGCGCCGGCCACTTCTTCGGGGGTGCCCATGCGTTGAGCGGGGATCATTTTCATCAATTCATCCACGGGCACGTTTTCATCGAGCATAGCGGTATCGATCAGGCCGGGCGCGACGCAGTTGACGGTGATCTTGCGCTTGCCCAGTTCGATCGCCAACGCCTTGGCCGCGCCGATCAATCCGGCCTTCGAGGCGCTGTAATTCACTTGGCCACGGTTGCCGATCAGCCCCGAGACCGAGGTGATGCAGACGATCCGTCCGGCAGCGCGACGACGGATCATCGGCATCATCACCGGGTGCAGCACGTTGTAGAAACCGTCGAGATTGGTGCGCAGCACGCTGTCCCAGTCCTCTTCGGTCAAGGCAGGGAAGGCTCCGTCGCGGGTCAGGCCGGCGTTGAGTACCACGCCGTAGTAGGCGCCGTGAGTCTCGACATCCGCTTCGAGAATGGCCTTGCAGGCGGTGCGGTCGGAGACGTCGAATTGCAGCACCCGGGCGTTGCGGCCCAAGGCCTGGATTTCAACCTGGACGGCGTCGGCCTCGGCGCGACCGCTGCGGCAATGCAGCACGATGTCATGCCCGGCCTGGGCCAGGCGCAAGGCGATGGCGCGGCCGATACCACGGCTGGAGCCGGTGACCAGTACGGATTCAGTCATGGCTGGTTTCCTGTTGCGGACGGTTCATGAAGATAGTGGGCCGCCTGGGGTGGGCGGAATACGTTCAGCCGGGCGCTGGCATGAATGCCGGGCGCCTCGATATGGCACTCGAATACACCCATGCCGTTGTCGTCTTCCAGGGACCGCATGCCATGGATGCTCAGTTCGCTGCCGGCTGGAAAATATTCGACGTTGCACTCGAACTTACGGGTGCCGAGCAAAAAGCCCAGCGCCACGGTATCGCCACGCTGGCGCGCATGACAACCGGCGAAGGCCGCGACGCTCTGGGCCATCAGCTCGATGCCGACCCAGGCCGGCATTGCGCCATTGTCGA
The DNA here is from genome assembly GCF_001269775.1 of Pseudomonas sp. Pf153. Taxonomy (NCBI): domain Bacteria; kingdom Pseudomonadati; phylum Pseudomonadota; class Gammaproteobacteria; order Pseudomonadales; family Pseudomonadaceae; genus Pseudomonas; species Pseudomonas sp. Pf153. The sequence goes on along the minus strand of NZ_LHVL01000008.1, from coordinate 182,367 downwards.
GATTGAACAGACCGCCGTGCTTGACGGTGGCATGGGTATGGATCTGTTCATCATCGAACGCCACGACGCGGTCGATAAGGATCATGTCACCCGCGTGGGGCAGCAGCTCGGCGAGCGGCCAATCGATCATGGGGCGTCTCCGATAATCAGGCTGACGTTGTTGCCGCCGAAGGCGAACGAATTGCTCATCAGGCGACGGGGCGCGGTCGGGTCCAGGCGACTGTGGGCGTCGGTCCAGGCCAGGGGCGGCAGGTCGGGATCGGCCTGGCCGTCCCAGACGTGCGGCGGCAGGGCCCCTGCGGTGTTTTCGGCGCTCAGGCACAACCAGCAGAATGCCGCTTCCAGCGCCCCGGCAGCGCCGAGCGTGTGGCCGGTCATGGGCTTGGTGGAGGAACAGGGCACGCCCGCCGCGAACAGTCCGGCCACTGCGAGGGTTTCCATGGCGTCGTTGTGTTGCGTGGCGGTGCCGTGCAGGTTCAGGTAGTCGATCTGGCTGGCCTCGAGACCTGCGCAGCGCAAGGCTTTTTCCATGGCCTGGCGCGCACCGCGACCGTTGGGTTCCGGGGCGGAAATATGGTGGGCATCGGAGCTGGCACCGTCGCCCAGCAGGGCAATGGGTGCACCTTCGCCTGGCGTCTTGCTCATCAGAAACAATACGGCTGCTTCGCCGATGTTGATGCCGCTGCGGTTCACCGAAAACGGATTGCAGCGTTCCTGGGAGACTGCTTCGAGTGCCGAGAACCCGTTGAGGGTCAACTTGCACAGGCTGTCCACGCCACCGCAGAGCACCGCGTCGCACAGGCCCAGGTCGAGCAGCCGCCGGGCGCTCATTAAGGCTCGGGCGCTGGACGTACAGGCCGTGGAGATCACATAGGAAGGACCGCTCAGGCCAAGCCAGTCGGACAGGAAGTTGGCCGGCGCGCTGAGTTCCTGTTGCTGGTAATCGTAACCAGCGGGAAAGTGTTGCTCGCGCAGGTAATGGGCGATGCCATGGCTGGCTTCGTCGATCCCCGAGGTGCTGGTGCCCAGGACAATGCCGATGCGGGCGCGACCATAGGCCTGGATGGCTCGGTCGATCTCGGGGCGAATCTGCAAACCGGCCTCCAGCAGCAGCTGATTGTTGCGACTGCCATGGGCCGCGAGGACGTGGGGGATTGGCGCCAGTTCACCCGCTACAGCCGCCACCGGCAACGCCCGTTCGGCCACCCAGCCTTCCTCGACCCGCAGGCCCGAGCAATCGCCGGCGAACAGATTGCGGGCAACGCTGTGTTTATCGCGGCCCAGGGCACAGATCACACCGAGGGCATTCAAATAGACGGTCATGGGGTGCTCTCGGTCAACGACGTGATGCGGTAGCGCGGGCCTTGGGGCAGGCTCAGTTCAAAATCCAGCGGCTGCTTGTAGCGCACCTGCCAACGGGAATCCAGGGTTCGTTGCTGTGGTTGTTCCTGTCGCCGGGCCGCGGGGTAATTATCGAACAGTTCGGCTTCGGGCGTCAGGGCAAACAACAGCGCGGCGAACAGTTCCCGGGCCTCGGCATTGGGCGGCAGCAGCCCATCGGCCTGCCACTGGCCATCGACCAGGCGTTGCCGGGCCTGGGGAATCCCCAGCGGGTCCATCATCGACCAGCGAATGCCGGCGCCTTCGCGCTGGATCACCAGCAGCCAATCCTGGCGTTGCCCGGCCAGTTGCCGCTCGATGTGCAATTGCAGCGGCAGGGCCAGGGTTGGCGTGCGCTCAGGCAGAGGCGCGTGGCTGGCGCAGGCGCCGAGCAGCAACAGCCAGCCGAATAACAGGACGTGCAAGAGTGGGGTCCGCTTCATCCGGCAGCCTCTTCGACCGGTTTGCGGGCCACCACGTTGACCAGGGTTTCCTCCCGCTGGCCGAACGGCTTTGGACGACGCAGGCCAAAGCGCTCCAGTAAGCCGAAGTCCCTGGCGCGGCTCCACCATAAGTAGGGATAGGACACGTTGCATTCTTCGAACTGGAACCCCTGGCGTCGGATCATTTGCAGGTACTGCGCCGCGCTTTTCTGTACATGCATGGGATGACGGAACAGCCAGCGGATCACCCAGGTATCGATATAGGCCTCGGTGGACTCGGCGAACATCAGGTAGCCGCCGGGCTTGAGCACGCGATGGAACTCGGCAAGGGCTTTTTCCTGCTCCACCAGATGATGGAAAGTCTGGTGACAGAACAACAGGTCGACGCTGGCATCCGGTACCGCCAGCACCGCGCAGTCGCTGCCGATCAGCTCCACGGCCATACCCTGGCGCTCGGCTTCTTCGGCACTCAGTGCGAGGCTATGGGGATCGGCGTCGACCCCGATCAGCCGTTGCGGCGCGAATACCTGGCGCAGGTAATGGAACGACTTGCCCTGTCCGCAACCGGCGTCCAGCAGCACCGGGTTGGCGGGCAATGGATGGTCGAACAGGCTGCGCAAGTCATTGATCGCCACCCGCAACACATGGTGCTGCCAAGTATGGCTGCGCAGGAACCAGAAGCCGAAGCGGGTTTCTTCGACGTAGCTGTCGCTCAGGTAGCTCATGGTCGCGCCCTCATGGCGCCGTGCTCGCACAGATTTCCGAGAGCATGCGCAGCCGGCGCTTGGGTTCGCTGACGAACGGGTTGCGCTCATCCCAGGCATAGCCGGCCAGGATCGAACTGATCATGCGACGGATATCCGCCGAGCCTTCGGTGTAATAGATCACGTCCTGGAAGGTACCGGCGTACCAGCCTTCGACGTAGCAGCGGAAGGTATCGACACCGCGCTTGAGCGGTTCGGCGAACTCGCCTTGCCAGTCCACGCTTTCACCCTGTAGCTGGCGATGAAGCACGCCGGCGGCCATGCTCGCCGAGCGCATGGCGATGGTCACGCCGGAGGAAAACACCGGGTCGAGGAATTCGGCGGCGTTGCCCAACAGGGCAAAGCCTGGACCGTGCAAGGTTTTCACGTTGGCGGAGTAGCCGCCAATGGTCCGCGCCGGGGTGTCCCAGACCGCATGGGCCAGCACACCGGACAGGCTGGGGGTTTCGTCGATGAAGCCGCGCAGGCAGGCATCAAGGTCGTCGGTGCGGCCGGCGAAATGTTCCGCCGCCGCGACCACACCCACCGAGCAGCGCCCGCCGCTGAACGGAATGGTCCAGAACCATATGTCGCGTTTGCTGGGGTGAGTGGTGATCAGGATCTTTTCACGGTCGAACGCTGGAGCATCGATCCGGTCCTCGATGTGCGTGAACACCGCTTGGCGTACCGGGAAATTCGACGGTGCTTCCAGATCCAGCAGGCGCGGCAGGACCCGGCCATAGCCGCTGGCGTCGAGCACGAATTGCGCCTCGACGCGGTACTCGCTGCCGTTCTCGCGCAGCACTCCCAGTTGCGGTTTGGCGAGGGTGAAGTCGGCGCTGGCGATGGCTTCGCCATAACGGATCTCCACCCCTTGCAACGCCGCCTGGTCGGCCAGCAGTTTGTCGAAGTCTGCGCGCTGGACCTGGAAGGTAGTGGGTTTGCCTTCACTGAAAGTGTCACCGAAATCGAACGCGCTGTAGCGCTCGCCCCAGACGAAGGCCGCGCCGTTCTTGCGCTGGAAACCGGCGGCATTCACCGCCTCCAGCATGCCAGCCTCTTCGACGAAGTCCAGGCAATGGGACAACAGGCTCTCGCCGATGGAGAAACGCGGGAAATGCTGGCGCTCGATCACCAGCACATCGTGGCCCTTGCGCTTGAGCAGCGCGGCGGCGATGGCGCCGGAAGGGCCTGCGCCGATGATGACGACCTGGCGACGTTCCATTTCAATCGTAGACATTTGGACTCCTTGCCGGGGCGGCGATGTTCGAATGAGTAGCCTTCACGGGGTCGATTCCTGCGCGGGCATTCGGTGTGCCTGGCGTGCGGCCCATGGCGCCAGCAGGAAGCTGAACGTCAGCCCCAGGCTGACCGCCAGGCCGAAGTTGCTCACCGCCGGTGTGCTGGAAAGCGCCAGCAAGCCGAACGACAGCCAGGTAGTGACCGCCGCCAGTAGCGTGCCCAGCAGACTTACGGCGGCGCCGCCGATCTGTTCGCGCATCAGGATCGCATAGTCGACACCGATGGCCGTGACCAGCAACAGGCCGAACAGGCTGAACAAGGTCAGCGGTTGTCCCAGCCAGCCGAGGCTCGCCAGGCTGCACAGCGCTGCCAGCAGAGGCAGGGCGACGATGCGCAGGGCTGCGCCGACACCGAAGGGCCAGACCAGCAACAGCGCGATCAGTACGCAGGAGGCCAGCTTCAACTCGGCGGCGCTGATTTGCGTGGCGGCGAACACCCGGTTCAGGTCCCCGAGGCGATCCACCAGCTGTACGCCGGGCAAGTCCACCGCCTGTACCCGCAGCAGCGCAGCATCGTTCAAGCCCTGCAGGCTGACCACTGCCGCCACGCCCTGCTCTGCGTCCAGCCCCGTCGGACCGAGCCAGAGCGTGCGATACGGCTCGGCCAGCGGCCCGCTGAGCGCGGCGTCTATATCGGTAACGGGCAGGGCCTGCAATTGCGCCAGTTCCGCCTGCAACGCGCTGACTGGCACGCCCAGGTCTAGCAGTGGTTGCCAGAACGCCGGCAGTCGGGCCAGGGCTTCACGGACTTTCTGCTGTTCGGCGGGCGCGCTGACCAACTGATTCAGCGACAGGTAGCCCTGGAGTTTTTCCAGGCCGACCAATTGGTCCAGGCGCTCGTTGAGTGCGGTCTGGCGTTCCAGCAGTTGAGCCTGATCCTCGGCGCGGATCAGGAAGAACTGGCTGGTGGGTTGGAAACCGGTGATGCGGGCGATGACCTGGGCTTCCTCGGTCAAGTGTCGAGGTGTGCCGATCCACTGCCGGATATCGTTTTTCGTGGTCAGGTGCCAAAGCCCTCCGGCGCAGAAGATCAGCAGCAGCGCCAGCAGGATCGGTGTGCACACCCGCGCCAGCAACGCCTGGCGAAGTTCGAGCAGGCGTTCGCAGAGCCGCAACGGCCACTGGGCCGGACGCAGTTCCACACCGTTGAGCAGCGCGGGCAGCAGGCAGACCGCCGTCAGGTAGGCCCCGGCCAACCCGGCGGCGGAAAAGATCGCGATCTGGGTCAGCGCCGGGAACGGTGTCCAGGCCAGGGCCAGGTAACCGATGCAGGTGGTCGCCAGGCTCAGGCTCAGTCCCGGCAGGGTCAGACGCAGGGCCGGCCAGCTGCGCCATGGCTTGAGGCTCCAGCTCTTGGACAGGTAATGCAACGGATAATCCACCGCCACGCCGATCAGGCTGGAGCCCAGCACCAGGGTCATGACATGCATGCGCCCGAACAGCGCCACGCAGGCCACCGCGCCAAACAGCATGCCCACCAGCACGGGCACGAACGCCAGCCAGACCCGCAGGCGACGAAAGGCCAGCAACAGCAGCAACAGGATGCCGACCGTTGCGCCACCGCCGACCCAGGTGATTTCCCGCGAGGCCTGCTGCTGCCCGTTGGCGGCGTACAGCAGGCCACTGGCGGCCAGCAATTGCCCCTGTGCCTGGCCGGCCTGGTCGCGGCTGCGTTGCAACAGCTCGGCCACTTGCAACGGCAGATTCATGTCGAAGGCATTGCCATGGGTGCGGGCCCGCAGCATTACCCAGTGTTTGCCGTCGGCTTCGGCCACCAGTGCACCGCTGGCCACGTCCAATTGCACCGCGCCGCGTTGGGGCTGGCTGTTCTGGATTCGGGTGGTCAGGCCCAGCCAGTCGTCCTGGCTCGGCACCAGGCTGAAGCCGTTGAACGGGTCGAACAGGGCCTGCACCCGTTGCTGGATGAAGGCCTGGGGCTGTTCGATCAATTGCTGCCGGTCTGGCGCCGAGAGCATCGCCAGCCGCCCGTTGAGCAATTGCGTGCGCAACGCCGGCAGATCGGCTTGCAGGGTCCATTGGACCTTGTCGAACAACCCGCTGGCCTGCCATTGCTCGCCGAGGGACTGCGCCAGGGCGATAGCCCGTTGGCGATCACCATGGCCCACCAGCACCAGTACTTCGCGGTTCAGCGGCTCCTGCATACGCTGTTCGGCGATGAGCTCCAAGGCGTCGGGGGAGGTGCCCGGCACCAATTCCATGAGGTTGGCCGACAATGGCGCGCCATTACGCCACTGCCAGCCGGCCAGAGCCAAAACCGCCAGCAGCAGGATCAGGAACAGCCGCGGCAGCGTGCGTTCACTCGGCAAAATCATGTTGCTCCGCTTCGCTCAAGGGCTGCGCGCTGGTGCTGTCCTGCATGCGCAGCACAGTGCTGTCGCCTTGGGTTTCCAACAATTCGATGCGCTGCACCAGCTCACCGCCGTCGATGTTGATCTGGTTGAAGACTTGTTTGAGCAACACCGAGCGTGGGGTCAGGGTGAGCTTCCATTGCTGCGGCGTACCCGACAGGCTCAGCTCGAAATCCCGTTGCAGGCCACTGCTGTCGCCCTGCAACACGGCCAGGAACAGGCGGTTCTGCTCGGCGCCGGCGCTCTTGTTGGGCAGCATCTGCCAGGTGTTGCCTTCGCGCCGGGCAATACCTTGGGCAGTGATCCGGTAGTCCTGTTGCAGCGGGGTTTGCAAAAGCCATAGCAGGCCGTGCTGTTTGGCCAGGACAAAACGCCCCTTGCTGGTGAGGGGCTGGGGCAGGGCGCGCAGGTGTTTTTCCTGGATGAATTGTCCGTGGATCACCTCCGGACGGGCCAATTGATCGCTCAACTGTTGCAAGTCGAAAGCCTGGGCCAGGGGCGCCAGGCCGCACAGCCACAACCAGAGGGACAGGCGCTTCATGGCAGTTTCCTTTCTACGGCGTCGACAAAGACCCGGGGCGAGGCCAGCAGCATTTCGCGAGTCGCGATGTCCACCGCCACTTGCACCGAACTGGCGCGGGTCAGGCGTTCGCCGGTCGCTGCGTCGCTGATCAGGTAATGGATCTTCAAGCGGTTCTCCCACTCCACCAGGCTGGCGCGCACGGTCAGCACCTGGCCGAACACGGCGCTGCGCACATAGCGCAACTGCAAGTCGATCACGGGCCAGGCATGGCCGGATTCGAGCATGTCGTTGTAGTTGTGGCCGATCAGGTCGAGCAACGCACAACGGGCCACTTCCAGGTATTTGACGTAATGGCCGTGCCAGACCACGTTCATCGAATCGACATCGAAAAACGGCACCACGACCTGGGTATCGACATGCAGCACGCCCTGACTACGCATGCAGCCTCCAATGCTGTCCGGCGATGCGTTGCAGGCATAGACGCAGTTCGCCTTCCAGGGCGCGGTCTTCGATGACGGGCGGGAAATCCTCGGCCAACTGCGCGTGCATGGCGGCCAAGGCGGGTGGCAGCGGTCGGGCGTCTTCGGCGCGGCTGCGCAGCCATACGCCCTGGTTGGCCGCCAGCAGCGTCGCGGCGGCGACCTGCTCGGTCAGCTCCAGCACGCGGATTGCGTCCCGGGCGGCGATGGTGCCCATGCTGACCTTGTCCTGGTTGTGACATTCGGTGGAGCGTGAGAAGACGCTGGCCGGCAGAGTGTTTTTCAAGGCTTCGGCGGTCCAGGCGCTGGCGCCGATCTGCACGGCCTTGAAGCCATGGTTGAGCATCGCCCGCTCGGCGCTGGCGCCGGACAGGTTGCTCGGCAGGCCATGGTTGTAGCGTTCGTCCACCAGCAGGGCGAGCTGGCGGTCCAGCAGGTCGGCAACGTTGGCCACCAGATTCTTGAGGCTGTCCATGGCGAAGGCAATATGCCCGCCATAGAAATGCCCGCCGTGCAGCACACGTTCGGCTTCGGCGTCGATGATCGGGTTGTCGTTGGCGCTGTTGAGTTCGGTCTCGATGAACGACCGCAGCCAGCCCAGGCTGTCGGCCAGCACGCCGAGCACGTGGGGCGCGCAGCGCAGGGAGTAGCGATCCTGCAGACGGTGCAGCGGCGCGGTCGGAGCGTCGATCGCCAGGTCCTGGCGCAGCCACGCGGCCACTTGCGTCTGCCCCGGATGGGGCTTGGCGGCGAACAGGCGCTCGTCGAAGTGTTCCGGGTTGCCTTGCAGGGCGACTACGTTCAGCGCAGTGATGCGGGTGGCCAGTTGCAGCAGGTAGTTGGCCCGGGCGAAGGCTAGGCAGGCCAGGCCGGTCATCACGGCGGTGCCGTTCATCAGCGCCAGGGCTTCCTTGGGGCGCAGCACCAATGGGGTCCAGCCCAGCTCGCGGTGCACGTCGGCGGCCGAGCGGCGCTCGCCACGGAACATCACTTCGCGTTCGCCGGACAGGGTCGCGGCGACGTAGGACAGTGGCGTCAGGTCGCCGCTGGCGCCCACCGAACCTTCTTCGGGGATCAACGGCAGGATGTCATGTTCGAGGAAGCCCTGAAGCCGCTCCAGCAGTTCCACCCGCACCCCGGATACGCCGTGGCACAGCGACTGCAAACGCGCCGCCAGCACCGCGCGCGTGGCCTGGGCGTCCAGCAACTTGCCCAGGCCACAGCCGTGGAACGTGTACAGGTGACGCGGCAGGGCCTCGACGTGGTGCAGTGGCACGGCCACGACGCAGGAGTCGCCATAGCCGGTGGTCACGCCGTAGATCACGCCTTCCTTGTCCAACAAGGAGTCGAGGAACTGCGCGCCCTTGGCGATGCGCTGGCGGAACCCAGGATCGTCCTGCAGTTGCGTCGGCGCCTGACGGTTGGCCAGGGCCAGCACGTCTTCGATGCGCAAGGGGCGTTCGCCGAAGGTTACCGGCTCAAGAGTGGGCATCGTCATCGGTCTTCCAGAAAGGATAAAAGTTGAACCACTGTTGCGGGGCTTCGAGGCAATACCGCGCCAAGCGCTCGGCGTATTGGCCGGCCCAGTGGGCGATCACTTGCTCGCGGTCACCGCGCTTCCACACAACGGCCTCGGCGAACGGTTCGAGGGTGACCCGATAACGCCCCTCGTGCTTGAGGCACATCAGCAGGTTGGCCGGGCATTTCAACAGGCCGGCCAGCAACCAAGGTCCTTGGGGAAACGCGGCGGGAGAGCCCATGAAGTCCACGGTCACGCTACGACCGCCGTGCAGCGGTACGCGGTCTCCGGCGATGGCCAGCCATTCGCCGCGTTCCAGGCGCTCGCTCAGTTGCAGCATGATCACCGGATCCAGCTCGCTGACCTGGATCAGTCGCAGGTGTGTGGCACCGGCCTCGCCCAGCAAGCGGTTGAACTGCTCGGCGTGCTTGGTGTGCACCAGCACATTCATGGTCACCTTCTCGCCGAGCTCGGCCAGGGCCCGGCACATTTCGAGGTTGCCCAGGTGAGCCCCTACCAGCATCTGCCCCCGTTCGCCGCGCAGATGGTTGCGCAACAGCGCCGTGTCGACGATTTCGATCTGTTCGATGCCGAGTTTGCCGTTCCAGACGTCGAGCTTGTCCAGCAGGGAATCGGCGAACGCCATGAATTGCCCGAAGACTCGCCAATGTGTCGGACGTAGCTCGGTACGGCCGCTCCAGTCGGCCAGGCGCCGCTGGTACTGCCACGCCGCATGCCGGGCGCTGCGGCCGAAGATGAAGAAGTACAGAACGATGCCGTACAGCAACGGGCTCAACAGTCGGCGGCCCAGTACCCTGGCGGCGAACGCCGTGAACTTCATCAGCCAGAAACTGCCGCGTTCCTGGCGATCGGCCCAGTGCTGCTGGTCGGTACTCATGTCCGCCACCGTCGCCAGAGAATCAGCGGCAGGCGCACCAGCATGCCGAAGAACAGCCGGGTGTGCATGCGGGTAATCAGTACGTTGTCGTGGAACAGGCGGAAATGCGAGACGCCGTCCTGCGGATAGTGAACCCGGGTGCGCAACCAGCGCATCGGCTGCTTGCGCCACGCCAGACGTACCAGGACGTCCGAATCGAAATCCATGCGCTTGCCGATATTCGCCGAGCCAATCAGCGCCAGGGTCGCAGGCAGGGGATACACCCGGAAGCCGCACATGGAGTCGCGGATTTGCAGGGACAGGCTGTTGATCCACACCATGACGTGGGTCAGGTAACGGGCGTACAGGCGGCCTTTGGGCACGCTGGCGTCATACTGAGGATAGCCGCAGATCAGCGCATCGGGGTAAGCGCGGGACTCGTCAATGAAGAGCTTCACGTCGCCCAGGTCATGCTGCCCATCAGCGTCAACCTGCAAGGCGTGGCTGAAACCCAGGCGCGAGGCTTCCCGCAGGCCTGTCATCACCGCGCCGCCCTTGCCCTGGTTGACCGCCAGCCGGACCAGGTAGACCTGCTTATTCTCGGCCAACTGTTCCAGCACCGCAGCGCAGGCCGGGCTGCTGGCGTCATCCACCAGCACACAGGGCAGGTTATTGCCGAGCAAGGCCTGGACCACCGCCGCGATGGCGGTTTCATGGTTGTAGACCGGGATGACGGCGCAGGGGTTATGCATCAGCCACTCCCAACACTATTCGCCCGCTTGAGCAGGTTGCCGTGTCATTGCGGTAAGCGAAATAGAGCTTGCCGCGTTCCCGGTCAAAGCGCAGGTGCAGTTGGACCTCATCGCCGGGGCGAATCAGTTGCTGGAATTTCAGCACTTCCATGCCGACGAAGCGGGGGGGCAGGTCCAGCAGCTGTCGGCCAAGGCTCAGGGCCCAGTCGACCTGGACTACGCCGGGCAACACCGGCGCGGTGGGAAAATGCCCGCTGAAGTACGCCAGGTCCGGGGGAACCGCCAGTTGCAGGCTCCATTCACCGTCGGCTTCAATTTTCTCCAGCACTTCGGCGGCTTTCGGACGTGGCGCCAACAGCAGGGCTTCGACGTCGGCCTGGGGCAGTTTGCCCTGGGCATTGAAGGGCAACTGCCGCAACCAGCGCCAGCGTCGGGGCAGTGCCAGGGGCTCGCAGTGGCCGCTCAGGTGTTGGCGCAAGGCCTCGGTGATGGCGCGTCGTCCCAGGCTACGCAGAGTGTGGAGGCCGGTTTCGTTCAGTACTACCAGGGCGCCGAGAGAAGCACGATTTTCCTGTACCACCCCGAGCCGTGCTTCGCTGACCCATTCGTGGGCCAGCAGGGCCTGTTCAAGCATCGGCAGGGAGATGCGTTTTTCTTCGAGCTTGACGATGCGGTCCAACCGGCCAAGCAGTTCGAAGCGTCCGTCGGCCGCGATCCGTACCGCGTCGGCGGTGTGCTCCACATGGCCGGGCGGCAGATAGGGCGAAGCGATCAACAACGCACCGTCGCGGTCCTGGCTCAGCTCGACGCCGGCAAAGGGCAGCCACCCTTCGTCGCCCTGGCGCCAGGCGATACCACCGGTTTCCGAACTGCCGAATATTTCCGTCGGCCATTGCCCAAGGCGCTGTTGCAGGCGTTGGGCAGCCTCTGTCGGCAACGCGCCGCCGGAAGAAAATACCCGGCGCACGCCGCTCAGGGCTGGCCAATCGAGGTTGTCGCCCATGCGCTTGAGCAGCGCCGGGCTGGCGACCCAGGCGAAGGCCGGGTGCTCACGGCTGGCGCGTTGCAGGTCTTCCGGGAAAGCCACTTGCCGGCGCACGAAAGGGCGACCCGCGCACAACGGCCAGAGCACCCGGAACAGCAAGCCATAGATGTGCTGGGCGGCAACACTGCCAATGATGCAGGCCGGCCCGAGGTCGGCGCCCCAGAGTTGTTCCAGGGCCTGTACTTCCTGGCTCAGCTGTCGCAGGTTTTTCTCGATGCGCTTGGGCTCGCCGCTGGAACCGGAAGTGCACAGGGTCAGCCAGCACAGCTCCGGATCCAGTTCGGCGGGGGGCAGCGGTGCTTGCTGCACATCACGGGGATGGGCGTCGCCGGTTTGGTCGGTCAGCCACAAGTCGACATCCGCTGACCAGCGTTGGCGGGTCTGTGTCTGCAGGTCAGCGGGCAGCAGCACGTGTGCTCCGGCGCGCCAGGCGCCGAGCAGGGCGATGGCCAGGTCGGCGGCATCTTCCAGGTGCACGGCCACATGCCGTACGTCCCTGGCCCGCAGACCCGAGGCCAGGCGCAGTGCCTCGTCCCGCAATTGCGAGTGATTCATGACCGGATCGACTGCCATGAGGCGTTCCGGTCGAGCGTCGAGCAACATCTGCTCAAGCGTTATCCAATTCATGGGCGGCCTCTTACCCGTTGTCGTATGAGCCATTCAATGGCAAACAGCAGCCCCATCAATCCGTAGGAAATCAGGCCTGTATACAACATCCACCAACTCAGTGGCGCCCAGAGGGTCAGGGCGGCGGCGAATAAACCGTTACACAGGAAAAACACACACCAGACCACCGTGACCTGGCGGGTATAAACCACCGCTTTTGCCGACAACTGCGGCTCGCGCAGGCGGGCGATGCGTTCGATCATCGGCGGGCCGTACTTCAGGCTCAGAATAAACAGCCCGAGCATGAAAGCGCTGATCAGCACCGGGTACCAACGCAGCAGGAGCGGGCTGTCGAACAAGGCGAGCAACACGCAGAACACGATCGCCGTCACCGCCATCCAGCGTGTGCCGGGTCCGCGTTTTCCGAGCACTGAGCGGGCCAGCCAGAGGCTACCCAGCAGCAGGCCGAACTGCCACGGAGCGTAGTGCTCCATGCCGAAATACACCGCAAAGGGGTAAAGCAGGCCTGCCAATAGCAGGCCGAGGCCAATCAACCGGCTCATGCGGCCGGTTGGACCAGTCGATAGACCGCCTCGACCACATCGTTGACGGTGCGCACGGACTTGAATTCTTCGGCGGCGATTTTCTTGCCGGTCTGGCGCTTGATGTGGTCGATCAGATCGACCGCGTCGATGCTGTCGATCTCCAGGTCCTGGTACAGGTTCGCTTCCAGTGTCACACGCTCCGGTTCCAGCTCGAAGAGCTCGACCAGGGCATCGCGCAGGGTGTTGAAAATGTCATCACGAGTTTGCATGGTCCGGTCTCAAGCGCGTTTTGCGGTGACGAAGGCAGCAAGGCTTGCCACATTGCTGAAATGGTTGCGGGTGTCCTTGGCGTCGGCATCAATCTTGATGCCCCACTTTCTCTGGATCGCCAGGCCAAGCTCCAGGGCATCCACCGAGTCCAGGCCCAGGCCTTCGCCGAACAGGGTCTGGTGATCGCCGATATCGTCGACACTGATGTCCTCAAGGCCGAGGGCGTCGATGATCAGCTGTTTGATGTCACGGTGCAGATCGCTCATCTTCGGCGAGCTCCTTGATGTAATAGTGATGCAAAAAATCGTTGAGCCTGCGCGAAGCCTGGGGCGCAGGACCGAGCGCGGCGAATGCCTGTGGATCTATATCGGCCCCCACATGGAAACTGAAGTGCACGCGGCGTTGGGGGATGCGGTACCAGGGTTCGGCTTTGGTCAGGGTGGTGGGGCTGACCTTGATCGTCACGGGCGTGAGAATTTTCGCACCCCGCAGGGCGATGGCCGCTGCGCCCCGATGAAAGGCCGGCGCCTGGCCGGGCTGGGTCCGTGTACCTTCCGGAAACACGATAAGGGTCTGGCCATCCCTCAGGGCATCGCTGGCGGCATCGAGCATGTCCATACTGCCGTCGTTGCTGATGTATTGGGTCGAACGCAACGGGCCACGGGTAAAGGGGTTGTCCCACAGGCTTTTCTTCACCACGCAGTTGGCATCGCGCACCAGCCCGATCAGGAACACCACGTCGATCAGCGACGGGTGGTTGGCAATGATCATCTGCCCGGGGCGGCCAAGCTTTTCCGCGCCGTCGATCCGGTAGGTGAGCACGCCGGTGCGGGCCATGAAGCGGATGAAGAACCAGAACAAGCGTCCAACCGTGCGCCGAGCCCGTTGCCGGTGGGCCTGGGCATCGCCAGGCCAGCGGGCCAGCAGCGGAAACACCAGCAGGCGCAGGCACAGCCCGCCCAACCCGAACAGGGTAAAACTTGCCGCGGTGGCGAGCAGGCGCCAGTAATAGGCGTCGCGGTGTTTTCCTGTCACCGGTTGCGTTGCCAGGTCCATACACGATTCTTCCAGGCATGTTGGCAGGTGGTTTCGTTGTTCAGCAGCGTACGCACCAGATCAAGGGCATGGGGCCATTCGCTGCCTTGCGGTTGGGCGTGCGGGGATGACAAGGTCAGTTGCCAGTCGTCGCCCCGGGTCAGTAAAAGCCCTACCGCATAGGGAAACGGCACATCGTCCACCCAGGGTGAATACACCTGGGGCGGCTGTTCTTCGGCAATGACCAGCAATACTGCCTGCGCGCCTTCATTCAACAGCGCGACGGCTTCCAACACGCCATGTTCCAGCCCGTCGCCGGTCGCGGCCAGGGCGGTCATCTCGCTGGTTTCGCCGCGCATGATCGACCACAGGCCGATCACCGCGTTATGCACCGACAGGCTGAACTGCGTCGGTGACAACGGCTGGTCGATGGCCAGGTCCTTGAGAATCTCAAAAGTGCGTGGGGTTTCACCGTGGCGGGAAATAAAGACCAACGGCAGGTCCGGTCGATTTTCTGCCAGGGGCCAGCCGACACTGAAGGCCATCCGCGCCAGGCGGCTGAGTCGCCGACGCTGCATGGCCGGCAGGAACGAGACGTCAGGGGCGCCGTCGCCTGGGGGCAGCATGACCGGCTGTCGGCTCCACGCCTGCCAGTCGTCCACGCTTTCGAGCCCTGGGGCCCAGGCGCGCCATTGGGCGATGTTGAAATCGATCACAGAATTCATCCCACCCCTGCGGGCTTTTATTGTCACGGTTCAGTGGTTTGACCCGCGTCCAACCCTGCATGATCTTGCGACCCAAGTGGCGCGCATTATCCCGGTGCGGTTGGCTTGTAGCAAATAATGGTTACATTGGCGTGCAGGGAGATTTGAAAGGTCACCCCGGCCTCAGAGACATCATTGTCGCGATTATGACGAGCCTGTCTGTCAGCTGCTTCCGTAAGACTCTGGGCGAATTGACGCCTCCTATTCGGAAAAAGCCACTAACGCGGTAGTCCATCCATTTCGAAGGTAGCGAAGCGAGGGCTTGCCCTACTACACTCGGGAATCTTTGATACACGGAGGTTTTGCCATGCGGCGTGTGGTGTTCAATCAGAAAGGTGGCGTGGGCAAGTCCAGCATCGCCTGCAATCTGGCGGCAGTCAGCGCCAGTGAAGGGTATCGCACGCTGTTGATAGACCTGGATGCCCAAGCCAATTCCACTCAATACCTGACCGGTCTCACCGGCGACGACATTCCCATGGGCATCGCCGATTTCTTCAAGCAGACGCTGTCGTCCGGGCCTTTCTCGAAGAAGAATAAGGTCGACATTTACGAAACGCCGTTCGACAACCTCCATGTCGTCACTGCCACCGCCGAGCTGACGGATTTGCAGCCCAAGCTGGAGGCGAAGCACAAGATCAACAAACTGCGCAAACTGCTCGACGAGTTGGACGAGGATTACGACCGGATTTATCTGGATACACCGCCAGCATTGAATTTCTATGCGGTTTCAGCGTTGATCGCCGCCGATCGGGTATTGATCCCCTTCGACTGCGATAGTTTCTCCCGTCAGGCGTTGTATGGTCTGCTGTCGGAAATCGAAGAACTCAAGGATGACCATAACGACAGCCTTGAAATCGAAGGCATCGTCGTCAATCAGTTCCAGGCACGCGCCAGCCTGCCGCAGCAGATGCTGGATGAACTGATTGCCGAAGGCCTGCCGGTGCTGCCGGTGTACTTGAGTAGCTCGGTACGCATGCGCGAATCCCACCAGGCAAGCTTGCCGTTGATCCACCTGGACGCGCGGCACAAGCTGACCCAGCAGTTTGTCGAGCTGCATGGGTTGTTGGAAAACGCTTGATTTATGGCCGATGCAGGCCTCTGTGGGAGCGGGCACGCTCCCACAGGAGCTGGTGTGTTTTCAAATGCCCTGGCTACGCAACCAGCCCATCAGCTGCGGCAAGGGCAACGCGCCGCTCTGGCGCGCAACCTCCCGGCCGTTTCTGAACAGGATCAGGCTGGGAATCGAGCGAATCCCCAATTGCGCCGATAGCTGCTGATTGGCTTCGCTGTCGAGCTTGGCCAAGCGGCATTTACCCATCAGTTGCGCGGCGGCCTGCTCAAACACAGGCGCGAAAGACTTGCAGGGTCCACACCAATCCGCCCATACGTCGACCAACAGCGGCAGGTCGCCCTTGATCTGGCTGGCATAGTCGCCTTGTTTGAGTTCGAACGGTTTATCCAACAGCACCGGGGACTTGCAGCGTCCGCACTTGGGCCCGTCTGCCAGACGGTCGGTGGACAGGCGATTGAGGCCGTTGCACTGGGGACAGGGAATCAGCATAGGGTCAGGCATGACGGGCCTCCAAAAGACGGTGATGAGCCTGATCTGGTGCCGTCGGCGTGGATTATCAAGGGTTGCCATTCATCAGATACGTTGCACGGATGGCGCGCCCGGACCTCAAAAAAACACCGCGTATCCATTCGCAACCCATGGAGGTCCCATGAGTCATCCAAGAAATGATGCCCTTGACGAAGTAAGGGGCAACCCCAACGACGACGGCTTCGTACTTGGCACGGCCGGTCGCGACGAAGACCCGAACGCCGCCCCTGCCTATGCAATTGACCGTCGTCATGAGCGGGACGAGCTTACCCCGGAGGATGCCCGCGGCATGCCGGGCTACCCTGAGAAAAAGCCACCGACCGAGCCGACCGAGAACGATGGCGCCGAGACGGAATCTGGGATCGAGACCCCTGAACAGGGAAACGACAAAGTGGGGTAAGCGACCCCCATCCGGTCACAGCCGCCGATGGTCTGGCTTGATGCCGTGCAGCCTGTTCAGGACGAGCAGCTGATTTCCAGGTGCTTGCCCCACTCGGGCGGACGTTGGGCGTACGCGTCCATGCCCGGTTGCTCTTCGAACGGGTTGCTCAGCACGTTGTGCAAGCGGCGCACTTCGTCGTAGTCGCCAGACTCGGCGGCGTCGATGGCGTTCTGTGCCAGGTAGTTTCGCAGTATGTACAGCGGGTTGACCGCATGCATGCGAGTACGGCGCCGCTCTTGATCGATGGCGCCTTCGCGGTTGACCCGAGCGATGTAAAGGTCACCCCAGGCGTCGAAACCCTTGAGGTCGACGAAGTCATCGCGCAGGGTGGCGATGGCCTGGCCGGGCGCCTGGTCTCCCAGGCGGCGGAAGAACAGGCTGTAGTCGACGCCGCTGTTCTGCATCAACTGCAGGAGCCGTTCAACCAGTTTCTGGTCATCCTCTTCGGCGCGGGTCAGGCCGAGGCGGCGACGCATCAAATCCAGATAGTGGGCCTGGTACAACGGCAAATACAAACCGAGGGTCTCGCGCAGGGCCTCGACGCTGATGAAGGGCGTCAGGGCCTGGGCCAGGGCACTGAGATTCCATTGGCCGATGGGCACCTGGTTGCTGAAGGAGTAGCGGCCCTGGTCATCGGAGTGGTTGCAGATGAAATTGGCGTCGAAATCGTCGAGGAAGGCGAACGGTCCGAAGTCGAAGGTAATGCCCAGAATCGACATGTTGTCGGTGTTCATCACCCCGTGGCAGAAGCCATAGGCTTGCCATTTCGCAATCAGTTCAGCGTTGCGCTCGACGATTTCTCGAAACATTGCCAGGTACGGCTCCGGCTGCTCGCGGCACTCGGGATAGTGCAGGTTCAACACATGCTCGGCGAGCGTCGCATGCAGCTCGGGCTTCTTGGTGTAGTAGAAGTATTCGAAATGGCCAAAACGCACGTGGCTCGGTGCCAGGCGCAGCACCATGGCGGCGCGCTCCTGTTTTTCACGCCACACGGGGGTGTCCGAACCGATCACGCACAACGCCCGCGTGGTGGGGATGCCCAAGGCATGCAGCGCTTCGGAGGCGAGGAACTCGCGGATCGAGGAGCGCAGCACCGCGCGTCCGTCGCCCATCCGCGAAAACGGTGTTTGCCCGGCGCCCTTGAGGTGCAGGTCCCAGTGCTGGCCGGCTTCGTTGTACACCTCTCCCAATAACAGTCCGCGGCCATCGCCCAGTTGCGGGTTGTAATGGCCGAATTGGTGCCCGGAATACACCATCGCCCGTGGCTCGGTTTCGGCCCACAGCTTATGCCCGCCGAACAGCTCGGCGAACAATGGCGCCTGGGCTTCGGCCGGGTCCAGGTCCAACAGCGCCATGGCGGCCGGGCTGGCGACGACCAGTCGGGGGTTGTCGATGGGTTCAGGCAGGACATGGGCCGAGAAACCGTCGCCCAGGCGGGCGAAGCGGTTATCGAAGGTCAGGGTTTCCAGCGTTTTCATGGCCATCTCCGGCGCGATGCCTGCTGGCACCGGCGCGATCAGTCGAGTGTATCGTGCGGCGGTTCCGGCACCGGTTTGATGTTGGCTACGGTCGAGGGCACGGCCGTGATGGTTTTCTTGTCGGGCTCGGCGGGTACCAGTTTGTATTCCTGGCCCTGGAGGTTCTTCAGGTAGATCTCCATCTGCCGGAAGGAGATGTTGATGTGCTCCTTCTTGAACTCACGGTTGATGAAGCGGTTGATCTCGTCCAGTACCGGGTTGCGGTCACCGAGGTCGCGCACATGCATGCGCAGCTCATGATCGAGGGTGCTCTCGCCGAAGTTCAGGAAATACACGATCGGTTCCGGCTCCTTCAGCACCCGCGGGTTCTCCCGGGCGGCCTTGAGCAGCAGCTCGCGGACCCGATCCAGGTCGGAGCCATAGTCCACGCCCAGTTTCAGGGTGACCCGGGTGACGGTGTCGGTCAGCGACCAGTTGATCAGTTGCCCGGTGATGAAGGTCTTGTTCGGGACGATGATGTCCTTGCGGTCGAAGTCGGTAATGGTGGTGGCGCGAATGCGGATCTTGCTCACCGTGCCCGACAGGTTGCCGATGGTGATGGTGTCGCCGATCCGCACCGGGCGCTCGAACAGGATCATGATCCCGGAGATGAAGTTGGCGAAGATTTCCTGCATGCCGAAGCCCAGGCCTACCGACAGCGCCGCCACCAGCCATTGCAATTTGTCCCAGCTCACGCCCAGGGTGGACAGGGTGGTGACGAAGCCGACGCCGGCGATTACATAGGACAGCAGCGTGGTGGTGGCATAGGCGCTGCCCTGGGCCAGGTTCAGCTTGGACAGCACGAACACTTCCAGCAGGCCTGGCAGGTTGCGTGCCAGGGCGAAGGTGATACCGATGATGATCAACGCGCCGAGCATGTCGCCGATGCTGATGGGCACCATGCTCATATTGACGCCGGTGCCGCTGGTGTATTCGTAGAGCGTGATGTTGTCCAGGTACGAGAACACGCTGATCAGGTCCGACCAGACCCAGTACAGTGCGGCGATGAAACCACCCAGCAGGGCCAGGCGGATCAGGCGCAGGGACTGTTCGTTGACTTTCTCGATATCCAGTGTCGGTTCCTCGACTACTGCTTCGCCGTCGCCGGCTTCCTTGGCCGCCTGGCGCTTGGCCAGGGCCCGCTGATAGGCCAAACGCCGTGCGGCGACCGACAGACCTCGCACGAAGGTCGCCTCGATCACCAGCCAGAACATCAGCAGGTACAGGGTGTTGATCAACCGGTCGCTGAGTTTGAGGGCGGTGTAGTAGTAGCCGAAGCACACCGCCACGAACAAGGCGATCGGCAGGGCGGTGAAAATCACCCCTAGAGCCTTGCGGAACAGTGAGGTATTGCGGTGCGTCGGGCTGCTGAGCAACAGGCGACTGAGCAGCCAGGCCATCAGGGCATAGCAGGTCAGTACCACGGGCATGCCCAGGACGTCGTCGGCCAGGGTCGACGGTTGCAACTCGGCCACAGCCACCACGGCCACCAACGCCAGCACCACCAGACCTAGGCGACGGATCCAGCCCTGGAGAAATTCGACCTGGGGTTTCTCCCAACGGAAATGCAACTCGGCCACGCCACCGGGGGCCAGTATCCGATAGGCGGTGTAGAACACCAGCCAGGCCTGGCCAATCTGCAACAGCGCGGCGCCGAGGTTGGCGTTCTGGCCGCGGGCGTCGATCTGCAAGGCATAGCCACACAAGGCCAGTGCCAGGGCTACCGGCATTGCCAGCAGGATGTTGATCAGGATCGCCTGGGGCGTATGCCACTGGCTGTCGCGCTTGAAGTGGCCAACGTCCTGGTGAACCTTGTTCAGTCGGGCATAAAGATGCTTGCGTCGCCACAGCAGTGCGCCAATCAACAACGCCAGGGGCAGGAACAACAGCGGTCGTTGTGTCAGGCCATCGGCCAGCTCACTGAGGCTCGATGCCCAGGGCAGCGAGTCGATCTGTTTTTCCAGGCGGTTCGGTACGCCGCGCATCCATTCGAAATCCAGGGGTTTGTTGCTGGGGATCCAGAACATCTGTTCTTCGAGGGTCGCCCGCAGGTTTTGCGCGGTGCTGAGCAATTGCTTCTGGTTGAGCTGCAAGGTGATGGATTCGTTGAGCACCGCGCTCAACTCGCGGTTCAGGCGTTCCAGCAGGTCGATTCGGGTCAGGGCCAGGTCCAGCAGGGTCTTGCGCAGCTGCGGTGTAACCTGCTCCGACGGCTGGGATGCCAACAGGCTATCGACGTAGGCGCTCGGATTGTTCAGAAGCTCACGTTGCTGGCTGACTTCGAACTGGTACAGGCGGATATCGGCGATCTGGTCGGCCAGGTTCTGGTCCAGCTTGAGACGCGGCAGCGTCTGGCGTTGTTTGTAGAGAATCTTGGAGAGCAGGAGGCTGCCCTTGAGCACGCTGATCTGCTCGTCCAGGGCCGCGTCGGTCTGGGTGACGCTGTCCAGTAGTTGCTTGGTTTGCAGGTTCTGCTGGGTGACTTCATTAAGGCGGTCGGTGCTTTTGAGCAAATAATCGGAAAGCTTGAGGTTGGCCGCGCTTTCGGTGGCCAGCAGGCTACTGCCGCCAGCCTTCTGTGCTTCGATGGATTGCTGGGTCACCGTCTCCTGGGACTGGGCCAGGCGCTTCTGGTTGATCAGGTTCTGCAGGTCCTGGATTTCCTGCTCCATGCGGGCGATTTTTTCCATCAGCAAGTCGTGCTGGCCGTTGCCCAGGTCTTGCAATTGGCTGTTGCCGGCCAGCTCCTGACGCCGCAACGGGATCAGCGCGTTAAGGGCCGCCAGCTCGGCGTTGAGTTGGTCGCGCTGTTCGCTGCTCAGGGTTTTTCCGGCGTCTCTTCCCGCCTTGAGGGTGGCATTGATCTGCTGGATACGGGTCTGGCTGTTGGCGATCTCGGCCTGGGCCCGCTCGGGACGAGTCTGGGCGGTGATGATCAGGCTGTTGGCGTCTGCGAGGGCCTTTTGCAGATCGCTCTGCTGGGTGGAGCGATCCGTCAGCATTTGTTCGAGCTGGGGAATCGGCAGGTTCGCGTAGCGCTGCGCCACAGGCACCACGGGTGTGTTTTTCAGTCGTGCCAGCTCGCGCTGGTTTTCAATGTTCTGCTTGGGAGCGCTGGCCAATTGCTGTTTGAGGGCCTGCAGCTTCTGCTCGTATTCAGCCTTGCTGGCGAGTTGGGCCAGGGTGCCTTGCAGCACCGCTTGCAAGGCCTTTTGGTCGGCCTCCGGCAGTTTACGGTCGGCGATCTTGTCCAGGCTGGCCTGCACCGATTCGCTCGTAGGCGGTTCAGCGGCCTGCAGTGGGCAGATGGAAAGACTCAGGCCCAGCAGGGCAATGGCGAAAAAGGAGCGCAGGGTAGGCATAGAGACCGGTCAAGCAAATAAAGAATGGGAGCAGTTTAGAGGAACAAGCCGGGGCCCGGGCGACTTCCTTCGGGGAATCTGACGCCCACTTTACCGATCTTGTTCCCGTCCATGGCCGCGACAGTCCACAAGGTGTTGTTCCACTCCACCTGGTCGCCGACTACTGGCGCACCGCCAACTTTCTGGGCGATGAAACGTCCCAGGGACATGTCCGGGTCGATGCCGTCGAGTTTCAATCCGTACAGTGCCGCAACCGCGGCCAGCTGGGCGTCTCCTTCGAGTACGAAGTCGCCGAAGAAGCGCAGATCGAGGCCTCGTTGTGGTGCCTGGCTGAACAGTTTTCCAAGGGCCGGCAAGTCGTGTTCATGGCCGATGACACACAGCAAATCATTGACTTCCAGCACCGTACTACCCGACGGATGGAGCAATTGCTGGCCTCGAAACAGTGCCGCGATACGGGTTCCGTCCGGCATTTTAAGGTCGCGCAAGGGCGAGCCGATGCACCACTTCTCTGCACCGAGCCGATAGATGAACAGTTCCCACTCGCTGGTGACGTGCACTTCCAGCGCGGCGCGGGATATCGGCAGGGGCTCGGGCGGGACGGTGACATGCAGCAGCTTGGCGACCCAGGGCAGGCTCGTACCCTGCACCAACAAGGACACCAGCACGATAAAGAACGCCAGGTTGAAATACAGTTGAGCATGGGGCAGCCCGGCCATCAGCGGGAACACCGCCAGGATGATCGGAACTGCGCCGCGCAGACCGACCCAGGAAATGAAGGCTTTCTCGCGACCGTGGAAAGCCCGGAACGGCATCAGGCCCACCACGACCGACAGGGGCCGTGCAAACAGGATCATCCACAGCGCCAGGCCCAGGGCAGGCAAGGCAATCGGCAACAGGTCATGGGGGGTGACCAGCAGACCCAGCACCAGGAACATGCCGATCTGCGCCAGCCAGGCCATGCCGTCGAGCATGTGCAGGATGCCGTGGCGGCTGCGCACCGGGCGGTTGCCCAGCACCAGGCCGCACAGGTACACCGCCAGGAAGCCACTGCCGTGCAGCGCGTTGGTCAAGGCAAACACGGCCAGCCCGCCGCTGATGACGAGGATCGGGTAGAGGCCGTTGGCCAGGTTGATCCGGTTGACCAGTTGCAGCATCAACCAGCCACCGCCCAGGCCGATCACCGCGCCGATGCCGAACTCGCGCACCAGATGCCCCAAGAGGCTCCAGTGTAGGCCGGTTTCTCCGCTGGCGAGCATGCCGATCAGGGTAACGGTCAGGAACACCGCCATGGGATCGTTGCTGCCGGACTCGATCTCGAGGGTAGCGCTTACCCGCTCGTTCAGGCCTTTGCCGCCCAGCAACGAAAACACGGCCGCGGCGTCGGTCGAGCCGACAATGGCGCCGATCAGCAGGCCCTGGATCAGATTCAGGTTGAACAGCCACGCGGCTGCGAGTCCCGTCAGCCCGGTGGTGATCAGCACGCCGATGGTGGCCAGCGACAATGCCGGCCACAACGCCACCCGGAAACTGGAGACCCGTGTGCGCAAGCCACCGTCCAGCAGGATGACGGCCAGTGCAAGGTTGCCGACCAGGTAGGCCGTTGCGTAGTTATCGAAAAGAATGCCGGCGCCATCGACCCCGGCCACCATGCCCACGGCCAGAATGATCACCAGGATGGGGATGCCCAGGCGGGATGAAAGGGAACTGACCAGAATGCTCGCACCCACCAGCAACGCGCCGATCAAGAACAGGCTGTTGATGGTCGTCGCAGTCAAAGGCAGTACTCCGGGAAACTGAAAGACGGGCACAGACTGACCATGCAGCCTGCGTGCCAGCGATTCTAACCTGTTGAAATGCGATGCTGTCAAAAAGGTTTTGTGTCCGTCAGACACGCCTTCAGGATCCCCGTGTCTGATTCTGTATAAGGGAACAGAGCCAGACCGCGTGGATCCCGGCTATCGAGAGCCAAGGAGCCGAACGCTCCTTCTCAGCCAACCCAGCCAACTGCCGTTTTCGGAATGACCTCGGACTCGTCGAGCTTGGATGCAAACATGCTCACGGCTTCGAGTGCGTCTGTCGTCCCGGTGCGGATCTGTACGATGACCGATCCGGCCTGGTCCGCCAGGGTCACACCGCGCAGGGCGCCTTCGTGGGTGACGTTCATGCTGGTGACGGCTTCGCGGGTTTCGGAAAGGATCATGCCGATCATCTCGGCAATCTCCGCTGTCGAGCGGCTTGTACGCCCTGCCAACTGGCGGACTTCATCGGCGACCACCGCGAAGCCCCGGCCCTGGTCACCGGCCCGCGCCGCTTCGATGGCTGCATTGAGGGCCAACAGGTTGGTCTGGTCGGCGATGCCGCGGATGGTGTTGACGATGGCGGTGATCTCCTCCGAGCGCGATCCCAGTTGTCCGACAAGACGCGCGGACGCGCCGATATTGTCGGCGATCTGACGCATTTCCTTGGCTGTCTGGTGGATAACCTCGGCGCCCTGTTCGGCCACCCGCTCGGTCTCGGCGGAGATGTGGTAGGCGCGTGAGGCGCCGCGAGAGTCTTCCTCGAACTTTTCGACTCGTTCGGTGATGTCGCTGGCGAACTTCACGACCTTGCATAACTTGCCTTCGGCATCGTAGACCGGGTTGTAGCTGGCTTCGAGCCAGACGACCTTGCCGTGCTTGCCTAGACGCTTGTATTGACCGCTGAAGAATTCACCCGCATTCAAGCGCCGCCAGAAATCACTGTATTCCGGGCTGTTCACCAGGTTTGGCTCACAGAACATCCGGTGATGTTTGCCCTGGAGTTCGGCCAAGGAGTAGTTCATGGTCCTCAGGAAGTTATCGTTCGCGGTGAGGATGTGGCCGCTGAGGTCGAATTCGATCACCGCCATGGCGCGGTCGAGGGCTGCCAGCTTGCCTCGGATTTCCGCCTCGTTGGCGACCTTGGCAGTGACGTCCAGGGCGTACTTGACCACTTTCACCACGCGATTGTGCTCATCGACCACGGGGTTATAGCTGGCTTCCAGCCATACCATCTGGCCGCGCCCGCTGCGCCGTTGGAAAGTCCCGGAAACGAACTGACCGGCGCGCAACTGGTTCCAGAATTCGCGGTACTCGGCGCTGCCTGCCAGAGCAGGGCTGCAGAAATCGCGGTGTGACAGGCTGGCCAACTGTTCTGCGCGGTAGCCCATGGTTTTCAGGAAATTGTCGTTCGCACGGAGCACTTTGCCGTCGGGACTGAACTCGACCACGGCCATCGACCGTTCCAAGGCGCCTACCAGTCCCTTGTATGTCGTTAATTCGGCTGTCCTAGCCGTCAGTTCACTTTTTAGAGTTGTATTAAACATGACGTACCCTCGGCGAACCCGGAGATGACCGGACCATATCTCGCTATCGACATGCCGATGGCGGAACTGAAGGGGCAGGCGTAATCATGTTTCGGCGTCAAAAAATGCCGAATTCAGTGATCAGGTTCTATAGGGGACCCTGGCAAACAAACGAAGGTGTTCCCAGGCTGGGTGCGGGAGCGCCGCCAGGAACGCTCCGCGGGCTGGAAGACAGCCGCGGAGCGAGGCGAGGCATGCCCACGTCAGACGTGGGAATGCTCAAAGGTCAGAGGCTGAAGCGCCCTACCATGCTGTTCAGGTCCACCGCCAGGCGCGACAGTTCGGCGCTGGCAGCGCTGGTCTGATTGGCGCCGGTGGCCGATTGCACCGACAGGTCGCGGATGTTCACCAGGTTGCGGTCGACTTCCCGGGCCACTTGGGCCTGTTCTTCGGCAGCGCTGGCGATCACCAGGTTGCGCTCGTTGATCTCGACGATGGCTGTGTTGATCGTGTCCAGGGACATGCCGGCGCCACGTGCAATATTCAGAGTCGACTCGGCACGTTCGGTGCTGTTGCGCATCGAGTCCACAGCCTGCTCGGTGCCGCTCTGGATGCTGCCGATCATGCGTTCGATTTCGCTGGTCGACTGCTGGGTGCGATGGGCCAGGGCACGGACCTCGTCCGCTACCACGGCGAAACCACGACCGGCCTCACCGGCCCGTGCCGCCTCGATGGCTGCGTTCAGGGCCAGCAGGTTGGTCTGGTCCGCCAGGCCACGAATCACGTCCAGAACCTTGCCGATGTCACGGGACTCGTCGGCCAGGTTGCCGATCAGTGTGGCGGTGCTCTGCACGTCGGCGCTCATGCGTTCGATGGCGCCAACCGTTTCCTGCACCAGATCCCGACCGTCGCCGGCGGAGGTGGTGGCATTTCTCGAGGCTTCGGAGGTGCTGACCGCGTTGCGCGCCACTTCTTCCACGGCGCTGGTCATTTCGTTCACCGCCGTAGCGGCCTGTTCGATTTCGTTGTTCTGCTGGGTCAGGCCCCGAGCGCTTTCGTCGGTGACGCTGTTGAGTTCTTCCGCGGCGGAGGCCAGTTGCGTGGCCGAGCCGGAAATACGCTGCAAGGTGTCCCGCAGTTTTTCCTGCATGGTCGACATCGCCCGCAGCAGGCGACCGGCTTCGTCGCTGCCATCGACAGTGATCGGCCGGGTCAGGTTGCCCTTGGCGATTTCTTCGGCGGCGTCCAGGGCATTGGCGATCGGGCGAGTAATGCTGTTGGTCAGCAGCCAGGCGAACAACAGGGTCAGGCCGGTGGCGATGACCAGCAGCGTGACGACCCAGTTGAACGCCATCGAATATTGCTGCGTTGCGCCTTGGTTCAGGGATTCGGCTTGCAGGTTGTTGATTTCCACCAAGCGGCCGATGGCCGCGTTGACGGCATCGGAATTACTCAGCAGTTCGGTGTTGAGCAAGGCGCGCAAGTCATCGATCTGGTTGTTGCGCGACAGGGTTTTCATCCGATCTTCAAGCTGACGGTACTGGCCCAGCAGTTGTACCAATTGGTCATAGGCGGCGCGTTCATCCGCAGCGCTGATGAGTTTTTCATACGCGGCCTGGGCAGTTTGCAACTGTTGGTTGCGCTGATCGAACAGCTCATAGGTTTTCTGTTGGATGTCCGCTTCACGGTTGACCAACAAGCGATAGGACAGCACTCGCAGGCGCAGCGAGAGCTGGGTGAACTCGTTGAGGGCCTTGATGCTGGGCACGCTGTTCTCGACGATATTCTCGCCGGAGGTGCGGATCTTGCTCATCTGGCTCAGGGCAAATACCCCGAGGGCCAGCATCAGGGCGCCGATCAGGGCAAACCCCAGGAACGCCCGTGGCGCGATATTCATATTACGTAGAGACATGGGAAGTACCGGGAAAAGCGCGTCCGTGCGGAGCTGTGGCGGGTATGTACAGACTTATCGGACATACGAATGAAGTCTTGAGTGGGGTGGGGCCTTTTGTCGCAGAGCATCCCGGCAAAGCGACGAAGGGTAGGAACCAGACTCCTCGTTCACAGTCTTTACGACTCGCCAGCGAAGTACCGCCGCCGCTGGACCGTGGCATTGGCGGTCACTTTTCTTTATCGTACGCGCCCCCTGAAAAAGCCTGGAAATCAATATGTTGGAAACATCCCTCAGCCAGCTGGAGCAACTGGTCAACGACCTGGTGCAACAGAACCGTCATCTCGCCGGCCTGAATGAAACCCTGAGCGCGGAACTTGCCAGGGCCAAGGACGAAAACGAGAGCCTGCAACTGAGCCTGATGGAACAGGAAGAACTGCACGGTGCCACCGCCGCCCGTATCCAGGCGCTGATCGAGCGCGCCAGCACCGGCCCTGTCAGCGCATGAAGCAGGGTGTCAATGGGGTGACTGTCATCTCGATCCTGGGAGAGGACTATTCGATCAAGGCCCCGGCCGGGCAGGAGCAGGCTCTGCTGGACGCCGCAGCGATGCTCAAGACGGCCCTGACCGATACCAAGCGCAAATACCCGACACTGATCGGCGATCGGCTGTTGGTGTTGACGGCCATGAACCTGTGTTCGCAGCAGATTGAAATGCAGAAGCAGCATGAGGCCGAGCTCGACCGTTACCAGGAGCAGGTCAGCGCCACGGTGGATGTCATTGCCAAGACGATCCAGCAGGCCTGAATGGATCGAGAATGACTGTGGGAGCGGTCTTGCTCGCGAAGGCGGTGTGTCAGCAGGCACATATGTAGCTGACACACCGCTTTCACGAGCAAGCCCGCTCCTACAGTGGATTTGGATGGCCGCTCAATCAGTGTTTACAGCAGAACTACTATGGGAGCGAGCCTGCTCGCGATAGCGATTTGAGTCCGTTGCAAAAGCCGGATCAGAACCACTCATCCCGCATCCCCAGGCACGTATCGTCCCGCGCCTCGAGCAATGCCAGCTCATGGTGGCAACCGGGAACTTCCCAGGTCAGGAAGTACCGCGCCGCTTGCAGCTTGCCTTTATAGAAGTCGCTGTCCGCGGCGTTGCCCCTGGCCAGCCCTTCTACGGCACGAATGGCTTGTTCCAGCCAGCGCCAGCCGATCACCATGTGGCCGAATACCTTGAGGTACAGCGCCGAGTTGGCGAGGCTGCTGTTGACCTTGCCTTGAGCCAGGTCCGTCAGCAGGCCAAGGGTGACCGTTTGCAGGTTCGCCACCAGGGTTTCCAGCGGCTGGCGCAGTGGCGTCAGTGTATCGTATGCCTGGGCGCGTTCGGTGGTGTCGGCTACCAGGCGGATCAGTTGCTTGAGCCCGGCGCCGCCATTCTGCGCCAGCTTGCGCCCCAGAAGGTCCAGGGACTGGATACCATGGGTGCCCTCGTGAATAGGGTTCAGGCGATTGTCGCGGTAATACTGCTCTACCGGGTATTCGCGGGTGTAGCCATGACCGCCGAGAATCTGGATCGCCAGCTCGTTGGCCTTCAGGCAAAACTCCGAGGGCCAGGATTTGACGATTGGAGTCAGCAAGTCCAACAGTTCATGGGCACGCCGGCGTTCGGCATCGCTCTCGAGTGTGGTGGTGTCGTCGAACAGTCGCGCCGCGTACAGGCCCAGGTCGAACGCGCCTTCCACATAGGCTTTCTGGGTCAGCAGCATGCGGCGCACGTCGGCGTGCTGGATGATCGCCACGGGGGCGGTGGTCGGGTCCTTGCTGTCGGGCAACCGACCCTGGGGACGCTCGCGGGCGTATTCCAGTGAATACAGGTAGCCGGCGTACCCCAGCATTACCGCGCCCATGCCGACGCCGATCCGTGCCTCGTTCATCATCTGGAACATGTAGCTCAGGCCATGGTGCGGTTTCCCCACGAGGTAACCGACACAGTCGCCATTGTCGCCGAAGTTCAGTGCCGTGGAGGTGGTGCCGCGCCAGCCCATCTTGTGGAACAACCCGGCCAGCAGCACGTCGTTACGCTTGCCGAGGCTACCGTCGTCGTTGACCAGGAACTTGGGCACGATAAACAGCGAAATCCCTTTAACGCCGGGCGGCGCGTCCGGCAGTTTCGCCAGGACCATGTGCACGATGTTTTCCGACAGCGGATGATCACCGCCGGAGATGAAAATCTTGTTGCCCTTGAGTCGATAAGTGCCGTCGGGTGCGGGTTCGGCACGGGTGCGGATATCCGACAGTGAAGAGCCCGCGTGGGGTTCGGTCAGAGCCATGGTGCCGAAGAAGCGACCGTCGATCATCGGTTGCAGGAAGCGGCGCTTCTGCGCCTCGTCGCCGAAGCTTTCGATCAGGTTCGCCGCGCCCATGGTCAGGAACGGATAAGACGTCGATGCGGCATTGGCCGATTGGAAATGCGCGAAGCAGGCCTGGGACAGCAGCGTCGGCAATTGCATGCCGCCTGCCTCGAAACTGCGCGCAGCGTTGAGGAAGCCTGCCTCCAGGAAGGCGTCCACCGCGGGTTTCACTTCCGGAATCAGGATGGCCTGACCGTCTTCGTAGCGCGGTTCGTTCTCATCGTTCTTGCGGTTGTGCGGCGCGAAATATTTCTCGGCGATGTTGCGGGCCGTACCAATGGCCGCGTCGAAGGTTTCGCGGGTGTGCTCGGCGAACCGCTCGCGCTGGGTCAGACCCTCGGCGTCGAGGACTTCATACAGCTCGAAAGCCAGGTTGCGGGAACTGAGCAGCGTCTCGGACATGGCGGCCTACCTTTCTTTGGAATGGGCCGAGTCTAGGCGGGGGAATAGAGGTTGAACAGGATGATTGATTTGGGTGATGAAGAGGCGGGGGCGACACTAATCCAAATGTGGGAGCGGGCTTGCCAGGCACCCATTGCGGGTGCCTGGCTTGCAGTGGTTTAACCGATGGTCATCAGGCTGGCATTACCGCCCGCTGCTGCGGTGTTGACGCTCAACGCCCGCTCGATCACCAGGCGCTCCAGCGCAATGCCGGTTTCGCCCTGGGACAAGCCGTGGACCCCGACGATGGCGCCGGCACGCTTGGCCACTTGTTGGCAGACGCTGCGCAACTGGTCCGAGTCGCCGTGATGCAGGACAGCGTCGAACACCACGTCATCCTTGGTCCAATCGGAAACGCGTTGGACACGTGCCTGAATATCCTTGGGCAAGCGTGCGAACAGTGCCTTGGTGGTATCGGTTTCCGGCCACACGACCGAGCCGCCCACGGCCAGTACGGCCGCCAGTTGCGTCAGCAGGTCACCTTCCACCTCGGCCAGGCACAGCACATGTTCGCGCGGCAGAATGGCGTAGCTGTTGCGTTCACCGGTCGGGCCGGTCAGCTGGCGGGTGATACCGCTTTGCGATTGGGCTGCGAACTGCACGCACAGGGCGCTCAGTTCGGCGAGCTTCTGGCTGTCGGCCCAGGCTTGCAGGGCGGTCAGCGGTTTGCTCATGGCCTCGCGCAGGCGCAGGTCCGGCGCGCTGACGGCATCGGCGCGAACGAAGGATTGCTGGATCGCATCGGTAGGACGAGTCGACAGCAGGCGGTACAGGTACAGCGGACCACCGGCCTTGGGCCCGGTGCCCGACAAACCTTCGCCACCGAACGGTTGCACGCCAACCACGGCACCCACGATGTTGCGGTTCACGTAGACGTTGCCGGCATGGACGTTATCGATCACCTTGGCGATGGTTTCATCGATACGGGTATGCACGCCCAGGGTCAGGCCATAGCCGGAGGCGTTGATCTGGTTGATCAACTGATCCAGCTCCTTGCGCTTGTAGCGCACCACGTGCAGCACTGGGCCGAAGATCTCGCGCTGCAGCTCATCGAAGCTTTCCAGCTCGATCAGGGTCGGCATCACGAACGTGCCGCGCTTGCACTCTTCACTGTCGGCAATTGCCATCTGGTAAACGGTGCGACCTTTGTCGCGCATGGCCTGGATATGTTTCTCGATGCCGGCCTTGGCTTCGGCGTCGATCACCGGGCCAATGTCCACCGACAGGCGCTCCGGGTTACCCAGGCGCGATTCGGCCATGGCGCCCTTGAGCATTTCGATGACGCGGTCAGCGGAGTCTTCCTGCAAGCACAGCACGCGCAGGGCCGAGCAGCGCTGGCCTGCGCTGTCGAAGGCCGACGACACCACGTCGATGACCACTTGTTCGGTCAGGGCCGAGGAGTCGACGATCATGGCGTTCTGGCCGCCGGTTTCAGCGATCAGCGGGATCGGACGACCCTGGCTGTCCAGGCGACCGGCAATGTTGCGTTGCAGCAGGCGAGCGACTTCGGTGGAGCCGGTGAACATCACCCCCTTGACCCGCTCGTCACCCACCAGGCGGGCGCCGACGGTTTCGCCACGGCCCGGCAGCAGTTGCAGCACACCTTCCGGGATACCGGCTTCGAGCAGCAGGCGCACGGCCTGGGCGGCCACCAATGGCGTCTGTTCGGCTGGCTTGGCCAATACCGGGTTACCGGCGGCCAGGGCAGCGGCTACCTGGCCACTGAAAATGGCCAGGGGGAAGTTCCACGGGCTGATGCAGACCACCGGACCCAATGGGCGGTGGGCATCGTTGGTGAAGTCATTGCGTGCCTGCACCGCGTAGTAGCGCAGGAAATCCACGGCTTCGCGAACTTCGGCAATGGCGTTGGCGAAGGTCTTGCCGGCTTCACGGGCCAGCAGGCCCATCAATGGCTGGATCTCGCCTTCCATCAGATCGGCGGCGCGCTCCAGGATCGCGGCGCGCTCGGCCGGTGGCGTGGCCTGCCAGATCGGCGCGGCGTTGAGCGCGCACTGAATGGCATTGTCGACATCAGCCACCGTGGCTTCCTGCACATGGCCGACCACGTCGCGGTGATCGGCTGGGTTCAGGACCGGGGTCGGTGTTTCTTCACTGGCGGCGCAACCGAGCATCGGCGCGGCTTTCCAGTCGTTATGGGCGGTCGCCAGCAGGGCGCAGGACAACGAGGCCAGGCGATGTTCGTTCGCCATGTCGATGCCGCTGGAGTTGGCGCGCTCGCTGCCGTACAGGTCGCGTGGCAGGGGAATGCGCGGATGCGGCAGGCCGAAACCACCTTCCAGAGTCGCCATCTGCTCAATGCTGGCGACCGGGTCGGCCACCAGTTCCTGAATGGAAATCGACTGGTCGGCAATGCGGTTGACGAAGGAGGTGTTCGCGCCGTTTTCCAGCAGGCGACGCACCAGGTAAGCCAACAGTGTTTCATGGGTGCCGACTGGAGCGTACACGCGGCACGGACGGTTCAGCTTGCCTTCGGAAACCTTGCCTACAACCTGTTCGTACAGCGGCTCACCCATGCCATGCAGGCACTGGAATTCGTACTGGCCCGGGTAATAGTTCTGACCGGCGATGTGATAAATAGCCGACAGCGTATGGGCGTTGTGCGTGGCGAACTGCGGGTAGATGGCTTCTGGTACCGACAGAAGCTTGCGGGCGCAGGCGATGTAGGACACGTCGGTGTACACCTTGCGGGTGTAGACCGGATAGCCTTCCAGGCCTTCGACCTGGGCGCGTTTGATCTCGCTGTCCCAGTACGCGCCTTTTACCAGGCGGATCATCAGGCGATGGCGACTGCGGCGCGCCAAGTCGATGACGTAGTCGATCACATACGGGCAGCGCTTCTGGTAGGCCTGGATCACGAAACCGATGCCGTTCCAGCCGGTCAGTTGCGGCTCGAAGCACAGGCGCTCCAACAGATCCAGGGACAGTTCGAGGCGGTCGGCTTCTTCGGCGTCGATGTTCAGGCCGATGTCGTATTGCTTGGCCAGCAGGGTCAGCGACAGCAGGCGTGGGTACAGCTCATCCATGACGCGCTCGTACTGGGCGCGGCTGTAACGCGGGTGCAGGGCCGAAAGCTTGATGGAAATGCCAGGGCCTTCATAAATCCCACGACCGTGGGAGGCTTTGCCGATCGAGTGGATGGCTTGTTCATACGAGGCCAGGTACTTCTGAGCGTCGTGCTCGGTGAGTGCGGCTTCACCCAGCATGTCGTAGGAGTAGCGGAAACCCTTGGCTTCGAATTTGCTCGCGTTGGCCAGGGCTTCGGCGATGGTCTCGCCGGTGACGAACTGCTCGCCCATCAGGCGCATGGCCATGTCGACGCCCTTGCGGATCATCGGTTCGCCGCTCTTGCCGATGATGCGGCTCAGGGAGGAGGTCAGGCCTGCTTCATTATGGGTAGCGACCAGCTTGCCGGTCAGCAGCAGGCCCCAGGTCGCGGCGTTGACGAACAGCGATGGGCTGTTGCCCAGGTGTGGCTGCCAATTACCGGTGCTGATCTTGTCGCGGATCAGTGCATCACGGGTACCTTTGTCCGGGATGCGCAGCAGCGCTTCGGCCAGGCACATCAACGCCACGCCTTCCTGGGACGACAGGGAGAATTCCTGCAGCAGGCCCTGGACGATACCGGCGCGACCACCGGCACTCTTCTGGTTACGCAGTTTTTCTGCGATCGAAGCGGCCAGCTTGTTAGTGGCTTCGGCCATCTCCGCCGGCAGGCGAGCCTGTTCGATCAACATCGGTACCACTTCGGGTTCCGGTCGTCGGTAAGCGGCAGTGATGGAGGCACGCAGCACCGATTGCGGCAGGATGCTTTCGGCAAACTCCAGGAAACATTGGTGAGCATGGTCAGGCTGGACATCGCCAGCCTCGTCATTGTCGACGCGGGTCGAACCGTTCAGCTCGGTCAGGGTTGCACCACCCTCGAGTTTTTCCAGGTAATTGAAAATTGCCTGCTTGATCAGCCAGTGCGGCGTGCGATCAATCGAGGTAGCGGCCGCTTTGAGGCGTTCGCGGGTCGGGTCATCGAGTTTGACCCCAAGAGTGGTGGTAGCCATATTTTTATCCTCATGTTTACCACGTATCGCGTGGCATCAGCTGGCGGCAAGATTAGCCCCGAGCTGCATGAGGTGCAACCGGGTGCAACCCTTTTTTTGACGAAACATCAGGCTGCTCATCAGGAAGTGAGCGCTGATCTCGTTGCGCTGCACCGGCTTAGTGCGTTGGCTTATAGCGAGACTGTCTCCACTGCACAAAAAGGGAGCAAAAAACACGGTTCGGATGGAAAAACCGATCAGGTGCAACTTATTCGAGCGAAACAGGTTGCACCTTATTTGATTTGTTGAATAGCATTCGCGGCCAAGGTGCAACCGGTTTCGAGCCGAGGGGCATCGGCTGATGGCTTTCCTGGGGAAACATCAGTCATAAATTCGCGGGTCTGCTAATCGTCGCTACAACATCTGTGTTGTCGGCGCTTTCAACTGCCACCGCTACATAAAAACAAAGCC
The DNA here is from genome assembly GCF_001269775.1 of Pseudomonas sp. Pf153. Classification (NCBI taxonomy): domain Bacteria; kingdom Pseudomonadati; phylum Pseudomonadota; class Gammaproteobacteria; order Pseudomonadales; family Pseudomonadaceae; genus Pseudomonas; species Pseudomonas sp. Pf153. The sequence continues at coordinate 148,205 of NZ_LHVL01000008.1, read as the reverse complement.
AGGGCGTAACTCATGAGTGTAAGCAATCCCACCCTGATCACCTTCGTGATCTATATCGCAGCCATGGTCCTGATCGGCCTGATGGCTTATCGATCCACCAACAACCTTTCCGATTACATCCTGGGCGGCCGCAGCCTGGGCAGCGTCGTGACCGCATTGTCCGCCGGTGCCTCCGACATGAGCGGCTGGCTGCTGATGGGCCTGCCTGGTGCCATCTACATGTCCGGCCTGTCGGAAAGCTGGATCGCCATCGGCCTGATCGTCGGTGCCTACCTGAACTGGCTGTTCGTGGCTGGTCGCCTGCGGGTCCAGACCGAGCATAACGGCGATGCACTGACCCTGCCGGACTACTTCTCCAGCCGTTTCGAAGACAAGAGCGGTGTGCTGCGTATCATCTCCGCGGTGGTGATCCTGGTGTTCTTCACCATCTATTGCGCCTCCGGCATCGTGGCCGGTGCCCGTCTGTTCGAAAGCACTTTCGGCATGTCCTACGAGACAGCGCTGTGGGCCGGTGCCGCGGCGACCATCGCCTACACCTTCGTGGGTGGTTTCCTGGCCGTGAGCTGGACCGACACCGTACAAGCCACCCTGATGATCTTCGCCCTGATCCTGACGCCGATCATCGTGCTGCTGGCCACCGGCGGCGTGGACACCACGTTCCTGGCTATCGAAGCGAAAGATCCTTCGTCCTTCGACATGCTGAAGAACACCACCTTCATCGGTATCATCTCGCTGATGGGCTGGGGTCTGGGCTATTTCGGCCAGCCTCATATCCTGGCGCGTTTCATGGCGGCGGATTCGGTCAAGTCGATCGCCAATGCCCGTCGTATCTCCATGACCTGGATGATCCTGTGCCTGGGCGGCACCGTGGCCGTGGGCTTCTTTGGCATTGCCTACTTCTCGGCGCATCCCGAGGTGGCCGGTCCCGTGACCGAAAACCCTGAGCGCGTATTCATCGAGCTGGCCAAACTGCTGTTCAACCCATGGCTTGCCGGTGTCCTGCTGTCGGCCATCCTGGCGGCGGTGATGAGTACCCTGAGCTGCCAGTTGCTGGTGTGCTCCAGCGCCCTGACCGAAGACTTCTACAAGACCTTCCTGCGCAAGAATGCTTCGCAGCTGGAACTGGTCTGGGTCGGCCGTGCCATGGTGTTGTTAGTGGCTTTGATCGCCATCGCCATGGCCGCCAACCCGGAAAACCGCGTTCTGGGCCTGGTGAGCTATGCCTGGGCCGGTTTCGGTGCTGCCTTCGGTCCGGTTGTCCTGATCTCCGTCATCTGGAAAGGCATGACCCGTAACGGTGCACTGGCCGGTATCCTGGTGGGTGCACTCACCGTGATCGTCTGGAAGCACTTCGAATTGCTGGGCCTGTATGAAATCATCCCGGGCTTTATCTTCGCCAGCCTGGCCATCTACTTCGTCAGCAAGATGGGCTCGCCTACCGCCGGTATGGTGCAGCGCTTCGAAGCGGCCGAGAAAGATTTCCGCCTGAACAACTAAACAAGGCTTTCGGCGAGGCCTGGACGGCTCGCTCGAAGGTTGGATGAAAAAAACGGCCCGGCTCCAGTGGAGGTGGGCCGTTTTCATTTGCGCGGTCAGTCCACCGTGGCGTCGGGCTGGTTGAGGAAGATCAGTACACCCAGCAGCGCCATGTAGAACCTGAACGCAGCGTCCTGGCCATTCCAGATTTCGGATTGCCACATCAGAAACCATTCCCCTCCGACCACCATGAAGCCAAAGAACCAGACGAGGAATCCCGTCGTCAGGCCGGCGATGCTCCAACGTTTGGCCCGTGTGAATATCGCGCCCTCGGCCTTGCGCGCCTGCCACAGTTTCAGTGCCCCGTAGCCGAGCAGCCCGGCAGTGAACGCTTCGCCGAGGATGATCAGCCAGTAGGCGCCATGCCACAGCCATGGCTGGACGATAGCCCGATAGCGGGCGGCGTTGTCCGGGAACGTGGTGTCCATGCTCAGCACGTGCTGGACGAAATTGAAGTTGGAGCGGTAGTCGGTGATGTTGTTGAACACGGTCAGGAAAGCGAATGTGGCGAGTGCCAGGGTCATTGCGATTTTTGCGTAGCGAGTCGTCATGCGGTGCGTCCTTTGCTTTTTTGCGACGAAGGGAACGTTATCACGCCGTGTTGCAGTCCCGAGGCTCGTCAGGTTGTAAGACGCCGCTGATTCAATCGTGCGACGGGTTCCGTAGGCTGCTACGCAAAGGATGTCTATCGGAAAATGCAGCACATGCTGCGGCTTTTATCTCCCCAGATGTAAGGCAAATCTGTTTTTCCTGACCTCCAGCCCGCTCTCCGTGTGGCTCATGCAGAATCGTCCGCCTACATTTTTGCAGAGAGACATCGGATGTTCGCGTCTGCCAACCAACCGCGTTTCACGCTGACGCTCGACGACGGACCGAATGAGTTCAAGGTGCTTGAGTTCACGGGCGAGGAGGGCATCAGTCAACCCTATTGCTTCGATGTAGAGCTGGTGAGCGAGCGAGGGGATCTTGCGTTGGAGGCATTGTTGCATCGCCAGGCTTACTTGGGGTTCGACCACTTGGGGCGCGGGATTCATGGCCAGGTTTACAGCGTGGCCCAAGGCGATCCGGGGAAGCGCCTGACTCGTTACCAGATCAGCCTGGTGCCACGCCTGGCTTACCTGCGCCATCGCATCAACCAACGGATTTTCCAGCACCTGAGCGTGCCTTCGATCATCGCCAGGGTGCTGAAGGATCATGGCATCCATGGCGATGGGTTCCAGTTCAGCCTCGGTGGTGAGTACCCCGAACGTGAATACTGCGTGCAATACGGTGAAAGCGATCTGGCCTTTATCGAACGGTTGTGTGCCGAGGTGGGGATCCATTACCACTTCCGGCACAGCCCCGACGGCCACTTGCTGGTGTTTGGTGATGACCAGACCGTCTTCCCCCGCCTGCCCGAGCCGACGTTGTATCTGCCGGGCAGCGGCATGGCCGCCGGGGAAGCGGCGATCAAGCGCCTGGCGGTCCGGCTCCAGACACGCACCAACGCGGTGACGCTGCGCGACTACGATTTCCGCCAACCCGGCCTGCTGTTGCAAACCCACCAGGATAGCCAGCAGCAGCCGGCGCTGGAGGAGTATCGCTATCCCGGTCTTTTCTCTGATCGCGAGCATGGCACGCATTTGGCCCGGCGTGCACTGGAGCGCCATGGCGCCGATTCCCGACTGGCCGAAGGCCGCGGTGATCAGTGCGCCCTCGCCAGCGGACATTTCATGCAGATCGCCGGGCATCCACAGGTGCAGTGGAATGATCTATGGCTCCTGACACACCTCACTCATCGGGGCCGTCAGCCGCAGGTGCTGGAAGAGACGGTCACGGATAGCGCGGATGAGTTCCAGGGCTACAGCAATACTTTTTTTGCGACGCCGTGGGACGTATTTTTCCGCCCCTCGCTGCATTACGAAAAACCCTCGGCCCGTGGTTATCATCCCGCGGTGGTGACGGGACCGGTCGACAGCGAGATCCATTGCGACGAGTTCGGACGGGTCAAGGTGCAGATGACTTGGGATCGCGAAGGCCAGCGGAACGAGCATTCCAGCTGCTGGCTGCGGGTGGCCTCGGGATGGGCCCATAATCGCTATGGCGGTGTGATGATTCCCCGGGTCGGCATGGAAGTGCTGGTGGGCTTCATCGACGGGGACGTGGACAAGCCCCTGGTGGTCGGCTGTTTGCCCAACGGAGCCAACCCATTGCCGTTGGATCTGCCAGCGGACAAGACCCGCAGCATATTGCGCAGCCAGAGCAGCCCTGGCGGAGGCGGCTACAACGAATTGCGCATCGAGGATCGCAAGGGGGCCGAAGAAATCTATCTGCGGGCACAACGGAACTGGACCCAGCATGTACTTCATGACCAACGGGTGCAGGTCGATCATGAGCGCAGTGTGGTCGTCGCCGGTACGGCTCGGCATGAGCTCGGGGCCGATGACCTGCACATCGCCCGTGGTCGCCGCCAGGTTGAAATCGGGCACGACGATCACTTGCTGGTCAGCGGTGACCGGCACATCCGTGTGACCAGCCAGACCCTCGGTGCCAGCCAGCATTTCCACGTCAGCGCCGGTCAGCAAGTGGTGCTGGAAGGTGGGGCCAGTGCAACCATCCAGGCGGGCGGGCACTGGATTAACATCGGCGCGGGCGGGATTTTCAGCAGCGTGCCGATCCAGGTCGGTGGGGCGCCTGTGGCCGTGATGAAGGCCGCGCCGGGTTCGCCGGGCAAGGCCGAGACACTGGTGGCCGCGGTGGCGCCCCGGTTGTCCCTCGCGCAGATGCTCAGCCTGCAAGGTCCGGCACCGTTCTGCGAGGAGTGCGAACGTTGCAGGAGCGGTATTTGCGATACCGGGGGATGCTTATGAGCTGCCGCATGTCTCCCTACGAATGGCTTGAGCGGCATCCGTTGCAAACATCCGAGCAGCTCTTCGCGATCTTCGGTAACGCCAGCACCGCCATGTCGTTGGCAGCCTGGAGGCGTTCGACGATGGTCACGCCCAGCCCGATCTGGGCCGATACGCCCTATGCCGGCTGGGAAGCGGTCATGCCTTATGTGGGAGTGGTCCCTGTGGACGGTGAGTTCCTTCGTTGGGTGGCGAACACCGATTCGCTCGATTGGGGCTGGCTGGCGGTGTCCTCCGTCGATCAGCAAACCCTTGCCGAGCATTTGCGCGGGCTCACCCAGGTGCTTTTGCCGGGCGGCAGCCCTGTGTTTTTCCGCTTCTGGGATGGGCGGTTTCTCCAGCCGATCCTTCAATCCGACGAGGCCGATGCCGGCCAGTTATTGCCTGTCGTCAGTCGTTGCCTTATCAACGGCCAAGCCCTGGCGATCATGGGAAATGCCCGGCAGCCGGGACGAGCCTTCCCCTGGTGGGAAGTCCCTGCCGTTCTGTTGAACGCGTTGGCCGAGGGTACGCAAGACTGCCTGCTGGCTAACCTGCTCAGGTGGCTCGACGAAGAGCATCCGTATCTGTTCGAGCGGGTCGATGAGCGGATCCTGCGCCGTAAGATCGAACACTTTTTTGACGAGTATGAGCCGGTCAGTGGGCCCAAGGCGCCGTTGCACGCTTATCTGTTACAGGAGCTGGGCTGAGGGTCATTGGGGCGGTCGGCGCTCGTCCGCTCGGCTGCGAACCCCTGACGTCCGATGCGCTTCAAGGTAAACTCGTCGCCCTTCGCAGGAGCCGCCATGAATTATCGCCACGCCTTCCACGCCGGCAATCACGCCGATGTGTTCAAACACCTGACCCTGACTCGCCTCATCGCCTTGATGTCGCGCAAGGAACAGCCGTTCGCCTACCTCGATACCCATGCGGGCATCGGCCTGTACGACCTGCAGGGCGACCAGGCCAATCGGACCGGTGAATACCTGGAGGGCATCGCACGGTTATGGGGGCAGGACGACTTGCCGGCACTGACCGCTGATTACATGAACGTGCTGCACGACATGAACCCGGACGGGCAGTTGCGCTACTACCCGGGGTCTCCGGAGCTGGCACGGCGCCTGACCCGGGCGCAGGATCGGGTGTTGCTCAACGAGAAGCATCCCGAGGACGGTGTGCTGCTCAAGGACAACATGAAAGGTGACCGTCGGGTGGCGGTGCACCTGGGTGAAGGTTGGCATGTGCCCCGGGCGTTGCTGCCAGTGGCGGAGAAACGTGGCCTGATGTTGATTGATCCGCCGTTCGAGAAGCTCGACGAGATGCAGCGCTGTGCCGCCTCCCTCAAGGATGCCATTGGCCGGATGCGCCAGACGGTGGCCGCGATCTGGTACCCGGTGAAGGACCAGCGAATGTTGCGCCGTTTCTACCAGGACCTGGCCGGCACCGGTGCGCCGAAGCTGTTGCGAGTGGAGTTGCTGGTGCATCCGTTGGCCACGCCCAACAGCCTGAACGGCTCTGGCCTGGCGATTGCCAACCCGCCGTGGGGGCTTGAGGAGGAGTTACGGGAGCTGCTGCCTTGGTTGTCGAAGAAACTCGGGCAGACCCAGGGTGGGTGGCAGATGGATTGGTTGATTGCAGAAAGCTGAATGGCAATCAGATGTAATGATGGCATCCGAGGGGGCGCCTTCGCGAGCAAGCCCGCTCCCTCAATAGGCCTGTGCTGATCACAAAAATGCGGTCGGACACAAAGCCCATGTGGGAGTGGGCTCGCTCGCGAAGCTCTTCAAGCTTGAAGTCAGATCGGGCAGGTCACGCCCGTGCCACCAATCCCGCAATACCCTTCCGGATTCTTCGCCAGGTATTGCTGGTGATAAGCCTCGGCATAGTAGAACGTCGGCGCTTCGTCGATTTCGGTGGTGATTTCCCCGAGGCCGGCCTTGGTCAGTTCGGCCTGGAAAACTTCCTTGCTCTTTTTCGCCGCTGCCAGCTGTTCTGGCGTGGTGCAGTAGATCACCGAGCGGTACTGGGTGCCGATGTCGTTGCCCTGGCGCATGCCCTGGGTCGGGTTGTGCAGTTCCCAGAACATCGCCAGCAGTTGCTCATAGCTGACTTTCTCCGGCTCATAGACCACCAGCACCACTTCGCTATGGCCGGTCAGGCCCGAGCAGACTTCTTCATAGGTGGGGTTGGGGGTAAAGCCGCCGGCGTAGCCCACCGAAGTGCTGTAGACCCCTTCACGTTGCCAGAAACGCCGTTCCGCGCCCCAGAAGCAGCCCAGGCCAAAGATTGCGAATTCAACATTGCCGGGAAATGGGCCGAGCAGTGGGTTGCCATTGACGAAATGTTCATCCGGAACCTTGATCGGGGTTTCACGGCCAGGCAGGGCTTGTTCTTGAGTAGGCAGCACGTTTTTGTTCACCAGGATTTCCGAGCGCAAGACCATCATCAGTCCTCTCAGTCAGATTGAGTTGAGCGAAGTTGAATAATAAGACTGTCAGTGTGCCCGAGTGTTACATCGCTGTCAGGCAATTGGGCCGCGCGGATAGCGTTTGAGCTTCTCGACCAGCTCTCCTCCGGGGATTGGCCGGTCGAACAGGTAGCCCTGGCCGACGTCGCAGCGGTGGCGGCGCAGGAACGCCAATTGCTGCGCGGTCTCGATGCCCTCGGCCACGACCTTGAGCTTCAGGTTGTGGGCCATGGCGATCACGGCCGAGGTGATTTCCATGTCGTCCTGATTGTCCGGGATCTCATGGATGAAGCTGCGATCGATCTTGATGATGTCGATTGGGAATTTTTTAAGGTAACTCAGGGATGAATAACCGGTGCCGAAATCATCCATGGCCAGGGTCAGGCCCAGCCGCTTGAGCTGGTCGAGTTGCTGGTGGGTGTCTTCGGTGGCTTCCAGCAGCAGGCCTTCGGTCAGCTCCAGTTCCAGCAGGTGTGCGGGCAGTTGTTCTTCCTTGAGGATACTGGCGATCGAGGCGACCAGGTCCGGGTCGGAGAACTGTTTGGGCGACAGGTTGATTGCCACTTGCAGGTTGCCCAGCCCGGAGGCGGTCAGTTGCTTGCTCATCCGGCAAGCCTGGCGGGCGATCCACTTGCCGATGGGGATGATCAGGCCGGTTTCTTCGGCCACGCTGATGAACTGGTCGGGGCGGATCATGCCCTTTTCCGGATGATTCCAGCGCAGCAGCGCTTCCATGCCCAGCAGGCGGCCGCTACGCAGGCACAGCTTGGGCTGGTAGAACACGTCCAGTTCGTTTTGGGTCAGGGCGCGGCGCAGGTTGTTTTCCACGAACAGCTTGTAGCTGGCCTCGGCATTCAGTGCCTCGGTGAACACCTGGACCTGATGCTTGCCGTTGGCCTTGGCCTTGTGCAGGGCGAGCCCGGCGTTGCGCATCAGGGTCTGGGGGTCGCGGCCGTGCAGCGGCGCACAGGCCAGGCCCACGGAGCCGGTCACGCTGATCAGCTGGTTGTCGACGAACATCGGCTTGTCGAGGGTCATCAGCAGTTGACTGGCGACTTGCTGGCCGGCCTCAAGGTCGGTGTCGTCCAGCAGTACGGCAAATTCATTGCTGGCGAAGCGCGCGAGGCTACCGCCCGGGCTCAGGCTGTTGCGCAGGCGCCGTGCCAGGCTGATCAGCAATTTGTCGCCGGTCTGGTGGCCGAGGCTGTCATTGATGCGCTTGAAGTTATCGATGTCCACCAGCAGCAGGCTGATGGGTGAGTCGCTATCCCGTGCGAAGCGTTCGTCCAGGTTGCGAATGAACGCAGGGCGGTTGCCCAGGTTGGTCAGGTTGTCGGTGTAGGCCAGGCGCTCGATGCGCTGCTGGGCGAGCTTGGCCTGGGTAATGTCTTCGTAGATGCCGATGTAGTGGGTCAGCTCGCGATTATCGCCATACACCTTGGAAATCGACAATTGGCCCCAGTACGGTTCCAGGTTCTTGCGCCGGCTCTTGAACTCGCCCTGCCAGCTATTGCTTTGCGCCAGGGCCGAGGGCGCGTCGAACAGCAGTTCGCTGAGGTTTTCCAGGGCTGGCAGTTCGGACAGGCGCTGGCCGTGAACCTCTTCGGTGGTGTACTGGGTGATGGCGGTGAAGCTGGGGTTAACGTATTCCACCACGCCGTCGCAGTTGACCAGCAGAAACGCGTTGGCGCTTTGTTCCACGGCACGCTGGAACAGATGCAGGGCGCTGGTGGCAATGCGTCGGTTGTGGTTGTTGATAACCTGGGCGAACTGGTCCGCCAGCTCGCCGGCAAAGGCTATCTCGTCCGACTGCCAGGCGCGGGTGGCGCCCACCTGTTCCAGGCACAGGACGCCCACCACCTGGCCGTCGATCCGCACGCTGGCATCGAGCATGGCGTTGACGTTGCGCGCGCGCAGGTTTTCAGCCATTTCCCGGGTGCGTGGGTCGCGTGTCGCGTTGTGGGCGTCGATGGCGCGGCAGGTCTGCAAGGCCTCCATGTAATTCGGATACTCGTTGGCATCGATTACATCCGGGCGAAAGTATTCCTGGGTTGCGCGGTTATAGGCCGAAATGGGCACCAGCTTGCCGTCTTCCAGATTCCAGATGCTGGCGCAGTCGATCTGGTAAATGTCGCAGGCACTGCGAGTAATGAGTTCGGCGGCTTCCAGCAGGGAATTGTTGGCGCTGTAGCGTTGGCGGGTCAGCAACAGGATCAGGTCCTGCTGTGCACGTACCCGGTCCAGGTGCTGGAGCTGTTCTTGCTGAGCGCGCTGGTTCAGCTCCAGGGCGATTTGCAGGCGCGAGTTCTGGGTTTCCAGATCCAGGGCCGGCGCCGGAGTCGACGGCTCGCTTTGCAGCAGGTTGTCCACCGCCAGCAGGTAACCACGCAGCAGATGGCGGTTGTGTTGCTTGTAGGCTTCACCCATCTCCAGCAGGTTCATGGGGCCTTTGGCGGTGTGCAGCGTGTAGCGAACCAGATAATGCGGGGCCTCGGCCAGTTGCTGCTGGATCGCGTCGTGCAATTGATAGCGCGCTTCGGGCTCCATCAGGCTGGCATAGGGTGAACTGACCAGCGAGCAAAGCTCCACGGCCGGTACGCCGAAGTAACGTTCGCAATTGGGATCGAGGAATAGCAGCGCCCAGCTCGCTTCATTCAGCCGTTCGAAACGCAGCATACCGAGCCGCGAGGGCACCGGTAATTGCGTCACTACCTCGGCCGCCATACGGCTGGCGGCATCGGGTTGGCTTTTCATGGGGAAACTCGCTTCGAAAATGCTGATCGCGCCGGGCTGACGCCCTCGTTCTCAAGGATTGCCGCAAGGTTGCATCATTGCGACACTGGCTGACAAGAGAGATGAAGGCCAAGTGCTATAAACCTTATCGGCCAATCGGCGGATTTCTCCAGTCCTCCGGTCGATCAGAGGGCGCCGCAAGAGCAACCGTTTGTCAGCGCAACGGGATGTCGACCGTATGCAGGGGCCCTGCGTCGCCGTCGTAGAACGTGACTTGGACGCTCTGGGCCGCGACCTGCAGGTGGGCGAAGTTATCCTGGCCGATCACAGGGCTGGTCAGCTCATAGCGGTATTCACCGTTTCCGGTTCGGGCCATGGCGTTATCGAAAATAAAATCCGATGCCGACGCGTATGGCAGCAGTTCGCTGTTGTAGAACGGCGAGGAAACGATGGTGTGCACCTCGAAATCGGCATCCTCGCTATGGCCCAGACGACTGGTCATGGAGCCATGTACATCGCCGGACACGAATATCACGTTCCTGATCTTCCGTTTACGAATGTGTTCCAGAAGCCGCAGGCGCTGTTGCGGGAAGGCCTGCCAGGCATCGCCGTCATTACGCTTGCTGTCCGGGTAGAACATGACGCTGGTCACGATGAATTTGACTCGGGCTGTGCTGTTGTTGAGCCATTCAAGCAGTACCCGCTCCTGTTCTGTATCCAGGATCCGTCGGTCTTGCGGTGATAGATTGCGCTGGGTCCGGCTATCGGTAACGAACCATTCGATATCGTCATGGGCAAGTTCATACCAATAATGCTTCAGCGACCTGTTCAATGCTCCGTCGCTCATTAGTTCATGGGCGGGACTATGACTGACTTGATAAAGTCGATAAGCGCTCATGGCATTCGCGTACAGGATTTCATCGTGGAGTTGTTTGTTGGCGGGCCAGTTATCTTCGATTTCATGGTCGTCGAGAATCATGTAGGTCGGTACGCTGGACATCAACTTTCCGATATGGGGTTGGGAAAACACTGTGCGGTATTTGAACAGAATGTCTTTATAGGTTCGATCCGGCGCGACGATATTCAGGTCGTCGAGATAAACCTGGTCCCCTGTCATCAGGACCCCGCGGATGGGAGGATCGGCCCGGTCCACGACGCGCTGGATTCCGGCAAAGGTCCGGTCCCCCCGTTCAGGGGTCGATGGGGTACCGGCGGTGATTCTCAAATAGCGACACGAACCCACGATATAGCCGTGTAGCGCGCTGTTTTCACGGGGCAGAGTCCGTAGGCAATAGATGTTTTCGGGCCATCGTACTGGCTGTTTCTGAAGAAGTTCCAGGGAAAGGTTCGGACTTTCCGGGGTGAACCAACCCGCTTGATATTGGTAGAGGCTGTCTGCCTGGAGGCCCGTCAATACGATGACATCGGACATGTCACGGTGGGCATGCAGCTGGATAAAGCGGCCTTTTGACCACTCTCTGTCACCCTGAAGCCTGTAACGCAATCCAGCGTATACCGGATTGTTATTGTATTGATCGCCGCGCAGGAATATCCGTGCATGATCGGTTGTAGTGTGACCAACAATAGGGCCGACAGTGGGTTTGAACATAATTCGAATCCATTCGAAAACAATGTTTGAGGAAGTTTGGTGTTCAGCCGTGCAGAGGCCATGCTAAAGCCCGACGTGGCATTGTTTTTCAAAGGGAAGGGGACAGATGTTGTCGGCCATAACCAACAGGAAACGTAGCCATTTATGTTCTTCAGAGTAGGAAAAGTGGATAGTGCTTTTCCCGTTGCGCAGTCGAGTGTTTATGGCGCGCAAAAAAAAAGCCCCGCCAAACGGGCGGGGTTGAGGTACGAGCGTGGCGCTCGGAAACAGCGGTCTGGAGGGCCCTCCGGTGAAGGAGGGCCGTCCGGTTACAGCAAGATGGTGCGGATGTCGCCCAGCAGGTCACTCAGGCGCTTGGTGAAGCGTGCAGCGGCCGCGCCGTTGATCACTCGGTGATCGTAGGACAGCGACAGCGGCAGCATCAGCTTGGGCTGGAAGGCCTTGCCGTCCCAGACAGGCTGGATGGTGGCCTTGGAGACGCCCAGGATCGCCACTTCCGGCGCGTTGACGATCGGCGTGAAGCCGGTGCCGCCAATGTGGCCGAGGCTGGAGATGGTGAAGCAGGCGCCCTGCATGTCGTCGGCGGTGAGCTTCTTGTTCCGGGCCTTGTCGGCCAGGGCAGCGGCTTCGCCGGCCAGTTGCAGCAGGCTCTTCTGGTCGACGTTGCGGATGACCGGTACCAGCAGGCCTTCCGGAGTGTCGACGGCAAAACCGATGTGCACGTACTTCTTGCGGATCACAGCCTTGCCGCTCGGGGCCAGGGAACTGTTGAAGTCCGGCAGTTCCTTGAGCAGGTGCGCACATGCCTTGAGCAGCAGCGGCAGCACGGTCAGCTTCACGCCGGCCTTTTCCGCCACGGCTTTCTGCGCGACGCGGAAAGCTTCCAGCTCGGTGATGTCGGCCTGGTCGAACTGGGTCACGTGCGGGATGTTCAGCCAGCTGCGATGCAGGCTCGACGCGCCGATCTGCATCAGGCGGGTCATGGCCACTTCTTCGGTTTCGCCGAAGCGGCTGAAGTCCACCGCCGGGATCGGCGGGATGCCCGCGCCGCCGGTGGCGCCTTCGGCAGGGGCGTTCTTGGCCTTCTGCATCATGGCTTTGACGTGAGCCTGCACGTCTTCCTTCAACACACGACCGTGTGGGCCGCTTGGGCTGACGGCCGACAGCTCGACGCCGAATTCACGGGCCAACTGACGCACGGCAGGACCGGCATGGACTTTGGCACCGCTTGGCGCAGGCGCGGCGGCCGGTGCTGGCGCAGCGTCGACCTTGGCGGCTGGCGCGGCAGCCGGGGCCGGAGCGGCTTCGGTCTTGGCGGCAGCAGGTGCAGGGGCTGGCGCTGGGGTAGCGGGTGCAGCGGCACCGGCTACTTTCAGCTTCAGGATCAGGTCACCGGTGCCGACTTCGTCTTCCAGCTTGATCTCGACGCTTTCCACCACACCGGCGGCCGGCGACGGGATTTCCATGCTGGCCTTGTCGGATTCCAGGGTGATCAGCGACTGGTCGGCTTCGACGGTGTCGCCGGCCTTGACCAGTACTTCGATGATCTTGGCCTTGCCCGACGAACCGATGTCCGGGACATGAATGTCCTGGACAGTAGCGGCAGCCGGCGCGGCGGCCGGGGCAGGTGCCGCCTCGGCAGCCGGTGCAGCGGCAGGCTTCTCAGCCGCCGGGGCAGCAGCGGGTGCGGCCGCCTCAGGCGCCGCAGCGGCGCCCTCGACTTCCAGTTCCAGCAGCTCGTCGCCTTCTTTCAGGCGATCGCCCAGCTTCACTTTCAGGCTCTTGATGACACCGGCCTTCGGCGCAGGCACTTCCATGCTGGCCTTGTCCGATTCAAGCGTCAGGATGCTCTGGTCGGCTTCGATACGGTCGCCGACCTTCACAAACAGTTCGATTACTTCACCTTCACCGCTGCCGATGTCAGGTACGCGAATGAGTTCGCTCACGAAAATTCTCCTCAGCAGTCCAGTGGGTTGCGTTTTTCCGGATCGATGCCGAACTTCGCGATGGCTTCGGCCACCACTTTAGGTTCGATATCGCCACGGTCAGCCAGGGCTTCCAGGGCTGCCAACACAACGAACTTACGGTCGACTTCGAAGAAGTGACGCAGCTTCTTGCGGCTGTCGCTACGGCCGAAACCGTCGGTGCCCAGCACCTTGAATTCCTTGGAAGGAACCCACTGGCGGATCTGCTCGGCGAACAGCTTCATGTAGTCGGTAGAGGCGATGACCGGACCCTTGCGACCGTTCAGGCATTCTTCGACGTAGCTCAGCTTTGGCTTCTGGCCAGGGTGCAGGCGGTTGCTGCGCTCTACGGCCAGGCCGTCGCGACGCAGTTCGTTGAAGCTGGTGACGCTCCACACGTCGGCGCCGACGTTGAACTCTTCGCGCAGGATCTTCGCCGCTTCACGCACTTCGCGCAGGATGGTGCCGGAGCCCATCAGCTGGACGTGGTGCGCCGCTTCGCGGGTGTCTTCCTCGAGCAGGTACATGCCCTTGACGATGCCTTCCTCGACACCGGCCGGCATGGCTGGCTGCTGGTAGGACTCGTTCATCACGGTGATGTAGTAGAAGACGTCCTGTTGCTCTTCGGTCATCTTCTTCATGCCGTCCTGGATGATCACCGCCAGCTCGTAGCCGTAGGTCGGATCATAGGTGCGGCAGTTCGGGATGGTGCCGGCCAGCATGTGGCTGTGACCGTCCTCGTGCTGCAGGCCTTCGCCGTTCAGCGTGGTGCGGCCGGCGGTACCGCCGATCAGGAAGCCACGGGTGCGGCTGTCGCCGGCGGCCCAGGCCAGGTCGCCGATACGCTGGAAGCCGAACATCGAGTAGAAGATGTAGAACGGCAGCATCGGCTGGTTGTGGCTGGAGTACGAAGTACCGGCGGCAATGAAGGAGCTCATGGCGCCCGCTTCGTTGATGCCTTCTTCGAGGATCTGGCCCTTCTTGTCTTCGCGGTAGAACATCACCTGGTCTTTATCGACTGGCTCGTAGAGCTGGCCGACGGACGAGTAGATGCCCAACTGGCGGAACATGCCTTCCATACCGAAGGTACGGGCTTCGTCCGGGATGATCGGGACGATGCGTGGGCCGATTTCCTTGTCCTTGACCAGTTGCGCGAGGATCCGCACGAAGGCCATGGTGGTGGAGATTTCGCGGTCGCCCGAACCATCCAGGATTGCCTTGAGGGTTTCCAGCGGAGGCGTCGGGACGCTGAAGCTCTTGGCGCGACGCTGCGGCACGAAGCCGCCCAGCGCGGCACGACGCTCGGCCAGGTAACGGGCTTCGGCGCTGCCTTCTTCGGGCTTGAAGAACGGCAGGTTTTCCAGTTCGCTGTCCTTGACCGGGATGTCGAAGCGGTCGCGGAACAACTTCAGGCTGTCGACATCGACTTTCTTGGTGTTATGCGCGGTGTTCTTCGCTTCGCCGGCGCCGGTGCCATAACCCTTGATGGTCTTGGCCAGGATGACGGTTGGCTGCTCTTTGTGGTTGACCGCCTGATGGTACGCCGCGTAGACCTTGTACGGGTCGTGGCCGCCGCGGTTGAGTTTCCAGATCTCGTCGTCGGACAGATCGGCAACCATGGCCTTGAGTTCAGGCGTGTTGAAGAAGTGCTCGCGGACGAACGCGCCGTCCTTGGCCTTGTAGTTCTGGTATTCGCCGTCGATGACTTCGTCCATGCGACGCTGCAGGATACCGTCGACGTCCTTGGCCAGCAGTGGGTCCCAGAAACGGCCCCAGATGACCTTGTTGACGTTCCACTGGGCACCACGGAACACGCCTTCGAGTTCCTGGATGATCTTGCCGTTGCCGCGAACCGGGCCGTCGAGGCGCTGCAGGTTGCAGTTGATGACGAAGATCAGGTTGTCCAGCTTCTCGCGGCCAGCCAGGGAGATCGCACCCAGGGATTCCGGCTCGTCGCACTCGCCGTCGCCCATGAAGCACCAGACCTTTTGCTTGCCCGGCTGGATGAAGCCACGGGCTTCCAGGTACTTCATGAAGCGTGCCTGGTAGATCGCCTGGATCGGGCCCAGGCCCATGGAAACGGTCGGGAATTGCCAGAAGTCAGGCATCAGCCAAGGGTGCGGGTACGAGGACAGGCCGTTGCCGTCCACTTCCTGGCGGAAGTTGTTCATCTGCTCTTCGCTGATGCGACCTTCCATGAACGCACGGGCATAGACGCCTGGCGATGCGTGACCCTGGAAGTAGATCAGGTCGCCGCCGTGTTCGTCGGTCGGGGCCTGGAAGAAGTAGTTGAAGCCGATGTCATACAGCGTCGCGCTGGAGGCGAAGCTGGAGATGTGACCGCCCAGGTCAGAATCTTTCAGGTTGGTACGCATGACCATGGCCAACGCGTTCCAGCGTACCAGCGAGCGAATGCGGCGTTCCATGAACAGGTCGCCAGGCATGCGTGCTTCGTGGGTGACGGGGATCGTGTTGCGGTACGGCGTGGTGATGGCATAGGGCAATTGCGAACCGCTGCGGGTCGCGAGTTCGCCCATGCGGGTCATCAGGTAGTGAGCGCGGTCTTCGCCTTCTTTGTCGAGAACCGATTCCAGGGCGTCCAGCCATTCCTGGGTTTCGACGGGATCGAGGTCTTGCATGGCTTGCTCCAGGGCGGAAAGGCTACCAGAATCGGTTGCCTGAGTTTGCGACTGGCCTTGTGGGCAGACGATATAAATTCTTGGATTGCCGAAGGTTGTCTCGGCGGCGTGTAGTTTTACTACAAATCGTCGGCCGTTTCAGCCATCCGGATGTATATACGAGTAGTAAAACTACACATGAAAGGCTTTTGGCCCCTCGTTTCGTTGTGAGAATAATCGTTACTGTTGGTCTTGAGCTAACTCGAACAGGTAAAAACTTGATGTCGGCTGCCAATAAAATCAGATTTTCAGCTATTTATCATCTTTGTTCGACAGTCGATCAGGTAGTGTCTATGGGAAAAACACTACATCCAGCCTTTCCCGCGCCGATCAAGGATAGACCATGAGCCTGCCTCTGCTTGCCCAAATACCGGAAATGGTGCCGGGAATTCTCCAGTCTTTGGTCAGTCGTGCCGAGCAGTCGTTCCGTGCGGTGGTCGGTTCACTGGATGATGACCATGGGCTTTGCGCCTGGACGTCGGAACGCTGGATCGAATTCCAGCGCGTCGCGGCCGCCAGCGATTTTGTCATCGAACAGAGTCTTCGTGATCCGATGATGCTGCTGGAGTTGGTGCGCAGCGGCGAGCTGGACCGCAGCCTGGTCGCCGGGGAGATGTGCGCGCAGATCGGCGCCGCGGTCCAGGCCGCCGAGACCGAGGATGAACTCGGTCGGGTCCTGCGCCGCCAGCGCACCCGCCAGCAGGTACGGATCATCTGGCGTGACCTGAATCGCAAGGCGGACCTGGTCCAGACCTGTCGCGACCTCTCGGACATGGCCGACGCCTGCATCGACCAGGCTTACCAATGGCTGTACCAACGCCTCTGCCAGCAGTTCGGCACACCTACCGGACGGCGCAGCGGCGCGCCGCAGCAGATGGTCATCCTGGGCATGGGCAAGCTTGGCGCGGTGGAGCTGAACCTGTCATCGGACATCGACCTGATCTTCGCCTATCCCGAGGGCGGCGAAACCGTCGGCGTGAAGCGAGCGCTGGATAACCAGGAGTTCTTCATCCGCCTGGGCCAGCGCCTGATCAAGGCCCTGGACCCGATGACCGTCGACGGTTTCGTGTTCCGTGTCGACATGCGCCTGCGACCCTACGGCTCGGCCGGTGCCCTGGTGCTGAGTTTCAACGCGCTGGAACAGTATTACCAGGACCAGGGACGAGACTGGGAACGCTACGCGATGATCAAGGCGCGGGTCGTGGCCGGTGATCAGGTGGCCGGTGCGCAACTGCTCGACATGTTGCGCCCGTTCGTCTATCGGCGTTACCTGGACTTTTCCGCCATCGAAGCGCTGCGCACCATGAAGCAACTGATCCAACAGGAAGTGCGGCGCAAGGGCATGGCCGACAACATCAAGCTGGGATCGGGCGGCATCCGCGAAGTGGAATTCATCGCCCAGGCGTTCCAGTTGATCCACGGCGGTCGTGACCTGAGCCTGCAGCAGCGTCCGTTGCTCAAGGTACTGGCGACGCTCGAAGGCCAGGGCTATCTGCCGGCCAAGGTGATCGACGAGCTGCGCCAGGGCTATGAATTCCTTCGTTATACCGAACACGCCATCCAGGCCGTTGCCGATCGCCAGACCCAGATGCTCCCGGACAGCCCCCAGGATCAGGCGCGCATAGCGTTCATGTTGGGTTTTGCCGACTGGGCGGCGTTCCATGAGCAGTTGATGTACTGGCGTGGCCGCGTGGCCTGGCATTTTGGTCAGGTCATTGCCGATCCGGATGAAGAGACGGGGAGCGAAAGCGAAGTGGTGGTGGGCGGCGAATGGTTGCCGTTGTGGGAAGACAGCCAGGACGAAGGGGCTGCGTGCCGTCAGTTGGAGGAGGGCGGATTCATCGATGCGCCCAAGGCGTTGAGGGCCTTGGCGATCCTGCGCGGCAGTCCGCAATTACGCGCCATGCAGCGTCTGGGACGCGAGCGTCTGGATGCATTCATCCCGCGTCTGTTGGCCCAGGCGGTTGAGCATGACAACCCCGACCTTGTACTCGAGCGCGTGCTGCCGCTGGTGGAGGCTGTCGCCCGTCGTTCGGCCTATCTGGTACTGCTGACGGAAAACCCGGGAGCCCTGAGACGTTTGCTGACGCTGTGCGCGGCGAGCCCGTGGATCGCCGAGCAGATCACTCGCTTCCCATTGCTGCTCGATGAGTTGCTCAATGAAGGGCGTTTGTTCAAGCCGCCCCTGGCGCCGGAACTGGCGGCGGAGTTGCGCGAGCGTCTGACGCGAATTCCCGAGGACGACCTGGAACAGCAGATGGAAGCCCTGCGGCATTTCAAGCTGGCGCACCGCCTGCGCGTGGCGGCGTCGGAGATTGCCGGCAGCTTGCCGCTGATGAAAGTCAGTGACTATCTGACCTGGCTGGCGGAGGCGATTCTCGAACAGGTATTGGCCCTGGCCTGGCGCCAGACCGTGGCCAAACATGGTGTGCCATTGCGCACCGATGGCAGTTTGTGCGATCCGGGATTCATCATTGTCGGTTATGGAAAAGTCGGCGGCCTGGAGTTGGGGCATGGTTCCGACCTGGATCTGGTGTTCATCCACGACGGCGATCCCCAGGCGGAAACCGACGGACCGAAACCCACCGACGGGGCACAGTTCTTTACCCGGCTTGGCCAGCGCATCATTCACTTGCTGACTGCCCAGACCAACTCCGGGCAGCTTTATGAAGTGGATATGCGCCTGCGACCATCCGGTGCGTCGGGGTTGCTGGTCAGCTCTCTCGGTGCGTTCGCCCGTTATCAGGAGAACGAGGCGTGGACCTGGGAGCATCAGGCGCTGGTGAGGGCTCGGGTGCTGGTGGGTAGCCCGGACGTGGGCCAGGCGTTCGAGAAAGTCCGTGCCCAGGTGCTCGGGCGCAAGCGTGATCTGCCGACGCTGCGCCAGGAGGTCAGCGAGATGCGTGCCAAGATGCGCGATAACCTTGGCAGCAAGGCCACTGCCGCCGGAACCGCGCCAAATGCCTTCGAGGCCACGGCGCCCTTCGACCTCAAGCAGGACGCGGGAGGTATCGTCGATATTGAATTTATGGTGCAATACGCGGCCCTGGCGTGGTCCGAGCAATACCCGTCGCTGCTGCGTTACACCGATAACATTCGCATCCTCGAAGGGTTGCAGGAGGTCGGGCTGATGCCGTCCGAGGACGCCACTTTGTTGCGCGAGGCTTATAAAGCCTACCGCTCCGCCGCTCACCGCCAGGCCTTGCAGAAAGATGCCGGGGTGATCACCGGCGACCAGTTCGTCGAAGAGCGCCGGCAAGTCATGCGCATCTGGCATGAGTTGGGGTTGAATTGAGTACTGATTGAATGTGGGAGCGAGCCTGCTCGCGATGGCGCAATGTCAGGCAACATGGATGTCGGAGGTAATGGCCCTTTCGCAAGCAAGCCCGCTCCCACAACGGGGTTGCAGTGTTTTTTGAGGCGGGGAGGCGTAGGCCTCCCCGTATCGTTTTTGGAAGCCACATGAATATTCTGATCGTTGGGCCCAGTTGGGTCGGTGACATGGTGATGGCACAGACACTGTTCCAGTGTCTCAAGCAGCGCCATCCGCAATGCGAAATCGACGTCCTGGCCCCGGAATGGAGCCGGCCGATCCTTGAACGCATGCCACAGGTGCGCAAGGCCTTGAGCTTTCCGCTCGGCCATGGCGTGCTGGAACTGGCAACCCGTCGGCGTATCGGCAAATCCCTGGCTGGTCAATATGACCAGGCGATCCTGTTGCCCAACTCATTGAAGTCGGCCCTGGTGCCATTCTTCGCCGGTATCCCGAAACGCACTGGCTGGCGTGGCGAGTTCCGCTACGGGCTGCTCAATGATGTGCGCACGCTGGACAAGGACCGCTATCCACTGATGATCGAGCGGTTCATGGCCCTGGCCTACGAGCCGGGGACCGAGCTGCCGAAACCCTATCCGCGCCCAAGCCTGCAAATTGATCCGTTGACCCGAGAAACGGCGTTGACCCGATTCGGCTTGAGCCTTGACCGTCCGGTGCTGGCTTTGTGCCCGGGTGCTGAATTCGGCGAATCCAAGCGCTGGCCGGCGGAGCATTACGCCCAGGTTGCCGAGGCGAAGATCCGTGAAGGCTGGCAAGTCTGGCTGTTCGGTTCGAAAAAGGATCACCCGGTGGGTGAAGACATTCGCTCGCGACTGATTCCCGGCTTGCGAGAGGAGTCGGTGAACCTCAGTGGCGAAACCTCCCTGGCCGAAGCCATCGACCTGCTCTCCTGCGCCGATTCCGTGGTGTCCAACGACTCCGGGCTGATGCACGTGGCGGCGGCCTTGAACCGTCCATTGGTGGCAGTCTATGGCTCCACCTCGCCAGGCTTTACCCCACCGTTGGCCGACAAGGTCGAAGTGGTGCGCCTGGGCATCGAATGCAGCCCGTGCTTCGACCGCACCTGCCGCTTCGGTCATTACAACTGCCTGCGCCAGCTCATGCCACCGGCGGTGAACGATGCCCTGGCGCGTTTGCAGGGCACCCCGGTGGAGGTCCAGTAACTTGCGGGTATTGTTGATCAAGACCTCTTCGCTGGGCGATGTGGTCCACACCCTGCCAGCATTGACCGACGCGGCGCGAGCGATCCCTGGCATCCGGTTCGATTGGGTGGTGGAAGAAGGCTTCGCCGAAATTCCCACCTGGCACCCGGCCGTGGGCAAGGTCATCCCTGTGGCGATCCGTCGTTGGCGCAAGAACCTCTGGCAAACCGTCAAGAGCGGCGAATGGCGACGCTTCAAACACAGCATGCGTGCCGAAAAGTACGATCTGGTGATCGACGCCCAGGGCTTGCTCAAGAGCGCCTGGCTGACCCGCTACGTCAAGGCCCCGGTGGCGGGCCTGGACAGACACTCGGCCCGCGAACCCCTGGCCGCACGCTTTTATTCCCGTCGATTGGCGGTGGCCCGTGGTCAACATGCGGTCGAACGGGTGCGGCAATTGTTCGCGTTGGCGCTGGGGTACGACTTGCCGCAGACCCTGGGCAACTATGGCCTGAGCGTCGATAAGCTGGTGGAACTGCCGCGCCAATATCCTTACGTGGTGTTCCTGCATGGCACCACCTGGGAGTCCAAACACTGGCCGGAGCTTTACTGGCGTCAATTGGCCGAGCGCATGGGCCAGCTCGGCGTGGTAGTGAAGTTGCCATGGGGCAGCGCGCCGGAAAAGGCCAGGGCCGAGCGTATCGCCAAAGGACTGCGCAATGCCCTGGTGCTGCCGAAGCTGAACCTGGGCGGAATGGGCAAGGTACTGGCCGGCGCCCAGGCCTGTGTGGCCGTGGACACCGGATTGGGACACCTGGCCGCCGCCCTGGACGTGCCGACCATTTCCCTGCTCGGCCCCACCAACCCGGTACTGACCGGTGCCTATGGCAAGGGCCAGATCCATCTCGCCAGCGATTTCCCTTGTGCGCCGTGCATGCAGAAACAATGCACCTACCCGCCGACCGCCGAAGATGCGCGTCGGTTCGACCTGAAACGCGAGCAGCCCCTGTGCTTCACGCGTCTGAATCCCGAGCGTGTCGCCAGCCACCTGAGCACGTTATTGGCTGAGGAACCACGCTGATGCAATTGGCTTTTGTCCTTTATAAGTACTTCCCCTTCGGTGGCCTGCAACGCGACTTCATGCGCATTGCGCTGGAGTGTCAGCGGCGCGGGCATCAGATTCGCGTCTACACGCTGATCTGGGAAGGTGACGTCCCACCGGGCTTCGAAGTGCTGGTCGCGCCGGTCAAGGCGCTGTTCAACCACCGTCGCAACGAGAAACTCAGCGCATGGATGGAGGCTGATCTTGCCAAGCGCCCGGTGGACCGCTTGATCGGCTTCAACAAGATGCCCGGCCTGGACGTGTACTACGCCGCCGATGGCTGCTTCGAAGACAAGGCGCAGAACCTGCGTAACTCCTTGTACCGACGCTGGGGCCGCTACCGGCATTTTGCCGAGTACGAGCGGGCCGTGTTCGCCAAGGATGCCAAAACCGACGTACTGATGATTTCCGAAGTCCAGCAGCCGCTGTTCATCAAGCACTACGGCACACCGCTGGAACGCTTTCATCTGCTGCCACCGGGTATCGCCCAGGACCGCCGTCGGCCTGTCGATGCCGACGAGATTCGCGCGGCGTTCCGTGCCGAGTTCGAACTTGCCGAGGATGACCTGCTGCTGGTGCAGATCGGTTCCGGGTTCAAGACCAAGGGGGTGGATCGCAGCCTCAAGGCCCTGGCTGCGCTGCCGCCCGAGCTCAAAAAACGTACCCGGCTGTTTGTAATTGGCCAGGACGACCCCAAGGTATTCCAACTGCAGGGCGCCGCGTTGGGCCTGGGTGACAATGTGCGGTTCCTCAAGGGGCGCAGTGACATCCCTCGGTTCCTGTTGGGCGCCGACCTGTTGATTCACCCGGCGTACAACGAAAACACTGGCACCGTTCTGCTTGAAGCATTGGTGGCCGGGCTGCCGGTGCTGGTCAGTGCGGTGTGCGGGTACGCCCATTACATCGCCGAGGCCGACAGCGGCCTGGTGTTGGACGAGCCGTTCGAACAGGCCCAGCTCACCGGGTACCTGGAGCGAATGCTGAGCGACGCCGAGGCGCGGGCGGCCTGGAGCCGCAACGGTCTGGCGTTCGCCGAAACGGCGGACCTCTACAGCATGCCGCAGCACGCGGCCGACGTGATTCTGGCGGAGCACGCACAATGAAAGTGATGTTGGCCGAACCGTTCAAGAGCCTTTGGGCCGGGCGCGATGCGTTCGCTGAAGTCGAGGCGCTCAAGGGCGAGGTCTACCGTGAACTGGAAGCCCGGCGCACCTTGCGCACCGAGGTGAACGGCCGCGGCTTTTTCGTCAAGATCCACCGGGGCATCGGTTGGGCCGAGATCGTCAAGAATCTGGTCACTGCCAAATTGCCGGTCCTCGGCGCGGGGCAGGAATGGGCCGCCATCCAGCGTTTGCAGGAAGTCGGTGTGCCTACCATGACCGCCGTCGCGTATGGCGAGAAGGGTAGCAATCCGGCGGACCAGCATTCGTTCATCATCACCGAGGAGCTGGCCCCCACCGTCAGCCTCGAGGATTTCAGCATCGACTGGGTCCGCCAGCCGCCGGAGCCTGCCCTCAAACGTGCCCTGATCGCTGAAGTGGCGCGCATGACCGGCATGATGCACCGTGCCGGCGTCAACCATCGCGACTGCTATATCTGTCATTTCCTGTTGCACACTGACAAGCCGGTCACCGCCGCAGATCTCAAATTGTCGGTAATCGACCTGCATCGTGCCCAGACCCGTCCGGCCATCACCCCCCGCTGGCGCAACAAGGACCTGGCGGCGCTGTATTTCTCGGCACTGGACATCGGCCTGACCCGTCGCGATAAGCTGCGTTTTCTCAAGGGTTATTTCCAGCAGCCGCTGCGCCGGATCCTGGCTGACGAAGCGCTGTTGCTGCGCTGGCTCGAAGGCAAGGCCAACAAGCTCTATGCACGCAAGCAGCGATATGGGGATGCGCTCTGATGTCGGGTTGGAATCTGGAGCCTGCCTACGCGGAACTGGCGCAGGATTTCGGCAGCCTCGACGCGGTGTTCGCCCTTGAGGGTGAGCGGCTGACCCGCGATCCGCTGTCGGAGGTGATCCGGGTGCGGCGCAACGGTGTGAACTACTATGTCAAGCGCTACACCGGGGCTGGCAAGGGCTTGCGGCGTTACCTGGGCAAGCCCCGGGTCAAATCCGAATGGCAGAATCTCAAGCGTTTCGCCAAATGGGGAATTCCCACGGCGCAAATCGTCGCCTGGGGGCTGGAGCGACATGGCGCAGCCTATGCCCGTGGCGCGATGATCACCCGTGAATTGCCCCATACCGAAGACCTCTCGGCCCTGGCCGAACGTCACGACCAGCGTTTGACCGATCGCGCATGGGTCGACAAGGTGAGCCTGCAACTGGCCGGATACACGCGGACCATGCATGAACATCGTTTCACCCATAACGATCTGAAATGGCGCAATCTGTTGGTGGACGACCAGTCGCGACTGTTCCTGATCGACTGCCCCAACGGCGATTTCTGGCGTGGCTTCTGGCTCAAATACCGCATCACCAAAGACCTGGCGTGCCTGGATAAGGTGGCCAAGTATCACCTGTCCGCCACCCAGCGCCTGCGCTTTTACCTGCAATATCGCCAGCATGACCGGCTCGATGCGTGCGATAAGAAACGCATCCGCCACGTAGTGAGATTTTTCGAGGGGCGTGAATGACTGATTTTCTGGCCGCCGAAGACCGGCCATTACTGGCGCGTCACGGCCTGGACAGCTTCGAGGCCCTGTGGGCCCGGCAATTGGATGCGGTGGACGAACCCAACACCTCGGGTGGAGGCTGGAGCAGCGTATTCCGGCTCGAACTGGAAGGGCAGGGGTATTACCTCAAGCGCCAGAGCAATTACCTGACCCGGACCTGGTCCCACCCTTTCGGCGAGCCGAGTTTCTCGCGGGAGTTTCGCAATATCAGCCGCTATCGCGAGTTGGAAATCCCTGCCCTGCAAGCGGTGTTCTATGGCCAGCGCAAGGTGGATGGCGACGTACGGGCAATTCTGTTGACCCGCGCCCTCGACGGCTGGGATGACCTGGAATCGCTGTTACAGCGCTGGCCGGCCCTGGCGTCGGCGCAACGTGTCGCCATCCTGAAGGCCTGTGGTTTATTGGCGCGGCGCCTGCATGGCATGCGCCAGATTCACGGTTGTTTCTACCCCAAGCACATCTTTTTGCAGGCGAGCACGAACGGCTATCAAGCACAGTTGATTGACTTGGAGAAGACCCGACCGCTGCTTTTCGGTCAGCGCGACCGGGTCAAGGATCTGGAGCCCTTGCTGCGGCGCGCACCCGCCTGGAATGACAACGACGTGCGTCAGCTGCTGTCTACCTATCTGGACCAACCGAACGAGGGCGCGCTGGTCGAAAGTTGGATGAACCGCCTTGTCGCCAGGCGCAGTCACAAGGAAGCCCACTGATGCAATTGTCCGAACTCAAAGATGCCGGTCGCAGTCCAGTGCTGCCATTGAGCCTGGAATTGGCGGACGCCGCCGGACCGGCGCAACTGCAACTGCTTTCTCTGCTGCGGGTACTGCCGGGGCAGCGTTATGTCGGCGCCGGTGTGTGGCGCGGCCGACCGGTGCTGGCCAAACTGCTGGTGGGCAGCAAGGCCGCCCGGCACTTCCAGCGTGAACGGCAAGGTGTCCGCCTGCTGGCTGAACAGGGTCTGACCACGCCGCTGCTGCTCGCCGATGGCCTGAAGGACGGCGAGGGCGGCTGGCTGCTGTTCGAGTTGCTCGAAGGGGCCGAGAGCCTGGGCGACGCCTGGAAGCAGGTCGAGCATCTGCCATTGTTGGCCGATGAACAGACAGACGTGCTGGCCGAAGCCTTGGGTGCCATCGCACAACTGCACAGCAAGGGCTTGTGGCAGGAAGACCTTCATCTGGACAATCTGCTGCGCCATGGCGGCAAGCTCTATCTGATCGACGGTGCCGGCATCCGCGCCGAAACCCCCGGGCAACCCTTGTCGCGACAGAAAGTGCTGGAGAACCTCGGGGTGTTTTTTGCCCAACTGCCCAAGGCCATCGAACCGTTCAACGAAGAACTCCTGGTGCATTACCTGCTGAGCAACGCCGAACATGCGCTGCCCATGGAAGCGCTGCAAAAGCAGATCGACAAGGTGCACGGCTGGCGGTTGAAGGACTTTCTGGAAAAGGTCGGGCGCGAGTGCAGCCTGTTCAGCGTGCAGCGCGGCCCGTTTGGTCTGAGAGCAATCCGTCGCGATGAAGAAGTCGCTATGGCACCGGTGCTGGCGCAGGCCGACGCCTTGCTTGACCGGGGGCATCTCTACAAGACCGGGGGCGCGGCGAGTGTCGGCAAGGTCGAGGTGGACGGTCGTCCTCTGGTGATCAAACGCTACAACATCAAGCACTTCGCCCATTGGCTCAAACGCTTCTGGCGCCCCAGTCGCGCCTGGCATTCCTGGCGCGAGGGTAATCGCCTGGCCTTCCTCGGCATCGCCACGCCCAAGCCCCTGGCGTTGCTGGAAAAGCGTTTCCTGTGGCTGCGCCGGAGCGCTTATCTGGTGACCGAACATCTGTCGGGGCCGGACATCATCGAGCGCTTTGCCCCTTACGTGGAAAGTGGCGAGGCGCCTGAACCTGAACTGCTTGCCCTGGATCGTTTGTTCGCCGATCTCATCCGCGAACGCATCAGCCATGGTGATCTCAAGGGGCATAACCTGTTCTGGCAACACGACCGCTGGGCGCTGATCGACCTGGATTCCATGTGCCAGCACCGCTCCCACGCGAGTTTCGCCCCGGCTTACGCCCGGGATCGGGCGCGGTTCATGCGCAACTGGCCTGAGGGGAGTGGGTTGTATCGGGTGATTGATGAGCGGTTGCCCAAGGAAATCTCCAGCGAATCCTGAAGCGGGCCTGCGGCCCTATCAGGTGCCAGCCGCTCACCGCTAGCGGCTTACCGCCGCTTTTAAGCTATAATCCCGCCCTTTAGCTGCCCAACGCCCCTGGCGAGCGGCACATCAATTTTTCGAGGCGCTTGTCGCCCGCATGCAGACATAAGAGGCTAGACCCTGTGGCATTGACGATTCTTGGCCTGTCCGGCGCCCTTAGCCATGATCCTTCCGCCGCGCTGTACATCGACGGCAAGCTGATCGCGGCGGCTGAGGAGGAGCGCTTCGTACGCGATAAACATGCAAAGAACCGCATGCCCTACGAGTCGGCGAAGTTCTGCCTGGAGCAGGCAGGCATCAAGCCGTCCGACGTCGACGTGGTGGCGATTCCGTTCGCCCCGATCAGCCTGTTCGGCGAAGCGCGCTGGCACTACGCCAAGCGCTACTGGTACGCACCGGATCGCGCCCTTGATGCGATCCTGATGGGTAACCGTCGCTACAAGCGTTATCGTCGCAAGATCGTCTGGTGCCTGGAACAACTGGGCTTCGACCCGAAAAAAGTCAAGATCGAACCGGTGGAGCACCACCTGGCCCACGCCTCCAGCGCCTACCACTGCTCAGGCTTTCAGGAAAAAACCGCGATCCTGGGCATCGACGGCAAGGGTGAGTACGCCACGACTTTCTTCGGCTACGGCGAAAACGGCAAGATCCACAAGATCAAGGAATTTTACGATCCGGATTCCCTCGGTGGCCTGTACGGTGCGATCACTGAGTTCCTTGGCTTCGAAATGCTCGACGGCGAGTTCAAGGTCATGGGCATGGCGCCTTATGGCGATGCCAGCAAGTACGATTTCTCGCGCCTGGCTTCGTTCGAGAATGGCCAGTTGGTGATCAATACCGACTACGCCAACGTGATCGGCCTGCGTCGCTATAAAGAGAAGGGTAAGGGCTTTTATTTTTCGCCGAAGCTGATCGAGTGGCTGGGCCCGAAACGTGAAGGCGACATCGCCGACGAGCCATATATCCACTACGCGGCCAGCATGCAGGCGCTGTTCGAGAAGCTTGCGTTGCAAATGATCGATCATTACCTGGGCGACATCCTCAAGGAAACCGGCAAGTTGGCGTTCGCCGGCGGCTGCGCCTTGAACGTCAAGCTGAACCAGAAGATCATCGCCCGCGATGACGTCAAGGAACTGTTCGTACAGCCGGCGTCCGGTGATGCCGGCACCGCGGTGGGCGCGGCGGCCTATGTGTCCCATGCCCGTGGCGTGCCCGTGGAGAAGATGGAGCACGTCTACCTCGGCCCGGCCTACAGCAATGAAGATGTGATCGCCGCGTGCGCTCGTCACCCGAGCAAACCGGCCTGGCGCAAGATCGACAACACCCCCGAGCGCATTGCGAAAATCATGGTCGACGGTAACCCGGTGGCCTGGTTCCAGGGACGCATGGAGTTTGGTCCGCGTGCCTTGGGTGGCCGTTCGATCATTGGTTGCCCGAGCGCTACCGGCGTGGCTGACCGCATCAACGAACAGATCAAGTTCCGTGAGCGCTGGAGGCCGTTCTGCCCGTCGATGCTCGACACCGTTGCGCCGCAGATGATCAAGGTCGATCACCCCGCGCCTTTCATGACGTTCACTTTTGAAGTGGCCGAAGAATGGAAAACCCGCGTGCCGGAAGTCGTCCATGAAGATGGCACTTCCCGGGCCCAGGTGCTCAAGCGCGAATACAACCCGCGCTACTACGACATGATGAAGGCGCTCGAGGTGCTGACCGGCAACGGCGTGTCCCTGAACACGTCGCTCAACCGCCGTGGCGAACCGATGATCTGCTCGCCGACCGACGCGTTGAATATGTTCTACGGTTCCGATCTGCAATATCTGATCATGGAAGACATTCTGGTGGTCAAAGACGGCGTGGACGCTTATGACACGCTCGGCTGAGCGACATGTGCTGCAGTTCTGCCACGGTTATGACGGGCCGTTCCTCGACTGCGCCCGTCAATATGCCAGCCTGTTCGCGGGCACTGGCTATCGCGTGACCACCGTGTTTCTCACTGGGGCGGCCGATGCCGAGGTCGCCGCCGGCTGTGCCTCGGACGAGGTGCTGTTCATGGAGTACAGCTCCAGTGCCGTGCGCGGCCTGAAGCTGGGTGCCATCGGCGATCTGCGCAGGATCGCCGCTTCGCGCAACTTCAGTTTCTGCATTGCCCATCGCTTCAAGCCGATCTACATCGCTCTGCTCGGTACCGGCCTGCCGGTGATTGGCGTGCACCATGCCTTCGGGGACTACCAGCGGCGTACCCGCCGGTTGTTCGCCCACATTTTTCGCAAACGCCTGAGTTTGCTCGGGGTCTCCGACGCGGTACGCGACGACATGCGCCGCTGCCTGCCGAAGTGGCCATCCAGCCGGATCCAGACCCTCTACAACCGCATCGATCTCGACGCCACCCAGGCCAGCCTGGTTTCCCGGGAGGAAGCGCGGCAGACCCTCGGGTTGGATTCGAACGCCTGGATCGTCGGCAATGTCGGGCGCCTGCACCCGGACAAGGACCAAGCCACGTTGCTGCGGGGTTTCGCCGCAGCATTGGCTTATCTACCGGGTAACAGCCAATTGGCGATTCTCGGCAAGGGGCGCCTGGAGCGGGATCTTCGCGATCTGGCACTGGAATTGGGCGTTGCAGACCGCGTCCTGTTCCTCGGCCAGGTGCCCGAGGCTCGTCGTTATTTCCGCGCCTTTGATGTGTTCGCCCTGAGTTCCGATCACGAACCATTCGGCATGGTGTTGCTCGAAGCCATGGCGGCCGGCGTGCCCCTGCTGGCTACGGCCTGCGGTGGGGCGAAGGAAGTGGTCGAGGGTGTCGGTATCCTCTTTCCGCTGGGCGACGCCGAGCACTTGGCCCAAGGGCTGCAGCACCTGGCGGCCATGGACGACATGCAGCGTCGCCAATGCGCCGAATTGATGCGTGATCGCCTGCGTGAGCGCTTCTCGGATCGCGCTGTACGCGAGGCTTTCTGGCGCTTGCCCCAAGTCATCGAA
Organism: Pseudomonas sp. Pf153; assembly: GCF_001269775.1. Lineage (NCBI taxonomy): Bacteria > Pseudomonadati > Pseudomonadota > Gammaproteobacteria > Pseudomonadales > Pseudomonadaceae > Pseudomonas > Pseudomonas sp. Pf153. Next base: position 118,915 of record NZ_LHVL01000008.1, on the reverse strand, counting down.
CTGGCACCGGGGGCCTGATGCTCAATCGATTCCAAGGCTGGCGCGAGCGCGGCTGGACGGCGGTAGACGCTTCGGTTTATGCCCAGGCCTGGCAACGCTTTGGCGGAAGTGTGGCGACCCATCCGTTGGTGGTCGAGCGTCTGGCGGCCCTGGCCGATATTCCCGTGCGCTACCTGGCCTATGAGCATGAGGGTGAGCTCAAGGCCGCAATCCCGACCTGGGGGCGCGACCTGGCCTTGTCCAAGGACGTGCTCAAGCGCAGCGGCAAAAAAGGCCTGTTCGACCTGGGCAATGCTGAGCTGATCCTGCCGGCCGCAGCCGATGCCCAGGCGCCGTTGCGCCATCGCGGACGTTACCTGTCGGTCCTCAATGAGGGGCGTTTCAGTGGCTTGAAGCCGCAACAGGAACAGCTGGCCATGGCGCGTACACCGGAAGAGCTGTCCAAGAAGTTTCGCTATAACCAGCGCCGCGAGTTGCGCTTGCTGGAAGAGGCCGGCGGAGTGGTGCGGCCGGTCGAGACATTCTCCAGCGAGGAACTGGCCGCGATCTACTGTGATCTGTTCCTGCGTCGCTGGGGCTTTGCGGCTACCGGGGCCGAGCGCATGGCCGAGGTGATCGAGCTGCTGCGCGAGCTGCTGATCGGCTCGGTGATCCTGCTCAACGATGCGCCGATTGCCATTCAACTGGTCTATCGCGTTGAAGCGCCCGAGTGGATCAGTGTTGAATACATCAACGGCGGTGTCGACCCGCAGACCCGTGCGTTCAGCCCTGGCAGTGTGTTGAGCTTCCTTAATACGCAAAGCGCCTGGGAACAGGCTCGTGCCATCGGCAAGCCAATGCGCTTTTCCTTCGGCCGGGCGGACCGCGAATACAAGGACCGCTGGTGCAACCCGGTGCCGGTGTTTACCGTATGAATGCCTCCACGAGTCGCAAGCAGCAATTACTCAAGCGCCACCGTCGCAACAAGCGTATCGGACTGATGTTCGCGCTCGTAGTGCTGGTGATGTCGGGGATCGTGGTGGCCTGGTGGCTACCGTTGGTGCTGGCAGTGTTGGGCTGGATTGCCCATGAAGCATGGTTCGCCGATCATCTGTTCTATTCGCCCAGGGACGACTATCAGTACAGCTTCCCGCCGTTCACCCAACAACCCAAGGTGCATCTGAATGCCGGGCGGTTGCGACTGGATGAAGGGGTAATGCTGGACGAGGGGGCAACGCTGGTCCTGGCGCTGCGAATCAAAAGCAACTGGCTGGGGCGCTTCATCGACCCGGTCGTCGAGTTGTCGGGCGGTGAACATCCGGATCGACAGACTTTCGAGCGCGGGGTCAACGGCCTGCGCTATCTCAATCTCAGCGAGCAGGGGGACGTGCTGTCCCGGGGTGAGCTGCGTCTGCGCGGGCGTTTCTGCCGGGTCCAGGGCGAACCGAAGCTGTGGTCCTTTGCGGCGGCGCAGATGAAGCATCAACGGGTCATGGTCATCGCCCCCCATGCCGATGATGCCGAGTTGGCGGCGTTCGGCTTGTATAGCCGGGCCGACGACACCTGGATCGTGACACTGACCGCTGGCGAAATCGAAGCCGAGCATTACCGCAAGATGGGCCTGGACAGCATCGAGGCGGCACGCCTCAAGGGCCGTTTGCGTGCTTGGGACAGCATCGCCGTGCCACGCTGGGCCGGGGTGCCGCAGGCCAATTGTGTGCAATTGGGTTACTTCTGCCTGCAACTGGCAGCCATGCAAGCCGCGCCGGGCCATCCCCAAGGGTCGCGCGAGGCGGACCTGAGCGATACCCGGCTGTTTCGTCAATTGAACCCATTCACCTTGCCTGGCGATGTCGACGGCGCGCCGACCTGGAACAATTTGCTGGCCGACCTGCGCGAGCTGATCATCAGGGCCCGCCCCGACGTCGTGGTCTTGCCGCACCCGACGCTCGATCCGCATCCCGATCATGTCTGCGCCCATGATGCCGTGACCCAGGCCCTTGAGGGCCTGGAGTGGCAGCCCGCGGTCCTGTTGGGCTATGCCAATCACCTGCACGACAATGACCGCTGGCCCATGGGCGATGCGGGTGCCGGTGTTGCACTGCCGCCGTATTTCGATCCGGTCCGGCCGATGCATCCCATCAGCCTTGCATTGGATTTGGCCGGCCAGCGTGACAAGGCCATGGCGCTGGGCATGATGCATGATCTGCAACCGCCAGCGCCGTTCAAGCGACGTCTGCGTCGTCATATCCAGCGGATACTGGCCGGACGCGGGGGGTCGCCGTATGGCGAGAATGAGTTTTTTCGCAAGGCTGTGCGTCGCCATGAACTGTTCTGGCGGCTGTAGAAGGCCACGGCGGGAGAGTGTTGTGTTCCGACGCACAAAGGCTCCCGGTTATTTCTCAAGTCGTTTGGTACCGCAAGGAAGACGATGAAAGTTCTGTTTCTGGTGCAGAAAGAACAGCGGGCCATCCTGGACCGGCTCTATGAAGGCGTGGCCGCTCATTGCGAGTGTGACCTGCGCTGGCTCGATAGCCAGGAGCAACGCAACCTGCGGAGCTATTTCCGACGTCACGTCGATGTATCGCGCTACGACCGGATCGTCTTCTTCCTGCGCTTCAAGCAAGAGATCCGTCAGACCCGGTTCATCCGTACGATCCCCAACCTGGTGATCCTCGAACACGACGCCTACCAGAACTACATCCCATGCAAATACACCGGTAAGTTCAGTGCCCACTATCGCCGCCTGCCTTGGGCGAGGGTGATCAGCTCCGGCTTCATGGTCACGGAACGCCTGCGAAGCGAAGGTTTCGATGCGGTATTCGTGCCAAAGGGCTACGATCAATCCTTGCTGCAGGATCTGGGGCGCGAACGGGATATCGAACTGGCTTTCGTGGGCAGCACCAACAGCGTCGCCTACAGTGGCCGCAAAGCGCTGTTGGACGAGCTGGGGCGTGTCGAGTCATTGGTGGTGACTCGCACCAAGTCTGGCGAAGAATATTGCGAGACTCTCAATCGCATCCGTTTTTTTGTCAGCGCCGATGTGGGCATGGGGGAGTTCATGATCAAGAACTTCGAAGCCATGGCCTGCGGCTGTGTGTTGTTGGCGTTCGATCAAGGGGCTGACGAAGCCCGCGCATTGGGGTTGCAGGATATGCAGAACGTGGTGTTGTATCGCGACATCCCGCAGCTTCAGGAGAAGCTTGCCCAGCTTCGCGCCGATCCTGAACTGGCTCGGAATATCGCGTATAACGGACAGAAGCTGGCGCTGGAGCAATTCAGTTTCGCACGTATAGGCCAGAAGATCGTCGAAGCGCTGGTGCCGCCACTGCGACCCCGTGCGCCGTTGAGCCTGCTGGAAAGATTGCGCCTGAGGCTGGGCGTTTGACAGGAACCGTTCAGCCATCCCATATCGGGATGGCATCTGACTAAGTGGTATTTCAGGTGCAGTTTTCCAACGAGAGTGACATCACCCTGGTGGTAACCAGTTGCGGTCGACTCGATCTGCTCAAGCGGACGCTGGAGAGCTTCGACCGTTTCAATACCGCGCCGATTCGAGAGGTCTTCATCACCGAAGACGCTGGCGATGAAGGCGTGCATGCCGTTATCCCGGTGCACTGGAAAGACCGTTGTACAGTGTTTATCAATCGGCCGAAGCTGGGGCAGTTGGCCTCGATCGATCTGGCCTACGGGCATGTCAAGACGCCTTATATCTTCCATTGCGAGGACGATTGGGAATTCTATCGTCCTGCCTTCGTGGAGGATTCACGCGCGATCCTGGAACAACGACCCGATATTCTCCAGGTGTGGCTGCGTAACTATGTTTACGACTTGTGTGTACACAGTCCTTACATACGCCTGGGCGAGCGTGAGCTCATCCGGGGGGTGGCCTGCTACCCGCTGATCTCCGACAAACCCGAATGGCAAGGCTTTTCCCTCAATCCTGGCCTTCGTCGGCTCAAGGAATACCGGTTGTGTGCTCCATTTGCCGGCTTCGGTGGCGAGAAAGCCCTGTCGCTGCGCTATGCACAACTGAGCTTGACGGCGGTCACATTGGAAGGGGATGCTGTTTTGCACACAGGATTCGGCGTCCACGTGGAAGTCCCCGTGGAACGTCAGCGCAAGGAGCGCCGCAGGCGTCGCGAGCAAGCCAAGTTGTCCCTGGTCCTTTTGCTCGGAGTCTGCATTGGTTGGCTTATCAATTATTAGATGCCTCGCAGCACGAATCCTGGAGCGCGATGAAAGGTTTGCTGCTCAATGAGCATTATTAATGTCATGTGGGCGGGCGGTTCGCCGTTCGCTTCGGTACACAAGGTTCACCACCAGATACTTTCGCGGATCGAGCCGTCAATGCCCATCAAGACATGGCTCTTGCAGGGCTCGGGAGCTGCCTGCAAGGTCAATGTGGGACAGGCCAGGGAGTGGCATCTCTCGTCTGCCCGGCTCAAGGGACGGCATATCTGGCGGTTGTTCAAACCCTTGATGCGCAGGCGCTTCCGCCAGGCGTTGCTCGACAGCGATGCACGTGTCGTATTGCTCGACGGCCTTGGCGTCGCCCGTACCTTGTTGCCGGTCCTGAAGGACATGCCACAGATCCGCGTCGTAGTGATCTTCCATGGTGTGACACGACTCAACGCCGAAGGCCGTGAATTGCTGCGCGGGTTCCCTGCCTCGCGCTTGAGCCTGGTGGCGGTCTCACAGACCCTGGCAGCTGCCCTCCGGGATGACCTCGCAATGTCGGTGACGGTGCTGCGCAGCGCTTTCGATCCGAAGGCCTTCCGGTCCGCGCTTTTGCCGCGCGAAGAAGCCTGTGCTCGATTGGGGGTGCCGTTGGCCGATCTGAGGGTCTTTGGCGCCGTCGGGCGACTGGTGGATGACAAGGGGTTCGCATGCCTGCTGGAAGCGTTTGCCCTGGTCGCGCAAAGCCAGCCTGACTGGCGCCTGGTCATCGTTGGGGAAGGGCCGCAGCGCGAGGCGCTGCAAGCGCGAATCGTCCAGCCGGATCTATTGGGCAGGGTGGTGCTGACGGGGCATCTGGATAATGTTGCAACACTTTACACGGCATTCGACTGGGTGCTGATCCCGTCCCTTGATGAAGGCCTGGGCTTGATCCTGCAAGAAGCGGTCATGGCCGGTGTTCCGGTGTTGGCCAGTGAACTGCCGGTGTTCCGTGAACAATTGGGCGATGCAGGTTGGTACGCCCCGGTGAACGACGCCAAAGCCTGGGGGGAAGCGCTCCGGCGGATCTCGCAGGCTTCGGCCGCCGTGGTCGCGTCAGCCCAGTATCAGGCGCTGGCCCCCGATGAGGCCTGGCTGAATTTCAGCCAGACCGCCCGGCAATTGTTCTCAGGCGGGCAATAGAGCGTTTTCCAGCGCCTGCATCGGAAAGCTCCCGTTCAGGTTCTCTCTGGCAATATAACGAGCGAAATGCTGCAAATTGCGGCGTGCCAGGTAGCGCGGCAGCGGAGAGCGCAGGAAACGCATGTCGGCCACATCGATCAGCCCCAGTTCGTTGCCCGGGGTAACCACGATGTTGCCCAGGTGCAGCGAGCGGAAATAAATACCGCTGGCATGCAGGCTGCGGATCAGGTCGACCAGCGCAGGCAGGGATCGTTGCCAGCTGAAATCTTGCTGGTTCGATAATTGACGCAGGGTTTTTCCGGGAAGCGGCCGATAGAGAACGGCAGTCATGCCGGGCTTTGGCAACTTGTAGAAGGCCAGTACATCGAGGGTCGGTACGCCGAGTTGCTGCAAGCGGGTCGCGTTCTGGATGAATCGAGCCGAATAAGGCCGTAGAAGGGCCGAAGAAAAAAGCCGCTTGCGGCGAAATAACTTGAGAATATTGCCATCCTGTAACAGATAGACTTTTGGGCCGTAGCTGTCGGCCTCCAGAATACTGGCGCCTTCAATCAATTGATTCAAAGCGGCTTGGGGAAGCCGAGTGGATTGCATCGTAGGGAAACCTTGTTGAAAGAGCCGGTACCATGGCGGGCCATGATGCCCAAAACTTTTCGTTTTAACCATGCCGGTTTGGCGGGTGAGCCGTATTAGGAGCGAAGATGCAAGCGAGACGCTGGGCGCAGGGCTGGATGGCTTTTGGCTTATTATGGTTTTTGCTGGCAATCGCCCTGGCACCGACCAACAAGATTTATCAGCAGGGTCTGGTCGTCTTTGTCTGGTTACCGGTAATCGTGCTCGCCTGGCCGGCCCGTGATCGGCTGGCGCAGCTGTGGCATGCCCAACGTCTGATCTATACGACATTGCTTGCGCTGGCGATCTGGGCGCTGATTACCTTGCTCTGGGCTCACGCACCGGAGCCGGCGCGCGAAGCCAAGCGGTTGCTCTATATCCTGGCGTTTCTGCTGTTCTTCCCGATCCTGGCCGACGGGCAGCCAGATCGAGTGATTCGCATCATGCAGTGGGGAGGTGTTGGACTTGCGCTGACAGCCCTGATGGCAATCATTTATTTCTACGGAATCAAAAACAATCCCTGGGTGGCGCGCTTGGGGGGATTGGGCGAACTGGCCCATCCGATTCTGGGTGGCTATGTAATCGGACTGGCGGTGATCTGGATGCTGCACTGGATACCGCGTTCCATCGGATTTCAGATCGTCTATGGGGTGGCCCTCGCGTTGCTGGGCGTATTTGTCGTGATGAGCCAGAGTCGCGGTGCGGCGCTGGCCCTGCTACTCAGCGTACTGGCCATGCCGATCTACTGTCGGGACCGGCGCACCCGCTTTATCGCCGCGACGGCTCTGGTGCTCGCCATGTTGACCTTCTGGCTGCTCGAACCGTTGGTCCTGGCACGCGGTGCTTCCTACCGACCCGAAATCTTCATGTCGAGTCTGCGCATGATTGCCGAGCGCCCATGGGGTGGCCTGGGACTGGCGGGAGACTACCGGGTTTCCGTCGGCCGCATTTCCTTTGAACACGCGCACAACCTGTTCAGCCATGTCGCCATCCAGCTTGGTTTGCCGGGATTGGTGTTGTGGTGCATCGTCTGGTTCGCCGTGCTGCGAGAAGCCTGGCGGGCTCGCGAGACGCTGCTGGGCCGTGGCGTGCTCGGTATGTGGATATTCTCGTTCCTGGCGATGCAGTTCGACGCCGCGAGCCTGACCGGGACTCCGCGCGCCGAATGGTTCATCAGCTGGTTGCCGATTGGTTTGGCCGGCCTTTTGACCTGGACGCGGGTCATGCCGGATGGCTGTGATAAAATTCCGCGTTCTTCCTAACAGTGAGCTCTACGATGAGTGATGCACCGCCCAAAGCGGAACAGGATTCCAGCCTGAAAATCTATTTTCGGCTGCTGGGATACGTCAAACCCTACGTGGGCATCTTTTTGCTGAGTATCGTGGGTTTCGTCATATTTGCTTCCACCCAACCCATGCTGGCCGGGATCCTCAAATATTTCGTCGATGGCTTGAGCAACCCCGATGCGGTGCTCTTTCCCAACGTGGCGTACCTCAAGGACTTGAAATTGCTGATGGCGGTGCCATTGCTGATCATCCTGATCGCCGCCTGGCAGGGCCTGGGGTCGTTCCTGGGGAACTACTACCTGGCCCGGGTTTCCCTGGGGCTGGTACACGACTTGCGGGTGGAGCTGTTCAACAAATTGCTGGTGCTGCCCAACCGCTATTTCGACACCCACAATTCGGGGCATCTGATCTCCCGCATCACATTCAACGTGACCATGGTCACCGGTGCCGCGACCGATGCCATCAAGGTGGTAATCCGCGAAGGCCTCACCGTGGTGTTCCTCTTCGCTTACCTGGTCTGGATGAACTGGAAACTGACTCTGGTGATGCTGGCGATCCTGCCGCTGATCGCCTTCATGGTCAGCAATACCAGCAAGAAATTCCGTAAGCAGAGCAAAAAGATCCAGGTGGCCATGGGCGACGTGACGCACGTGGCGTCCGAAACCATCCAGGGCTACCGCGTCGTGCGCAGCTTCGGTGGCGAGGCCTACGAAGAGCAGCGCTTTGCCCAGGCCAGCCAGGGCAACACCGACAGGCAACTGCGCATGACCCGCACTGGCGCGGTCTATACGCCGATGCTGCAGTTGGTCATCTACACCGCCATGGCGGCCCTGATGTTCCTGGTGCTGTTCCTGCGCGGCGATGCGACGGCCGGCGATCTGGTGGCCTATATCACTGCCGCCGGCCTGCTGCCCAAGCCGATTCGCCAGCTTTCGGAAGTCAGCTCCACGATCCAGAAAGGCGTGGCTGGCGCCGAGAGCATTTTCGAACAACTGGACGTCGAACCGGAAGTCGACAACGGCACGGTCGAGCAGGAGCGCGTCAGTGGTCGCCTCGATGTGCGCAACCTGAGCTTCACCTACCCCGGCGCCGAGCGCGAGGTGCTCAAGGACATCAGCTTTACCGCGGCCCCCGGACAGATGATTGCGCTGGTCGGTCGTTCGGGCAGCGGCAAGTCGACCCTGGCGAGCCTCATCCCGCGCTTCTATCACCATGAAATCGGCCAGATCCTGCTCGACGACGTGGAAATCGAAGACTATCGCCTGCGCAATCTGCGCCGGCATGTTGCCCAGGTAACCCAGCATGTCACGCTGTTCAACGACACGGTGGCCAACAACATCGCCTACGGTGACCTGGCCGGCGCGCCCCGGGCCGACATCGAGAAAGCCGCCCGGGATGCCTATGCCATGGACTTCATCGAGCAGTTGCCCCAAGGGCTGGATACCGAAGTCGGAGAGAACGGTGTGCTGCTCTCCGGCGGACAGCGCCAACGCCTGGCCATCGCCCGGGCATTGCTCAAGAACGCTCCGCTGTTGATTCTGGACGAGGCTACCTCGGCGCTGGACACCGAGTCCGAGCGGCATATCCAGGCCGCGCTGGATCAGGTGATGAAAGGTCGCACGACACTGGTCATTGCCCACCGCCTGTCGACTATTGAAAAGGCTGATCTGATTCTGGTGATGGACCAGGGCCGCATCGTCGAGCGTGGCACCCACGGCGAACTGCTCGCCCAGAATGGCTACTACGCGCGTCTTCACGCCATGGGCCTGGATGCGCCCGCCCAGGATATCGCCTGATACGGAGTGCTGGCCGCGCGACTACGGGAGACTGGCTTATGGATGAGACGTCAAAGGTATCGATGCAACAGCCGCAGATCCGCCCCTGCGCGCTGGCGCTTACGCCCGGGGACCGGGCCACGCTGAAGTCTCAGCGCCCCTGTTGCATCTGGTTGACCGGGTTGTCGGGAGCCGGCAAGTCGACCCTGGCCAATGCGTTGGAAGTGCAGCTCAATCGGCAGGGCTTGCATACCAGTCTGCTTGATGGCGATAACCTGCGCCGGGGGCTGTGTCGGGACCTCGGAATGGACGATGAGGCCCGCAAGGAAAATGTCCGGCGCATTGCCGAAGTGGCACGGCTTATGGTCGATGCCGGCCTGATTGTCATCGTCGCGGCAATTTCGCCGTTCCGTGCCGATCGGGACGCGGCCCGGCGACTGTTTTCCCCGGACGAGTTCGTGGAAGTGTACGTGAGCACGCCTTTCGAGGTCTGCGCCGAGCGGGATCCCAAGGGGCTGTACCGCGAGGCGCGCGCTGGACGTATCAAGAATTTCACAGGGCTCGACAGTCCCTACGAAGCGCCCTTGGCGCCTGAATGCGAAATCAATACCTGCGAAGTGGAGTTGTCCCAGGCCTGCGACCGGCTTGCGGCCTTGCTGCCAACGTAATTAAAGGAGCGGCTTGCGACTGCCATGGACGAGCCTATCTCCACCCTGTGCTAATATCGCGCCCCTGTTCATTTTGTATGTGGGATGCTCCATGAAGTTGTCGATGCCGCGATTCGATCAAGCCCCTGTCCTGGTGGTCGGCGATGTCATGCTCGACCGCTATTGGCATGGCGGTACCTCACGGATTTCTCCCGAGGCACCGGTGCCGGTGGTCAAGGTCGAGCACATCGAGGATCGTCCCGGTGGCGCGGCCAACGTCGCGTTGAACATTGCCGCGCTCGGCGCCCCGGCCTCCCTGGTTGGCGTCACCGGCGACGACGAGGCCGCCGACAGCCTGGCCAATAGCCTCAAAGGCGCTGGCGTGCGGGCGAGATTCCAGCGCGTCGCGCATCAGCCGACTATCGTCAAGCTGCGGGTCATGAGCCGTCACCAGCAACTGCTGCGGATCGATTTCGAAGAACCGTTCGCCACCGATCCCCTGGCCCTGGGTGCCGAGGTCGACCAGATGCTCGATGGCATCAAGGTGCTGGTGTTGTCCGATTACGGCAAAGGCGCGCTGAAAAATCATCAGGCATTGATCCAGGCCGCCCGTGCCCGTGGTATTCCCGTACTGGCCGATCCCAAGGGCAAGGATTTTTCCATCTACCGTGGCGCGAGCCTGATCACGCCGAATCTCAGTGAGTTCGAAACCATCGTCGGCGGTTGTGTCGATGAGCATGAGCTGGTAAGCAAGGGCGCACAGTTGATGCAGGACCTGGACCTCGGTGCGCTGCTCGTGACCCGTGGCGAGCATGGCATGACCCTGCTGCGTCCCGATCACCCGGCCTTGCACCTACCGGCTCGCGCTCGGGAAGTGTTCGATGTGACGGGTGCTGGCGATACCGTGATTTCTACCCTGGCCGCGGCGATTGCCGCCGGCGAGGAACTGCCTCATGCAGTGGCCCTGGCGAACCTGGCGGCGGGCATCGTCGTCGGCAAGCTCGGTACGGCGGCCATCAGTGCCCCGGAACTGCGTCGCGCCATCCAGCGTGAAGAAGGCTCCGAGCGAGGCGTGCTCGGCCTGGAGCAGTTGCTGCTGGCGGTCGACGATGCGCGTGCCCATAACGAGACCATCGTGTTCACCAACGGCTGCTTCGACATCCTGCATGCCGGCCACGTGACCTACCTCGAGCAGGCCAGGGCTCAGGGCGATCGCTTGATCGTTGCGGTCAATGACGATGCTTCCGTGAGCCGTCTCAAGGGGCCGGGGCGTCCGATCAACAGCGTCGACCGACGCATGGCTGTCCTGGCCGGTCTTGGTGCGGTGGATTGGGTGATCAGCTTCAGCGAAGGCACACCGGAAAACCTGCTGCGCGAGGTCAAGCCGGATGTGCTGGTGAAAGGCGGCGATTACGGGATCGACCAGGTCGTGGGGGCGGACATCGTCACCGCGTACGGCGGTACCGTGAAAGTGCTGGGGTTGGTGGAAAACAGCTCGACGACCGCGATTGTGGAAAAAATCCGCAATAACTGAAGTGCTCCGCAGACGGATCGATGGGAGCGTGGCTCCCACTGATCCATTCTTCTAACGGGCCGCCTTGCGCGGCACGATCTTCTTGAGCAATTGCCGGGCCTTGCCCTTCAATAGCGTCAGCCCGGACTCCTTGCCCACTGGCGTCAGCCCTTGCTGGCGCAGCCAGTCCTTCCAACGAATCCGTTCATCTCGCACCAGCCAGCCGTCCTGCCTGGCAAAACTTTCCGCCAGGTACAGCCCTCGGGTGCTGGCGGGATACAACTGGTCTTTTTTCAGGGTGTACAACTCGGGCAAGGGCTGCCCGTCGTGCAGTGGCATCAGGTAAAGATCGGGGCGCTTGCGATCCAGCCTCGCAACCAGTTGGTCGCCTTCCAGGCGCTCATCGACATGAAACAGGCTCAGCGACTTGGCTTCCCTGGGCACATCCAGGCGCAAATCGTAGATCAGCTGCAGCGATGCCGTCGGCAGATGCACATAGGCCCGTGGCCGCTCGATCAACTGCAGGTTGGCGCTACGCACCGGGCGCGCCGAACCGGACAGCGGGGCCAGGCGAAACGGCAAGGCTTCGCGATAATGCAAGGCGGCGGCGTAGGGGGCCGGCAGCCAAGTGTCGTTGAAGCGTCCGCCAAGCCAACCTTCGGGGGTTTCCAGGAGACACTCCTCCGCCACTTCCTGAATGGCGGTGAGCAGCGGCAGGTTCAGTTCGTGAGCCGGGACGTAGCCGGAAATCAGCTTGAGCACTACATCGCCGCGATCCTGCCGTCGCTGGCGCACCAGCACCCAATAATCACGGTTCTGCCAATGCAGGGTCAGACGCACCGAGACCCCCAGGTTTGCCAACTCCAGGGAGAAGCGTTCGGCATCGGCGACCGTTACGGGACGGCGGCGTTGCAAAGTCTGGGCAAAGTTCAGCGGCATCCCGACGCTCTGGTACGTGAGGCCTTCGGGTGTCGCTTCGACGAACAGGGGCAGGGTCTTGAAGTTGCTGGGGTTTTTTCTGATAAGCGTACGCGGCATGTCGGCTCCTGCTTCATACCGCGAAATGCGGTGTCAGTTTTCTCGTAGGACCGTGGCGACGGTCGCGACGTTATGGGCGAGGTGCAGCGGATTGATGGTGCCGACAATAGCACTGGCGACACCCGGATGCGCAAACAAGAGTTCGAAACTGGCGCGGACCGGATCCATCCCCGGGGTCAGGCAGACATGGCCGCTGGCCAATGCCTTTTTCACCAGGATCGCCTTGCCGTGATCGTTAGCGTAGTCAATGACCGCTTTCTCGCTGCGTTCGTTCAAGTTGTAAGTCACCATCGCGCAATCGCCTTGCTCCAGCGCCTTCAGGCCACCGTCGACGGTTTTGCCGGAAAAGCCGAAACCACCGATCTTGCCCTCGCGCTTGAGGGCCGCGAGGGTCGGGTAGACCTCGCTGTCGTTGAGGATCGCCAGGTCGTTGCCATCGGAATGCACCAGTACCAGGTCGATGTAATCGGTTTCCAGGCGCTGGAGGCTGCGCTCCACCGAAAAGCGGGTGTGGGCGGCGCTGAAATCGTGGCGCGACTGACCGTTGCTGAACTCTTCGCCGACCTTGCTGACAATCACCCAGTCCTGGCGTTGGCCACGCAACAGTGGGCCGAGACGTTCTTCGCTGCGGCCGTAGGCCGGCGCGGTGTCGATCAGGTTGATGCCCAGGTCGCGCGCCAGTTTGAGCAACATGCGCGCTTCGTCATCATCGGGAATCCGGAAACCGTTGGGGTATTTGACGCCTTGATCGCGACCTAGCTTGACAGTGCCCAGGCCCAAGGGCGAAACCATCGGGCCACCATGGCCCAGCGGGCGGTGGAGATCGTGCAGGGTTGGCTGGCTCATGGCAGCAATTGCTCCCAGGCAGGTACGCCCATGGGTGGTTTCGGCAGGTCCGGCAGTGGGGCCGGATGGCTTGGCACGATGCCGTCTCGTTGCAGTGACGCGATCACCCGGTCGGCAAAATCCGGAGCCAGGGCCAGCTTGGTCGGCCAACCCACCAGCAGGCGGTTCTGCTCGGCCAGGAAGGCATTGTCCGGACGGGTCAAGCCCGATTGCAGTGGTTCGGCACGATCCACTCGCAGCGTGGCCCATTGTGCCGTGCTGAGATCGATCCAAGGCAGCAATTGACCGAGCTCCTTCTGGGCCGTGGCGATTTGCGCGGCGGAGTCGCGGGCCACGCCATCGGCTTCGGCAATGTCGCCACCCAGGTACCAGACCCATTGGCCATCAGCGGCCGGGTGCGTGGTGACCGTGATGCGTGGCTTGGGGCCGCCCCCGAGGCAGTGGGCGTAAAGTGGCTTGAGGCTGGGGCCCTTGACCAGGACCATGTGCAGCGGCCGGCGCTGCATGGCCGGCTGATCGAGGCCCAGGGCGGCAAGCAGGTCGGCGGTGCCGGCCCCGGCGCTCAGTACGATGCGTTGGGCGCGGATCTCACGGTCGTCAACCATCAGACCCACCAGTTCGTCGCGTTCGCGCAGCGGTTCGATGCGCTGACCGGCGAGCAGTCCATCGCCGGCCAGTTCTGCCAGGCGCGCGATCAGGCTGGGGACATCCACCACCAGTTCTGCCAGGCGATAGACCTTGCCCTTGAAGCGTTTGTCCTGCAGGGCTTCGGGCAGTTGCTCGCCCTTGACCTGATCGACGCGCCCACGCACGGCCTTACTGGCAAAGAAGCTGGTGAGGTTGCCGGCCAGGGTGCCGGGCGACCACAGGTAATGGGCTTCCGACAGCAGCCGCACGCCCGACAGGTCCAACTCGCCGTCGCCGCTCAGGGCTTGGCGCCAGCGGCGCGGCATGTCGGCGATGGCTTCCGAGGCCCCGGTCAGCGCGCCATGCAGCGCGTACTTGGCGCCGCCATGAATGATGCCCTGGGACTTGACGCTCTGCCCGCCACCCAGGCTGGCGCTTTCCACCAGTACAGTCGAGAAACCCTGGCGGCGCAGGCGTGCGTTCAGCCAGAGGCCGGCGACTCCGGCGCCGACTATCAGCACGTCGGTGGAAATAACGGATGGCATGCAGCGACCTCGGAGCGGATAAAGCTGCAAGTTTCAAGCTTCAAGCTTCAAGTTACAAGCCAGAGCGTCAGCCTGTGCTTGCAGCTTCAATGCCCTGCCGTTTTCGAAAAAAGCTGGATCACCACAACCCCCAACACAATCAGCGCCATTCCCAGCATCGCCGGCACGTCCAGCTTCTGCCCGTAGAGGAACAGGGCGGCGACACTGACCATCACGATACCCAGCCCGGCCCAGACCGCATATGCCACGCCCACCGGAACGGTGCGCACCACCAGGGTGAGCATCCAGAAGGCGGTAGCGTACCCGACGATGACCAGTAACAGCGGCAGCGGCGTGCTCAACCCTTTGATCGCTTTCATGGAAACGGTGGCAATCACTTCGGCGCAGATGGCGATGGCCAGGTAGTAGTAGGCGTTCATGGGCGATTCCTCGTGGTCTGATGCGCTTTCGATGGGATCATTCTAGGGAACGCCCAGATGGGGTAAAGTCATTACCTATCTGTATTCTAGATGGGTTGGGCAATGAACGTTCAGTGGAACCTGGAGCAATTGCGGCTGTTTGTCGGCGTCGCCGAGAAGCGTTCGTTTTCGGCCGTGGCCCGGGATCAGCGCAAGGCCCAATCGGCTATCAGCAGCGCGATTGCCATGCTGGAAACCGACCTGGGGGTGAGCTTGTTCGAGCGCAGCAGCGGTCGTCAGCCAAAGCTCACCGAAGCCGGGGAGGCGCTGCTGGAAGAGGCGCGGGAAGTGCTGCGCCAGTGCGAGCGCCTCAATGGCCGGGCCCTGGCCCTGATGCGGGGACAGGAAGCACGGCTGCGCCTGGCCCAGGACGAAGCGATGCCTTACCAGCCGGTTATTGACAGCCTGGCGGCCCTGGCCGAGCGATTTCCCACCCTGGAAGTGCAACTGGCCAGCGCCGCCCAAGGTGATGTGGCGCGCAAACTCGTGGAGCGCCGTGCCGACCTTGGGCTGTTGTTTCGTCATGACCAGATTCCCGACGCGCTGGAGCGCCGAGTGCTGGGCAGTGTCGAGATGGTGACGGTGTGCGGGCGCGACCACCCCATGGCGGCGCTCGACTACGTCAGTTGCCTGGAAATGGCCCGGCACCGGCAGTTGCTCATGGCGACCCAGTCCAGTGTTTATCCCGGCAGCGAGCAGGCCAGCCCGCACGTCTGGCGCGCCGACAGTTTCTATGTCCTGGCCGAATGGTTGAGGAGTGGCCTGGGTTGGGCCTGGCTGCCACGCCACGTGGTGCAATACCCGGCGTATCAGGGAGAGATGATCGAACTCAACAGCGAATGGACCCCGCCGGCTCTGGTGGTGGAGCTGGTCTGGCGTCGCGACGAACCCCTGGGCCCGGCCGGACGCTGGCTGGCGGAACGTTTTGCCGTGCAGTTGCAGGCGATCGGCTGAAAACCCGATAAACTCCGCCGCCATGAACAGAACTCTCTATAGCGCATTGTTTTACCTGGGGCTGCCACTGGTAGCGATTCGGCTGTGGCTGCGGGCTCGCAAGGCGCCGGCGTATGCCCGGCGCATCGGCGAGCGATTCTCCTGGGGGCTGCCGGTCATGGTGCCGGGTGGCATCTGGGTCCATGCCGTGTCGGTGGGCGAAAGCATTGCCGCCGCGCCGATGATCCGTGCCTTGCTGCAACGTTATCCACAGTTGCCGATCACCGTCACCTGCATGACGCCTACGGGGTCGGAGCGAATCCAGGCGTTGTTCGCCAACGAGCCGCGTATCCAGCATTGCTATCTGCCTTACGACTTGCCCTGTGCCGCAAAGCGTTTCCTCGACCGGGTTCGCCCGACGCTGGCGGTGATCATGGAGACCGAGTTGTGGCCCAATCACATCCATCAGTGCGCCAGGCGGGGTATTCCCGTGGCCTTGGCCAACGCCCGGTTGTCGGAACGCTCGGCGCGTGGCTACGGGCGCTTTCCGAGGCTTACCCGGCCGATGTTGGCCGAGATGAGCTTGTTCGCCGTCCAGACCGACGCCGAGGCCGAGCGTTTCCGTCAACTGGGTGCCCGTGACGAAACCATCGCGGTGACCGGTTCCATCAAATTCGACCTGACCATCGACCCGCAACTGCTCGAAAGCGCCAGCGCCCTGCGCCGACAATGGCAGGCGACGGAGCGTCCGGTGTGGATTGCCGCAAGCACCCATGAAGGCGAAGACGAAGTGGTGCTGGCCGCCCACCGCCGATTGCTCGCCAGCTATCCCGATGCGTTGCTGATCCTGGTGCCCCGTCATCCCGAGCGTTTCGACTCGGTGTACCGACTCTGTGAAAGCGAAGGCTTTGCCACGATCCGCCGCTCCGGAGCCCAGCCGGTGACTGCGCAGTCCTCGGTGCTGCTGGGCGACACCATGGGCGAGCTGTTGTTTCTTTATGCGCTGGCCGATAGCGCGTTCGTCGGTGGCAGTCTGGTGCCCAACGGCGGACACAATCTGCTGGAGCCGGCGGCGCTGGCCAAGCCTGTGCTGAGTGGCCCACACCTGTTCAACTTTCTTGAAATCGCCGCGCAACTGCGCGCCGCCGGGGCCTTGCAGGAAGTCGAGGATGCCGAAAGCCTGGCCCTGGCTGTGCAACGCCTGTTCGAACTGCCCCGCGATGCCCAGCGTATGGCCGAGGCGGGGCTTGCGGTGATGCGTACCAATCAGGGGGCGCTGCAGCGGTTGCTGGATGGGTTGGGGCGGTTGATCGACTGACGGTCAGTGGGAGCAAGACCTGTGGGAGCAAGGCTTGCCCGCGATGGATGCAACCCGGTCTTTGCTCAAACCGCAGTGTTTGCATCGCGAGCAAGCTTTGCTCCCACAGGCATGGATTCCTCCAGCCTCGTTCCTATAGGTTTTTCACTGAGCCGGCCTTGAGCGCAGTTGCTCCGCCGCTGCCTGCGCCAGGTCCGGTGGCAGGAAGTCCTTGTCCGGGTTGTAATCAGGCTTGAGGTAGCGCGACAGGTCCTGCAAGTCGGCCGGGCTCAGGGTGCCGGCGGCTTGCTTGAGGCGCAGGTTATCGAGGATGTAGTCGTAGCGGGCGTTGTTGTAGTTGCGCACCGAGGTGTACAGCTGGCGCTGAGCGTCGAGCACATCGACGATATTGCGCGTGCCCACCTGATAACCGATTTCCGTGGCTTCCACCGCGCTCTGGTTCGAAATGATCGACTGGCGTCGGGCCTGGACCTGCTCAACATCGGTGTTCACCGCTCGATGCAGGTTGCGGGTGTTCTCCACTACCTGCCGGCGTAGGCCTTCGCGCTGCTGTTCGGTCTGGGTCAGTTGCGAGTAGGACTCGCGGACCTGGGAGCTGGTCAGGCCGCCGCTGTAGATGGGGATGTTCAGTTGCAGGGCCAGGGTGCGCTGCTCGACATCGCCACCATACGGCCGGCCAATCGGGTTCGGATTACTGAAGCCCAGCGCATCGTTGTCGCCTTTCTCATATTTCGCCACGGCATCGAGGGTCGGAGCGTGACCGGCCTTGCGCTGGCGCAGGGTGTCTTCGGCGGCGTCGACGGCATGGTTGCTGGCCAGCAGGTTGAGGTTCTGTCTGGCGGCAGTGTCCACCCAGGCTTTGGCGTCGTTCGGGGTCGGTGGCAGGATTGGCAACGTGTGGACGATGCCCTGGATCGAGTTGTACTGACGGTTGGTCAGGGTGATCAGCGCTTCGAACGCATCCTCGACCTGGCGCTGGGCGAGGATCCGGTTGGCCCGCGCGGTATCGTAGCTGGCCTGGGATTGCAGTACGTCGGTCTTGTCCGACAGGCCCACGTCGAAGCGCTCGTTGGACTGGTCGAGCTGGCGCTTGAACGCTGCTTCCTCGGCCTTGGTCGAGGCCAGGTTGTCCTGGCTTCGCAGCACATTGAAATAGCTCTCGGCGCTCTGCAGGATCATGTTCTGTTCGGTGGCGGACAATTGCAGCGCCGCTTGTTCGTTCACCGACTTGGCAGCCTGGAACTGGAACCAGCGGTCGGCACGGAACAGCGGCTGGGACAGCGTCGCCTGGTATGAACGGGCACTGCGGGTAGCGATGGCGGCGGGCTGATCGATATCGGTGCGAACGTTGGCGACTTCTGCGCCGCCGGACAGGTTGGGCAACAACCCGGCGCGGGCCTGGGGCACCACTTCTTTCTGAGCTCCGTACTGGGCACGGGCGGCGGCCAGGTCGGCGTTGTTATCGACTGCTTCCTGGTACACGCTCACCAGATCGGTTCTGGTGGATAAGGGCGCTTCGGCAGCCCAGGCCATTCCGTTGGACGCACAAGACACGGCGAGGGCCAGTGAGAGTTTGCGCAGCATGAGGCGATCCCTAGACAAATGAGTGCGCACAAAAGGCGCGGCGTAGCGAGTGTAGTTGTGCGCACGCACGGCAACAATCCTGTATTTGCGCCATTCATCACGCCTTTTGCCGCGGCGATGGCGTTCTCTCGTGGTTGTGTCTAGACTGGCCGGGTTCTTGTCGGGGTGCCTTGCTATGAGGCTGAGATCGAATAATTTCGGATCCCGTTGAACCTGATCAGGTTAGCGCCTGCGTAGGGAACAAGATTTCTCGTCACCCGGCGAGTCCTCTTGTGCTTCGTCCGGGGTATTGTTCGACAATCGAACACGTCTTGCATCAAGCACAGCATCCGCACAACCGTGCCGGGATGCGTCCATTCGTAACAGGTTCGCTCCGACAAAAATCCACTGCCTGGATGTGTGTCTGGAGAGCCCGTGATGACGACAAAATCAAAAAACGCGATCAACCTCAGTGATTCGGCCCAGGTCGATCAGCAATCGGTTCAGCCCTTTACCCGCTCGCAAAAAATCTACGTCCAGGGCAGCCGCCCGGACATCCGCGTGCCCATGCGCGAGATCAGCCTCGACGTGACCCCCACCGACTTCGGCGGCGAGATCAACGCGCCAGTGACCGTGTACGACACTTCGGGTCCCTACACTGATCCGAACGTGATCATCGATGTGCGCAAAGGCCTGGCCGACGTGCGCTCGCCGTGGATCGAAGCCCGTGGCGACACCGAGCGCCTGGCGGGCCTGAGCTCCAACTTCGGCCAGCAGCGCCTGGCCGACCCCGAACTGACCAAGCTGCGCTTCGCCCACGTCAATAACCCGCGTCGCGCCAAGCCGGGCGCCAACGTCAGCCAGATGCACTATGCGCGCAAGGGCATCATCACCGCCGAGATGGAATACGTCGCCATCCGCGAAAACATGAAGCTGGAAGTAGCCCGCGCAGCCGGACTGCTGGACCAGCAACACGCCGGCCACAGCTTCGGCGCCAGCATCCCGAAGGTCATCACCCCGGAATTCGTGCGTGACGAAATCGCCCGTGGCCGTGCGATCATCCCGGCCAACATCAACCACACCGAACTGGAACCGATGATCATCGGCCGCAACTTCCTGGTGAAGATCAACGGCAACATCGGCAACAGCGCCCTGGGTTCGTCCATCGAAGAAGAAGTGGCGAAACTGACCTGGGGCATTCGCTGGGGCTCGGACACGGTGATGGACCTGTCCACCGGCAAGCACATCCATGAAACCCGCGAGTGGATCATCCGCAACTCGCCGGTACCCATCGGCACCGTGCCGATCTACCAGGCCCTGGAAAAAGTCGGTGGCGTGGCCGAAGACCTGACCTGGGAGCTGTTCCGCGACACGCTGATCGAACAGGCCGAGCAGGGCGTCGACTATTTCACCATCCATGCCGGCGTGCTGCTGCGCTATGTACCGATGACCGCCAAGCGCGTCACCGGCATCGTCAGCCGTGGCGGTTCGATCATGGCCAAGTGGTGCCTGGCGCACCACAAGGAAAACTTCCTCTACACCCATTTCGAAGACATCTGCGAAATCATGAAGGCCTACGACGTCAGCTTCTCGCTGGGCGATGGCCTGCGTCCGGGCTCGATTGCCGACGCCAATGACGAAGCGCAGTTCGGCGAGCTGGAAACCCTCGGCGAGCTGACCAAGATTGCCTGGAAGCACGACGTGCAATGCATGATCGAAGGCCCGGGCCACGTGCCGATGCAATTGATCAAAGAGAACATGGACAAGCAGCTCGAATGCTGCGACGAGGCGCCGTTCTACACCCTTGGCCCGCTGACCACCGACATCGCGCCGGGCTACGACCACATCACTTCCGGTATCGGCGCGGCAATGATCGGCTGGTTCGGCTGCGCCATGCTCTGCTACGTGACGCCGAAAGAACACCTGGGCCTGCCGAACAAGGATGACGTGAAGACCGGGATCATCACCTACAAGATCGCCGCTCACGCCGCCGATCTCGCCAAAGGTCACCCCGGCGCGCAGATCCGCGACAACGCTCTGAGCAAGGCGCGCTTCGAATTCCGTTGGGAAGACCAGTTCAACCTCGGCCTGGACCCGGACACCGCCCGCTCGTACCACGACGAAACCCTGCCGAAGGACTCGGCCAAGGTGGCGCACTTCTGCTCGATGTGCGGACCGAAGTTCTGCTCGATGAAAATCACCCAGGAAGTCCGGGAGTACGCGGCCAACCAGCGCATCGAAGCGGTGGATGTGGACGTCGCCCAGGGGATGGCCGAGCAGGCCGAGCGGTTCAAGCAGGAAGGCAGTCAGCTTTACAAGAAAGTGTGATGTAGGGCTGAGGGCGATGGTGATCTCGCCGCCGTCTTCGCGAGCAAGCCCGCTCCCACAGTGGATTGCTGGTGTGCACCGAAGGTGTGTTCACAGCAGGTTCACTGTGGGAGCGGGCTTGCTCGCGAAAGCGATTATCAAAACGACAAATATTCTGCAGAGATAACCCCCTTGAACATCCAACCCAGCACTTACTCCCCAGACACACCAGTCCCCCTGGACAAACGCGTCTTCGGCGCCCGAGATCTGTTCTCCCTCTGGTTTTCCCTGGGCATCGGCCTCATGGTCCTGCAAGTCGGCGCCTTGCTTGCGCCGGGCCTCGGGCTGAGCGGTTCGTTGCTGGCGATTTTCCTCGGCACGTTGGTGGGCGTCCTGCTACTGGCGGCCGTTGGCGTGATCGGCAGCGACACCGGCCTGTCGGCCATGGCCGCCCTCAAACTCAGCCTCGGCAGCAAAGGCGCGAGCGTGCCGGCGGTGTTGAATCTGTTGCAACTGATTGGCTGGGGCTCGTTCGAAATCATCGTCATGCGCGACGCCGCCAGCCTGCTCGGCGCCCGGGCTTTCAGCGAAGACAGCCTGGGCGCGAACCCGCTGCTGTGGACCTTGTTCTTTGGCGCGCTGGCGACCTTGCTTGCCGTGAGTGGACCGCTGACGTTCGTGCGCAAAGTGCTGCGCAAATGGGGTATCTGGTTGCTGTTGGGGGCTTGCCTGTGGCTGACCTGGAACCTGTTCGCCAAGGCCGACCTGGCGGCATTGTGGGCTCGGGCGGGCGACGGCTCGATGTCACTGGCGGTGGGATTCGATATCGCGATTGCCATGCCTTTGTCGTGGTTGCCGCTGATTGCCGACTATTCACGTTTCGGCAAGCGCGCCACAAATGTCTTCGGCGGCACCGCCCTGGGCTTTTTCATCGGTAACTTCTGGCTGATGAGCCTGGGCGTCGCCTACACCCTCGCCTTTGCGCCAAGCGGTGAGGTCAATGCATTGCTGCTGGCCCTGGCGGGCGCCGGATTGGGCATTCCGTTGCTGTTGATTCTGCTGGACGAATCGGAAAACGCCTTTGCCGACATTCATTCGGCGGCGGTGTCCAGCGCAATGCTGTCGGGGGTGAAGGTCGAGCACCTGGCCTTGGCCATTGGTGTCATCTGCACGCTGATCGCCTGCTTCGCGCCGTTGGCGCAGTACCAGAACTTCCTGTTGTTGATCGGCTCAGTGTTCGCGCCGCTGTTCGGGGTGGTGCTGGTGGATCATTTCATCCTGCGCAAGCGCAGCGGCCAAGTGGCTTCGACTGCGTTGCGCTGGCCGGCGCTGCTGGCGTGGTTGGGCGGAGTGAGTACTTATCATCTGCTCGCCAACGTCTATCCGGACGTTGGCGCAACCCTGCCATCGCTGGTCCTGGCAGGGTCGCTGCAACTGGTGCTGGGCCGGGCGTTCAGCTACGGCCGGGAAACAGCTCGGGCTTGAGGATGCCGTTGAGGCGCGGGTAAGGAATCTTCAATTCGATATGACCCAGGGCGTAGGGCGCGATGGTGCTCGTTTCGTACTTGAGGATCACCCCGCCGTAGGTCAGCGCCACGTTCTGGGTTTTCTTGAAGGGCCACTGCTTGATGAACTCGGGCTCCTGATCCAGTTTGGTGCTGATCAGCCAACTGTTGTGGGCGACCTGGACGGCTTTCCAGAAGGCCTCTTCCTGACCCGGTAGCAACATGTCCGACAGGGTCAGCACTTTATGTTGCTGGCGCGAGTAGTTGATGAAACCGCGCCCCGGCGTTCCGTGCTCGCCGCCGGTGGCCAGATAGCTGGAAAGCTCGATGATCACCAGTCCGTCATGTTGCTCCCGTACCTTGGCCTGCAAATAGCTGCTGGTGCCAGGGGCGGCGCTGCGCAGGAATTGCTCGCGGTAGGCTGTCAATGTCGGCGCCACCGGAGCATCGGAAGTGGTACGCGTCATTTCCAGCAGGCGTTTTTCGATGATGCCATCCAGGGCCGGCTCGGCGGGAAAGCGCAGGGTATCGATGTTCACCAGGGGGCAGTCGGTGCTGGCGCAACCGGGTTGCAGTTGCTCGGAGGCATCGCGGGTGCTCTCCAGCGGGGCGCGATAGTTGGGCTGGAACAGGCTTTGACAAGCGCCCAGGGCCAGGGCGACGAGGGCCACTGAAACGAATTTGAAAAGCGACATGGGTGTCCTTCATGAAACTGGGAAAGGCGGAAAGCTCCCCGCTTCGACTGCCAGCAGGGCAATCAGTTCGCCACTAAACTCATTAGAATTCTTTCACCCCCTGCCGTCCATCCCGGTGAGAGGAAAGGGGCTGCATCAAAGGGGGTGGGCGCGTTAGGATGGCGCGAAGCCGAGGTAGGAACCTCGCATCGATCCGCTCCATACGAGGACTGTCATGACTGATTTCGCCAACGCCACACCGACCGCCGTGGACATCGTCAAGCGCGAAAACTGCTATCAGGGTTTCTACAAACTCGATCGCGTCCATCTGCGTCACGAATTGTTCGCTGGCGGCATGAGCCGTGAAATCAACCGTGAACTGTTCGTGCGCCACGATGCGGTGTGCGTATTGCCCTACGATCCGCAGCGCGATGAAGTGGTGCTCATCGAGCAGTTTCGCGTAGGCGCCATGGGCAAGACGGTCAATCCCTGGCTGGTGGAGCTGGTGGCCGGCCTGATCGACAAGGATGAACAGCCGGAAGAAGTTGCTCATCGTGAGGCACAGGAGGAAGCTGGGCTTGTCTTCACCGCGTTGTGGCCCATGACCAAGTATTTTCCCTCGCCGGGGGGCAGCAATGAGTTCGTGCATCTCTACCTGGGACGTTGCGACAGTGCTGGGGCGAGTGGCTTGCATGGTCTTGAAGAAGAGGCCGAAGACATCCGCGTGAAGGTCTGGGCCTATGAAGATGCATTGCAGGCGGTACGCGACGGACGTATCTGCAATGCGGCCAGCATCATTGCCTTGCAATGGCTGGCCTTGAACCGCGATGAAGTGAGGGGGCTATGGTCCTGAACAAGCTGCGCGATCGCTATCGCGTCGATCTGGTGGGGTTGCAGGCGGCCTGTGAGGCCAACTACGCCCGCCTGATGCGCTTGTTGCCGGACATGCGTAACGACCCGGCGCCGCGCCGCATCGCCGTGACCCACGGCGACCAGATGCTCGGCGTGCTGGCCCTCGAAGTGTTGCAAACCTGTCCGTACACCACCACGTTGCAGGTGCGTCAGGAGCACAGCCTGCCCTGGTTGCCGGTGCCGCAACTGGAAGTTCAGGTCTACCACGATGCACGCATGGCCGAAGTGGTCAGCGCTGAACATGCACGACGCTTTCGCGGCATCTATCCTTATCCCAATGCCTCGATGCACCAGCCGGACGAGAAGGCCCAGTTGAACCTGTTCCTGGGCGAGTGGCTGAGTCATTGCCTGGCGCTGGGTCATGAGTTCGAAGTGGTTCGCTAGCTTTGCCGGTTGCGGGTTGTGAACCGGTTCCGGTTCGCGGGTTTCCCCTTTCGATCATCCCCCGCATAATTGCGACTTCATCCAATGGCGTGATCGCGCCTGGGAGAGAGCGATTTGCCGAGCGTATCCACCTTGACCACCGCCGATGCGGCGTTGTTGGTCCAACTGTCCGACACCCATTTGTTCGCCGAGGCCGACGGCGAGTTGTTGGGCATGAACACCCGTGACAGCCTGCGGGCCGTGATCGACCTGGTCCTGGGACAACAACCGGACATTGACCTGTTGCTTGCCACGGGTGACTTGTCCCAGGACGGTACGCGGCAATCCTATGAGGCGTTCCGGCAGATGAGCGGGCGGATCGGCGCGCCGGCGCGTTGGCTTCCGGGCAATCATGATGAACCGCGGGTAATGCTGGAAGCTGCGGTCAAGAGCACGTTGCTCGATCCGGTGGTGGACGTTGGCAATTGGCGCGTTACGTTGCTGGACTCTGCGGTGCCAGGTTCGGTGCCGGGGTTTCTGGCCGAGGAACAATTGATTCTGTTGGCCAATGCCTTGAGCGAGGCGCCGGAGCGGCATCATCTGGTGTGTTTGCATCATCATCCGGTGTCGATTGGCTGCCCCTGGATGGAGTCCATCGGGTTACGTAACCCCGAGGCGCTGTTCGCGGTGCTGGATCGGTTTCCTCAGGTGCGGGCTGTGCTTTGGGGGCATGTGCACCAAGAGATCGACCGGGAGCGCAATGGGGTGCGGTTGTTGGCTTCGCCTTCGACCTGTATTCAGTTTGAGCCTGGTTCTGTGGATTTTGCGGTGGATGAGCAGGCGCCGGGGTATCGGTGGTTGCGGCTTTGGCCGGATGGGCGGTTGGAGACGGGGGTTGAGCGGGTGGTTGGGTTTTCGTTTTCTGTTGATTACGAGTCCAACGGGTACTGACCTGCTCGCTCACTGATCAACCTGTGGGAGCGAGCCTGCTCGCGATGGCGGCCTCATCGAGTACATATCCATTTCTGTGGTAACGGCCACCTATGGTTCCGCCCTTACGGCGGGTCACTTTTGGCAAACGCCCCAAAAGTAACCAAAAGGTCTGTGCCCCACCACTGGGCACCTCGCCAAGGCGAGGTGTTCCCTCACTCCGGCATTACTCCGTGGGCCCGCCGCGAAGGGCCATCCATGGCCCAGCGCGGCTATCCCGGCATCCATGCCGGGATGCCCACTACGCAATGCCTGCGTTCGGCCCTTGTGGTTAATGGGGCGTCTCAGATCATAAGCCAAAGCAAAGCAAAACAAAGCAAAGCGAGGCGGCCTGATGGCCGACCTGACTCTTCCGGTTCTAACCCAATCAAACTGTGGGAGCGAGCTTGCTCGCGATGGCGGCTTTACAGTCGACCTAAATCTGTGGGAATGGTCGGACACACTTTTGATTCAGGAAGATTTTTCCGACGAGTTCTGGCGGTTGCCGGGTGGGAAGGGCTCTCTTTACTCTCGGGCCGTCGCTGCCAATTCAGCGACCGGGCTTGGAAACCTGACCAGTAAACAGCGCAAATGCGCTCCTCATAACGTAAGCTTGCGTCCGTTTTCGCACGATTCGTTATGGCGGCTGTGCGCGGGAGACCTTCGGGGTCTGCCGGGCTCGTTTACCCTGGTTTTCCAACCTGCGTACGGCTGCCACCCCCTCGCTTGGAAACGAACGTGGCAGCTCCAACCAGTAAACGGAATGCCACATATGATCAAAGTTACTCCCAATCCTCCAGAAACCGCCTCTACCTCAGCCGACGTCGGCTCCGATTCGAAGAAAATCGATGAAGTCACCGAACGCGTCCTGAACCATTACCTCGACCCAAAACCCCAACCCAAGAAAAAACCAATACCCGGCCAGCTGTTCACTGTCGTGGAGGGCCTGGACAGTGAAACGCTCTTGGCTAACCTCAGTGAGACGCTGGCCTCCGCCAACGCCCTGCTCAATGATCTGACCTTTGACCTGGACGGATCACGTCGGCATATCGCCTCGGGTGTCCAGCAGATGATCGAACTCAGTGAGTTATTGGCGAGTCGGGCATTGGATATCGTTGATCCGCGCTGACGTAGAACCATTCGACATTGAAGCAACCTGACCCACCGCTATCGCGAGCAGGCTCGCTCCCACAGTTGGATCGCAGGGCAACCGGGAGAAACAGGCCGGCTGTCAGATCGTCTCGCGAGCAAGCTTTGCTCCCACAGGTGGTGGCTATCGGTACAGGCCGCTTCGCTCTTGTTCTTGCTCTTGCTCTTGCTCTTGCTCTTGCTCTTGCTCTTGCTCTTGCTCTTGCTCTTGCTCTTGCTTTGGCTTTTGATCTTGGACGCCCCGTTAACCACAAGGGCCGAACGCAGGCATTGTGTAGTGGGCAACCCGGCATGGATGCCGGGTTAGCCGCGCTGGGCCATGGATGGCCCTTCGCGGCGGGCCCACGGAGCAATGCCGGAGTGAGGGAACACCTCGCCTTGGCGAGGTGCCCAGTGGTGGGGCAGAGCGCTTTTGGTTACTTTTGGCGCTTTTCCAAAAGTGACCCGCCGTAAGGGCGGAACCCTAAGCGGCCGTTACCGCAGCAATGGATATGTACCCGGTCAAAAAATCCACACAGACCGACACAAAGCCATCGCGAGCAGGCTCGCTTGTATGTTTAGACTTGAAGGGGTGGGCGGGACTAAAAGCTCGATTCCGACTCTAGCCAGTACGGACCGTGGGAGACTTCTCGTCCCGCCCCTTCTACCCAAAGCGCCAATAAGGAATTCATCGACAAGATCGACGATAGATGCAAGCCAGCGCAAAGGTAGACCCCGACAAGCACCTAAACCCTAGCCCCGAGGATTTGTTATGACAATCCTTACCTCGCAAACGGTTGTTGGCATTGATGTCGCTAAGGCCGAAATCGCTGTATATCGCTCTGATCTGCAAACGATAGATACCGTTAAGAATGATCGAACAACCCTAAAACGCTGGCTTAAAACGTTGCCCGCCCAAAGCGCCATTGCCATTGAAGCTACCAACATTTATCACCTGGACACCGTCGACTTGGCTCATGCGATGGGGCATCAGGTTTATGTCGTGGATGCTTATCGGGTAAGTAACTATCGTCGCGGCATTGGGCAGCGAGCCAAGAACGATCCTTGTGATGCTCGTTTGTTAGCGCGGTATTTGACCAATGAACAGCACGAGCTGCGGCTCTGGTGTCCCCCTCCAAAGGCCTACACAACGCTAAAGAGCTTGCTTCATAGACGTGCGACGCTGGTCAGAAATCATACCGCTCTGATGTTGAGCTGGATCGACGAGCCTCTGCTGAAGGAAGCGCTGGCCACTCAGCAAACAGCCTTTGAGCAAGCGATCAAGGCTATTCAGAAACTGCTACGAAAGGTCAGCAAAGACTCAGGAATTGCAGAAAACATCGTCCGTTGTAAAGCCATCGAAGGCGTAGGCGAGCTGGTCGCAACCGGACTGGCCACCAGTTACATGCGGGGCAATTTTGCGAACAGCAATGCATTTATTGCGTTTTTGGGAATGGACCTGAGGGTGGATGACTCTGGCAAAAAGAATGGCCCCCGGTATCTAACCAAGAAAGGCGATCCAGAGATAAGGCGCTTAGCTCACATCGCTGCGATGACGGCCTCTCGCTCGCCTAGATGGAAACCCTTCTACGAGTCATACCTGGCAAGAGGCTTTTCAAAAACTCAGGCATTGGTGGTGCTTGCCCGTAAGCTCTGCCGAGTTGCATTCGCTCTGATGAAAAATCAGAGCGAATACCAGCCGAAGCCGATGTTGCAGGGTTGCCCTGCAACATAGAATCTCCCACATTGGAATGCAATTCCCTGTGGGAGCGAGCCTGCTCGCGATTGAGGCGACTCGGTCTTGAGGCTACAGCACCATCGCCGCCACCCAACCAAACGCCAGCAGCGGCAGGTTGTAGTGGATGAAGGTCGGCACCACAGTGTCCCAGATATGGTTGTGCTGGCCGTCGATGTTCAGGCCGGAGGTCGGGCCCAGGGTCGAATCCGAGGCCGGCGAGCCGGCATCGCCGAGAGCACCCGCCGTACCGACGATGCAGACGATGGCCAGCGGGCTGAACCCCAATTGCAGGCACAGCGGTACGAAAATCGTCGCCAGGATCGGTACCGTGGAAAACGACGAGCCGATGCCCATGGTCACCAGCAGCCCCACCAGCAGCATCAGCAGCGCGCCGATGCCCTTGTTATGGCCGATCCAGCCTGCAGATGCTTCCACCAGGCTCTGGACTTCACCGGTGGCCTTCATCACTTCGGCGAAACCCGAGGCGGCGATCATGATAAAGCCGATCATCGCCATCATCTTCATGCCTTCGGTGAACAGATCGTCGGTCTCGCGCCAGCGCACCACGCCTGACAGCGAAAAGATCAGGAAGCCGACCAGGGCACCGATGATCATCGAATCCACCAACAGTTGCACTGCGAACGCCGCCACCACTGCAAGCCCGGCCACCATCAGGCTCATCGGGTTATAGCGCACTGCCACCTGCTCGACCCGGGCGATTTTCTTCAGATCGTAGACCCGCTTCCTGCGGTAGCTGAAGAACGACAGCAGCAGGCCGAACACCATGCCCAGCGCGGGGATGCCCATGGCGTGGGTGACGTTGATGCCGCTGACATCCACGCCGCTGCGGGCGATGTTGGCCAGCAGAATTTCATTGAGGAAGATGTTGCCGAAGCCCACCGGCAGGAACATGTAGGGGGTGATCAGGCCGAAGGTCATGACGCAGGCGATCAGCCGGCGGTCGAGCTGGAGCTTGGTCAGCACATACAGAAGCGGCGGTACCAACAGCGGGATGAAGGCGATGTGGATCGGCAGGATGTTCTGGGAAGCGACGGCGACGCTGCCCAACAAGCCGATCAGCACCCACTTCACACCGGAACCACCGGCGGCGTCCTGGCGATCCACCATGGCCAGAGCCTTGTCGGCCAAGGCATGGGCCATGCCGGACTTGGCAATCGCCACCGCGAACGCGCCGAGCAACGCATAGGACAACGCCACCGTCGCCCCACCGCCCAGGCCGGCGTTGAACGCCTTGAGCGTCGCCTCGATGCCCAGGCCACCGGTCATGCCACCCACCAACGCGCCGATAATCAGCGCGATCACCACATGCACGCGGGACAGGCTGAGTACCAACATGACGCCAACCGCGGCAATTACTGCATTTATCATCGTTACCTCAAAGCACAGCGATGGAAAGCCACCGGACAAAAAGGTCGCGACTGTGCAGCAAGCGGCGCCAGGCTGCAAGGGCCATGCGGCGGGTTTTCGAACGCTACGTTGTCGCACCGTCCCTGTGGGAGCGGGCTTGCTCGCGAAAACGTCGTGTCAGTCATGAATTTTCAGCTGACACACCGCTTTCGCGAGCAAGCCCGCTCCCACAAGGGGTCTTGGGTCGTGAAGTACGTCAGCGCTTAGGCAGTTCAATCAGGACTTTCAACCCGCCCCATTCACTGTCATGCAAGGCCAGTGTCCCGCCCCAGGTATCGACGATGTCCCGTACGATGCCGAGCCCCAGGCCATGGCCATCGGTCTGTTCGTCCAGGCGCGTGCCTCGGCTGAACACCTGGTCGCGCCGGTCCGCAGGGATGCCAGGGCCGTCGTCTTCCACCGCCAGAACGAATGCCCCAGCCGTCTCGGTCACGGTCAGGCGCACTTCGGCGTCCGCCCATTTGCAAGCGTTGTCCAACAGGTTGCCCAGCAGCTCCAGCAGGTCCTCGCGGTCCCAGGGCAAATGCAGGCCTGGCGCGGCGACGTATTCCAGATGCAGGTGCTCACCGTGAATCATGTTCAACGTCGCCAGCAGTCCCGGCAGTTCGGTATCGCAGTCCAGGTGTGCCCCCGGCAAGGCGTCGCCGGACAGCCGGGCACGGTTGAGTTCACGATTCAGGCGCTGCCGGACCTGCTCCAGCTGATCGAGCAGCAATGCACGCAATTCAGGGTACGGATCGAGCTTTTCGTTCGAGGCCAGACTTTGCAGCACCGCCAGCGGGGTCTTCAAGGCATGACCCAGGTTGCCCAAGGCATTGCGCGAACGCTTGAGACTGTCTTCTGTGTGGGCCAGCAAGTGGTTGATCTGCGCCACCAGCGGTTCCAGCTCCCGGGGCACCTGCTCGTCGAGTTGCGAGCGCTGCCCGCGCTGGAGCTGAGCAATCTGTTCCCGGGCCCGCTCCAGCGGGCGCAGGGCCCGGTGCACCGTGAACCGTTGCAGCAACAGAATCAGCAGCAACCCCGCCAGGCCAAGGCCAAGGCCGATCTGTTGCATGCGTCGAAAACTATCGCGCACTGGCGTGTAGTCCTGAGCCACGCTGATGGTGATCGCCTGTCCAAGGCGTCGGTAGTCGGTGCGCAGTACCAGCAGCTTCTGCCCTTCCGGCCCCAGTTGCAGGTTACTGTGCAGGCCCGGATGGTCGAGCCGGGGCAGTTCCTGGTCCCACAGGGAGCGGGAACGCCAGTGCACGTCGGCAAAATCGATGCGGAAATAGTGCCCGGAGAACGGCCGCAGGTAAGCCGGCGACAAGCGTCGCTCATCCAGTTGCAATCCCTGGGGGCCACGCACCAGGGCCACCAGCAGGCTTTCACTGTCGTTGCGCAAACCCGCTTCCAGGTAACGCTGCAGACCCAGTTCGAACAGCCACAGGCTGGTCTGCGCCAGGACCAGGCCGACCACCACCATCACACCGATCAGGCCCAGGCTCAGGCGCCGCTGGATGGACCTCACGGCCTGGCGCTCATTGCGCCTGTCCGCCGAACAGGTAACCCTGGCCGCGACGGGTTTCGATCACGCTACGCCCCAGCTTGCGCCGCAGGTGGTTGACGTGAACTTCAAGCACGTTGGAGTCACGCTCGGTTTCACCGTCGTACAGATGTTCGGCGAGGTGGCTCTTGGACAGGATCTGCTCGGGATGGAGCATGAAATAGCGCAACAGGCGAAATTCGGCGGCGGTGAGCTGGATGTCCGTGCCATCGCGAACCACGCACTGCCGGCCCTCATCCAGATGCAAGCCGGCGGCCTGGAGCGTCGGCTGGTTCGCCTGGCCGTGAGACCGGCGTAGCAATCCCTGGACCCGCAGGTGCAACTCTTCAGGGTGAAAGGGCTTGGTCAGGTAGTCGTCGGCACCGGCCTTGAGACCTTCGATGCGCTCGGCCCAGGAACCCCGCGCCGTGAGAATCAACACGGGGGTGCTCAAGCCACCGGCCCGCCATTGGGCCAGCACGTCGAGCCCCGGAACCCCCGGCAGGCCAAGATCGAGGATGATCAGGTCATAGGGCTCGCTGCTGCCCTGGTACACCGCGTCGCGACCATCGGCGAGCCAATCGACGGCATAACCCTGCCGCGTCAGCCCGGCCATCAACTCGTCGGCCAGGGGAACATGATCTTCCACCAGAAGCAGGCGCATCAGTCTTCCTTATCTTTGAGTAAACGGCCGGTCTTGGCCTCAAGGTCCAGTTCGCGCACGACGCCGTCGGTATCCAGCAGCTCGACCTCGTAAATATAAACGCCGTGCTTCTCTTCCAGCTCGGCCTCCAGCAGCTTGGCGCCGGGGTGCAGGTCCAGCGCCTGTTGCAGCAGGTGTTCCAGCGGCAATATCACGCCCTGTTGGCGCAATTGCAGGGCCTCGTCCTGGTCGAGGTCCCGAGCCATGACCACCGAGCAAAACGCCAGCAGCGCCAGCGGCCATGGACGGCGGGCGCATCGATTAAGCTTCATTACGTATCCTGATGATTCTTGAGCACCTCACCGGTCACGGCGTCCAATTCCAGGTCCCAGTCAATGCCCTTGGCATCGCGCAGTTCCACTTGATAGATGAACTTGCCGTACTCTTCTTCCAGCTCGGCATCGGTCAACGTGGCGCCAGGGTGTTTGGCCAAGGCAGCAGCGTCGAGTTTTTCATAGGTCAGAATGGTACCAGCGTCCCTCAGTTTTTGGGCCTCGTCGTCTGTAAGATCTCGTGCGTGGGCCAGGCCAGCACCGAGGGCCATGAGCATCGCGATGAAAAAGGCAGTCAGGCGGTTCACGGGGTGTCTCCTTTTTATAATCGTCACGGGGCGACTGTATCGGGATGAACTTAACTGAAACTGAATTGCCATCATTGAACCCAGATCAATGTGGCCAAACTCTTGTGTGTGGGAGCGGGCTTGCTCGCGAAAGCGGTGGGTCAGTTTGCACCAATGTCCGATGTGCTGACGCCTTCGCAAGCAAGCCCGCTCCCACTGCAAGAGCGTGCCGCTATAATCCGTTGCTTGCCCAAGCCAAGAGACCGGTATGACCGCCATCCATATCAAGTTCCCTGCCCTCACCCTCAAGGCCGGCCCCCGGGCTTTCGCACGGATTCGCCAGGCGGGCCTCGACGCGGCCGACGTCGGTATCCTGCCCGGCGCCGCCGGCGGTCCCAAGGCCTTGGGGATCCAGGGGCTGGACCTGGCCTTGTTTGGCGAATGGCTGCCCGCCGCCCCCCGGGAGCGTTCGCTGATCGGGGCCTCGGTGGGTTCCTGGCGCTTCGCCAGCGCCTGCCTGCCGGACGCCGCCGAAGGGATCCGGCGCCTGGGTACCCTGTACAACGAGCAAAGCTTCTCCAAAGGCGTGACCATGGCCAGTGTCAGCCAGAGTTCGCAGCGCATGCTCGACGACCTGCTCGAAGGCCGCGACGCTTCGATCCTCGGCAATCCTCATTATCGGCTCAACATCATGGTGGTCAAAAGCCATGGACTGCTTGCCCAGGATCATCGCGGACGGCTGGGCCTGGGACTGTCGTCGGTGATTGCGGACAACCTGCGCGGCCGCGCCCGGCTGTCGCGCCACTTTGAACGGCTGATCGTCCACGACCCTCGCCTGGCGCCACCCTTGCACCCTCTGAACGATTTTCCATCGCGCTTCGTCCCGCTGGAAGCCGGTAACCTGCGCCAGGCGTTGCTGGCGTCGGGTTCGATTCCGATGGTGATGGAGGGCGTGCGCGACCTGCCGGGCGCAGGTGCCGGTACCTATCGTGATGGCGGCCTGCTGGACTATCACCTCGACCTGCCCTACAGCGGCGATGACATCGTGCTGTATCCACACTTTACCGACCGGGTGATTCCCGGTTGGTTCGACAAGACCCTGCCGTGGCGCCGGGCCAACGTCGAGCGCCTGCAAGACGTGCTGTTGCTCGCGCCGTCCCGGGAGTACCTGGCTCGCCTGCCCTTCGGCAAACTGCCGGACCGTAACGACTTCAAGCGCTTCATGGGCGATGACCCGAGCCGCCGCAAATACTGGCGCACCGCAATGGACGAAAGCCGACGGCTGGGCGACGAGTTCCTTGAGCTGGCGGCAAACGGCGGGCTGGGGGAGCGTTTGCTGACCCTTTAGTCAGCACGGTCGCGCAACGCCGGGGCCAACCTGATAAACTCCGCCGCCTGCTTCGCGACCGCTACCTTAAAGAGCCCGAACCCCGTGGAAATCTTCAAAGAATTTACCTTCGAATCCGCCCACCGCCTGCCCCACGTCCCGGACGGCCACAAATGCGGCCGCCTGCACGGCCACTCGTTCAAGGTGGCGATCCACCTGAGCGGCGACATCGACCCACATACCGGCTGGATTCGTGATTTCTCGGAAATCAAGGCGATTTTCAAGCCGCTGTACGAGCGCCTGGACCACAACTACCTCAACGACATCCCCGGTCTGGAAAACCCCACCAGCGAAGTCCTCGCCAAGTGGATCTGGAATGAGTTGAAGCCGTTGTTGCCGGAACTCAGCGCCATTCGCATCCATGAGACGTGCACCAGCGGCTGCATCTATCGCGGCGAGTGACCGGTGCCTGGCGGCTGATCGGCCAGTTTTTTGTGACTATGCTCTTGGATTCGAACATGCCAAGAGGACACGCCAATGACCCACTGGCCGCTGGATCAGGTATACGACTTCAACGGACATGCCATCCGCTACGCTATCCAGGGCGATGGCCCGCCGCTGGTATTTGTCCACGGAACGCCCTTCTCCTCCTATGTCTGGCACCGAATCGCCCCGCTGTTCCTTGCCACCCACACCGTGCATTACTTCGACCTGCTGGGCTATGGCCAATCGGCACAACCCGACGCGGACGTGTCCCTCGGGGTGCAAAACCAACTGCTCGCGCAACTGCTGGAGCATTGGGGCCTGGACAGCCCGGATGTGGTGGCTCACGATTTCGGCGGCGCCACCGCGCTGCGCACGCATTTACTCAATGGCAAAAACTACCGCAGCCTGACCCTGATCGACCCGGTGGCACTGTCGCCCTGGGGATCCCCCTTCGTGCAGCATGTACGCCGACACGAAGCCGCTTTCAGCGGACTGCCTGACTACATTCAACGGGCCATCGTACCGACGTACATCCGCGGCGCAATCAAACGGGACATTCCGGACGAGGAACTGGCGCCGTATGTCCAGCCCTGGCTAGGCGAGACAGGCCAGGCCGCGTTCTACCGGCAGATTGCGCAAATGGACGAACGCTATACCCGTGAAGCTGAAGGCAGGTATCCGCACGTGCGTTGCCCGACCCAGATACTGTGGGGAGAAGACGACCAGTGGATCCCCATCGAACGCGGCCGGGCCCTGCAACGGATGATCCCGGGAGCGCAATTTCATCCCGTTCCGAACGCCGGGCACCTGGTCCAGGAAGATGCGCCGGAAGCCATCGTGGCGGCGCTGTTGCGATTTCTGCCATTGCACTGCGCGGCCTGAAGAGCGCTGTACTTTCTGTGGGAGCGGGCTTGCTCGCGAAGGCGGTGTGTCAGTCAATCCATTGATAGCTGACAGATCGCCTTCGCGAGCAAGCCCGCTCCCACATCCGTGATCCAACTTGAATCACCCCCGCACCGCTTTTGCCCTCTTCCCTCACGAAATTCCCCGGTTTGACTATAAATAACTCGCGATCACTCGTTTGGCACGGCCGCTGCAGGCTTGCGACTTTCCTCTCTGACCGCAAGGACCGCCACATGACCCAGAACGATCCGGGCAACGACTACCCGCTGAGTGAAGTGCCGATGCATGCCCGCAAGGGCCTGGCTTCCACGGCCATGGTGCTGCTGGGCTTCACCTTCTTCACCGCCACGATGTTTGCCGGGGGCAAGCTGGGGGTGGCGTTCGGCTTTGCCGAGATGCTCACAGTGATCGTGATCGGCAACCTGCTGCTGGGCCTTTATGCCGCGGGCCTGGGCTACATCGCGTTCAAGAGCGGGCTCAATTCGGTGCTGATGGGTCGTTTCTGCTTCGGTGAGGTGGGCAGCAAGCTCAGCGACCTGATCCTGGGCTTCACGCAGATCGGCTGGTACGCCTGGGGCACGGCGACCGCGGCCGTGGTGCTGGGCAAGTATTTTCAGTTAGACCAAAGCACCGTGTTGGGCTTGATGGTGCTGTTCGGCCTGGGCTTTTGTGCCACGGCCTACATCGGTTATCGGGGGTTGGAAATCCTTTCGTATATCGCTGTGCCAGCCATGATGTTGCTGCTGATGCTGTCGATGTGGGTGGCGACGGTGAAGGTCGGTGGCTTCGACGGCTTGCTGGCCGTGGTACCCACGGGCAGCCTCGACTGGTCCACGGCGATCACGCTGGTGTTTGGCACCTTCGTCAGCGGCGCGACCCAGGCCACCAACTGGACACGCTTTTCCCGCTCGGCGAAAGTCGCGGTGCTGGCGAGCCTGATCGGCTTCTTCCTCGGCAACGGCCTGATGGTGCTGATCGGCGCCTACGGGGCTATCGTTTACCAACAGCCGGACGTGGTCGAAGTGCTGCTGTTGCAGGGCTTCGCCATGGCGGCGATGGCGATGCTGCTGCTCAACATCTGGAGTACCCAGGACAATACCATCTACAACTTCGCCGTGGCCGGCTGCAACCTGCTGCGCACCGGTCGTCGCAAGACCGTCACCCTGGGCGGCGCGGTGATCGGCACGCTGCTGGCGCTGCTGGGCATGTACGACATGCTGGTGCCGTACCTGATCCTGCTGGGCACGGTCATCCCACCCATTGGCGGCGTGATCATGGCCGACTTCTTTTTCCGCTGGCGCGGCCATTACCCACGCCTGGCCGATGCACGGCTGCCAGCATTCAATTGGCCCGGATTGTTGGCCTATGGGCTCGGCACCGTCGCCGCGTTCAACTCGCCATGGATCGCGCCACTGGTAGGAATCGCCACCGGCGCGCTAACGTATGTGTTATTGACCGGCGTCATGGGTACCCGCACCGCTGTTGCGCCACTCCAAGACCTATAACAAGGACTCGCCCGATGCACATCATCAACGCCCGCCTGCGCAACCGCGAAGGCTTGCATGAGCTGCACCTGGAAAACGGCCTGATCGCCAACATCGCCCGCCAGACCGAAGCCCCCAGCCTCGGCCCCGACGACCTCGATGCCGGCGGCAACCTGGTGGTGCCGCCCTTTGTCGAACCGCACATACACCTGGACGCCACCCTCACCGCCGGCGAACCGCGGTGGAACATGAGCGGCACGCTGTTCGAAGGCATCGAGTGTTGGGGTGAGCGCAAAGCCACCATCACCCAGGAGGACACCCGGACCCGCGCCCAAAAAACCATCCAGGCCCTCGCCGCCCATGGCATCCAGCACGTGCGCACCCACGTCGACGTGACCGACCCCGAACTCACCGCCCTCAAGGCCATGCTGCAAGTGCGCGAGGAGAGTCGTCATCTGGTCGACATGCAGATCGTCGCGTTTCCCCAGGAAGGCATCGAGTCCTACCGCAACGGCCGCGAGCTGATGGAAGAAGCGATTCGCATGGGCGCCGATGTGGTGGGCGGTATCCCGCATTTCGAATACACCCGCGACCAGGGTGTCAGTTCGGTGAAATTCCTGATGGACCTGGCCGAACGCACCGGCTGCCTGGTGGATGTGCACTGCGACGAAACCGACGACCCGCATTCGCGCTTCCTGGAAGTGCTCGCCGAAGAAGCCCGCAGCCGCGACATGGGCAGCCGGGTGACCGCCAGCCACACCACGGCCATGGGCTCCTATGACAATGCCTACTGCGCGAAGCTGTTTCGTCTGCTCGGCCACTCGGGCATCAGTTTTGTCTCCTGCCCCACCGAAAGCATCCACTTGCAGGGACGCTTCGACACCTTTCCCAAGCGCCGCGGCGTCACGCGGGTCAATGAACTGCTCGAAGCCGGGATGAACGTGTGCTTCGGCCAGGACTCCATCGTCGACCCGTGGTACCCGCTGGGCAACGGCAACATCCTGCGGGTACTGGAAGCCGGGCTGCACATCTGCCACATGCTCGGCTACCGCAACCTGCAAAGCGCCCTGGACCTGGTCACGGACAATAGCGCCAAGGCCATGGCCCTGGGCGAGCGCTACGGGTTGGAACCCGGACGGCCGGCGAACCTGTTGATCCTGTCGGCCGACAGTGATTACGAAGTGATCCGCAGCCAGGGGTTGCCGCTTTATTCGATTCGCAATGGCGCAGTGTTGATGAAGCGGCAGATGCCGGTGGTGGAGTTTGGGGCTCAGGTGGGTTGAGTTCCTGTGGGAGTCCGCTCGCGATGGAGTTGGTCCAGATGCATTGATGTTCGGCATGCTGGCCCCTTCGCGAGCAAGCCCGCTTCCACACAGGTTCTGCACCGAACATAAAGTTAATGCCCACTGAAGATCGAGTGTGGGAGCGGGCTTGCTCGCGAAGGGGCCATCAGCCACACCCCCTCACTCAAGGACTCTGGCAGCCCCGAACAAACTCACCCGTATCAGTTCCCCACCCTGCTCCTGCAACAGGATCGGCGCCGTGCCGCCCGGCATGACGACTTTCAACGGGCCCGCCGTCACCCAGCCCACCCGCCACGCAGCGCACGCCACGGCGCTGGCGCTGGTGCCTGAGGAGGCGGTGGGACCTTCGCCGCGCTCGAAGACGCGGGCGGCGATTCGTCCCGGAGCTTCGAGCCGGGCCCATTGCAGGTTCACACCCGCCTGACAGGGAACCCCGTCCCCACCGGGCGCGGCATAGGCGATGCGCGTCAGGCTTTGCGACAACGCCGTGGCGCGCATCTGCGAGTTGTCCGGCAAGGCCTCGGCGCTATCGACCAGCGTCACACAGTGCGGATTGCCGATGCTCACGAACTGGCTGTGGCCCCATGCCGGGTTCAGCGCGTGCAGCCCGGCCACCCGGCTGATGTCCCGTTGATTGACCGTCACCGTCTCCACGCCCCGCGCACCCACCGCCTGAGGTCCGAACGCAGGCTGCCCCAGGTCCAGCCAGAAACCCGAGAAGCCCTCGAACTCGGCGGGCCGGACCGACGTTTGCAAGGGTGACTGGCCGTCGCCCTTGCCATGATGGACCTGCAACACATAATCGCCGTCACCCGGCATCAAGCCCTGCTCTCGCAACGCCTGGGAAAAGATCGTCAGGCCATTGCCGCTGCGCTCGGCCAGGGTGCCATCGGTGTTGACGATCAATAGATCGAAGGGCGGTTTGTCCTGGAACGGACCGATCAGCAGACCATCGCTGCGATGAGCCTTGGCATCGGGCGGTGCTTCACCGGGCGCCCAGGCACAAAAGGCCTCTATGGAGGCCTTTGCCCAGGCGCCGCGAGCCTGTGCAGCCTGGACCGCCGAGAATGGCAGATCCACGCCCTGAGCACGGACCTGTTGCGGTGATACAACCCCATAGATATTGCCGCGCGCATCGTAGAACTGTGACATGGACCGGTCCTGAACCAGGAAAGCCGCCACTTTAAAGGCTGATACACAAAAGCACACCTGCGGCGCCTGCACCCCGGCAAGACGTCGCGTCCGCACCTGTCAGGTCTGACAGGTGCGGACCTGATCGGCGACCCCGTATTTTGGGCACTCCCACCGAACAAGGAGCCCAGTATGAAGCGCAAACCTCACGTCAGCCCCATGGCCGAGCTCTACAGCGAAGGCCGCAAACACTTCATCGAGCTGGTACCCGACGGCGGCGCTCGGCTCGATGCGCTGTTTCATACCGCACCGGCACTCGGTGAGCTCGCGGTAGGCGTCGTGTATGGCCATCTGCAGAGTCGGCCCGGCCTCGACCCGCGCCTGCGAGAGGCTGCGACGCTAGCTGCCATCGTGGCGGCCGGTATGGTGGGGCCACCCCTGAGCGTGCATTTCAGGACCGGCATGGCGTCCGGCCTGGCGCCAGGAGAAATCACCGAACTGGTCGTGCAAGCCAGCGCCTTTACCGGCTTTCCCAGGGCTGTCGCCACGGCCGATCAACTCAATCGATTGTTCGAAGAGGCCGGTCTCGTCTCGCCACCGCCACCCACGCCGCGCGAAGTGGCGATCGCTTTCTGCGACAGCGTGCGCGAGGGGCGTCCCCCCATGCCCGTCGACATCAAGATCAAGCGTGCGCTGCGCCAGGCCCAACGCCTGGCGGCCCAGGCCACCTCGGCCCGGAACGTGATCGTGCAATGCTTCGATGACCACCAGGCCTTTCCCACCAGCCTTCTTTACCTGGAAGTAGAGGCAGACCGTGTGGTGAGTGTCCGGCTGTTCAAGGATCGGTAGGCCATTGAAGGATGGCGCCTCAAGGCATTGGCACCTCGGGGTCGCGGTGCGGTCAGTGGATATGCAAGCATAGGCGCTTGCCCGCACCAAACAACGCAAAACCAAAGGACGCTTCATGACCGCCATCACGCCACCGCCCACCTTCATTCCCGGACGCCTGGAACAGATGTCCACCCGCATTGCCTATCTCATCGCCGGTGTCGGCATCGCGGCCTGGGCGCCGCTGGTGCCTTATGCCAAGGTCCGGGCCAATCTCGATGAAGGCACTCTCGGGCTGCTGCTGTTGTGCCTGGGGGTGGGGTCGATCCTGGCGATGCCGATTTCCGGTGCGCTGGCGGCGCGGTTCGGCTGCCGTCGGGTGCTCAGCGGCGGCACGATCCTGATCTGTCTGGCGCTGCCGTTGCTGGCAACGATGACAACGCTGCCCTGGCTAGTGGCTGCGTTGTTCGTGTTCGGCGCCGGGCTTGGCACCGTGGATTCGACGGTCAACCTGCAAGCGGTGATCGTCGAGCGAGCCAGTGGCAAGACCATGATGTCGGGCTTCCACGGCATGTTCAGCCTGGGGGGCATCATCGGTGCGGCTGGGGTCAGTGCCTTGCTCGGCCTTGGGCTGTCGCCCTTGGGGGCGACACTGGTGGTCAACGCCTTGCTGTTGGTGGCGCTGTTCAAGGCGGCACCGCATCTGCTGCCCTACGGCAGTGAGAGTTCGGGACCGGCGTTTGCCATTCCCCATGGCGTGGTGTTGTTCATCGGCATCCTCTGTTTCATCGTATTTCTGGCCGAGGGCGCGGTGCTGGACTGGAGTGCGGTGTTCCTGGCCACCGAGCGCGGGGTGGAAACCGCCTACGCCGGACTGGGTTATGCCGCGTTCGCGCTGACGATGACCGTCGGCCGGTTGACGGGCGATTCAGTGGTGCATCGCCTGGGCGCCCGGCGCGTGATCATCTACGGCGGCGCGACCGCCGCGGCCGGGTTCCTGCTGGCGACCCTGGCACCGATGTGGCAGGCGGCGTTGCTGGGATATGGGTTGGTGGGGGCTGGTTGTTCGAACATCGTGCCGGTGCTGTACACCGCCGTCGGCAAGCAGACCCTGATGCCCGAAGCAATTGCCGTACCGGCCATCACCACCATCGGTTACGCCGGCATCCTTGCCGGTCCGGCGCTGATCGGGTTCGTGGCCCACGGCAGCAGCCTGAGCATTGCGTTCGGGCTGATTGCGCTGTCACTGGTGGCGGTGGCGATCAGCGGCAAAGTGCTCAAAGTCTGAACCTGTAGGAGCGAGACTGATGAGGGAGCAAGACTGTGGGAGCAAGGCTTGCCCGCGATGCAGGCAACTCGATTGCGGGAAGACCGCAGCGCTTCCATCGCGGACAAGCCTTGCTCCCACAGTGTCGATCCTCCTACCCTCTGTCAGAACCCCACGCTGGCCTGCACGAAGAACGTCCGCGGCGCCCCCACGTAGATCCCCGAGTTGTTGTCGCTCGAACGGGTGTAGTACTGGTGATCGAACAGGTTTTTCACCCCGGCGCCGACTTTCAGGTTCGACATTTGCTCACCGAAGTCATAGCCGCCGCGCACGTTCCACAATACGTAGCCCGGCATGTCGCCGAACTGCCCGTCGGCGCTGCCGTCGGTGATGTAGTTGTCACTGAAGCTGCCATCGGCGTTCACGTTGTTACCGGGTGAGCGTTGCTTGGATTGGGCAAAGGCATCGAGGTTGTAGGTCCAACGGTTGACTTCATAGCGCAAGCCCAGGTTCGCCACCTGACGGGAGTAGAACGGCAGGTCGCGGCCCTTGAAACTCGGGATCTGGCCTTCGTAGGTCGCTCGGGTGTAGGTGAAACCTGCATTGGCGCTCAAGCCTTCGAGACGGGGGTCCAGCGCGGCCAGGTCATAGTGCACCGAGGCTTCCAGGCCCTGGTGCTTGGTGGCGCCCATGTTGGTCCAGCCGATGTCGTTGCTGATGTACTGCAGTTCGTCATCGAAATCGATGTAGAACAGCGTTACCTCCCCACCCCACACGTCATCGTTGTAGCGCGTACCAATCTCGTAGGTCTTGGCTTTTTCCGGGCTCAAGCCATCGGCCGTGTTATTGCCGTTGCCGCCCTGGCCGAGCTGGAAATACTGCAGGCTGCCGAACGACGTTTCGTAGTTGGCGAACAGCTTCCACGCATCGGACAAGTGGTACATCACGCTCAGGGCCGGCAATGGCTCGTTGCTGTCGATGCTGCGGCGCTTTTCCTGCACGGGGCGGCCGGAGGTGTCGAGCACCGGCCGGTCGTGCCATTCGGTGCTGATGCTTTCGAAGCGGATGCCCGGCGTAATGGTCCACTTGCCGACGTCGATCTTGTCATCGATGTAGACCGCATGGGCCTCGGTGCCGCCGGTACGGTCCTGGTAGACATGGCCATCGGAGCCGGGACGCACCACCGGCTGATTATCCCGCAGCGCCAGGCGACTGGCCTCTTCGTGCATGCCTTCTTTGAGGTAGCGATAGCCGATGCTGGCCTCTTGGGTGGTAGAACCCAGGTCAAACACATGGGACACCCGCGGCTCGATACCGAAGGTGTAGTAGGTGCGGGGGTATGACACCAGGTTGCGCTGGTCCCGCGAGGCGATGGTGCTGCCGCGGTAGCTGTCGGAGTAATAGGTCAACACTTCGGCCTGGGTGCGGTCGCTGATTTCCCGGATCCACTTGAAGGACACGTCCTTGCGCCGGCCGGCAAAAGTGTCCCAGTCGCGGTCGGACTGGTACGGGTCGGCGTCATATTGCGCCTGGGTCAAGCCGCCCGGCATGTCGGCCTTGGCGTCGTAATAGTGAAAATTCAGTGAGAAATCGTCCACGTCGGTGGGCGCCCAGTGGGTCTTGAGGATGACGTCGTCGATGTCGTTACCGTTGTTGCTCTGGCGATAACCGTTGCCGTTGACGCCCGAATACAGGAGCGCAACGCCCAGGCCATTGTCGGCGGTGCCGCCGAGGAACGCCGTGTCGATGTGCTTCCAGCCGCCGCGCTGGGAAGTCTCCAGGGTAGAGCCGATTTCACCGGTGGCTTTCTCGGGAATGGCGCGGGTCACGAAGTTGATCACCCCGCCGACGTTCTGCGGCCCGTAGCGCACGGAGCCAGCGCCACGTACCACATCGATGCTGTCCAGGTTGCCCGAGGAAATCGGCGCCATGGACAGTTGCGGCTGGCCATAAGGCGCGAACGCCGCCGGCACGCCGTCGATGAGCACCGTGGAGCGCGGCGACAGGCGCGAAGTGAGTCCGCGAACGCCGACGTTGAGGGAAATATCGCTGCCACCGGTGCCGTTGGCATCCTGCACTTGCACGCCGGGCACACGTCGCAGCACATCGCCGACGTTCATGGCGCCCTGTTCCTGCATCGCCTCGCGGCGGATCACCGTACGTGCGCCGGGGTGGTTCTGCACCACTTCGGCGTTGGCATCGCCGAGCCAGTCGCCGACTACCTGGATATCCGTGGTGCCCAGCTCCAGCGGACCGCCGTTGGTGGCCGAAGGCGCCGGCAGCACCGTCACCGAGCCGTCATTGATCTGATATTGCAGGCCACTGCCTTGCAGCAACTGGCGCAGAGCCGCTTCCGGGGACAAGTTGCCATCCACCGCCGGCGCCTGCTTGCCCGCCACCAGTTCCGGGCTGAAGAACACTTGCAACGAGGTCTGCTGCGCCAGTTGGCTCAAGGCCTGGCCCAGCGGCTGCGCCTGGATATGGATAGCGCTGGTCGTCTGATCGGCGAACGCCTGGGGCATCGCGGCGCTGACCGCCAGCGTCAAGGCCAGTGGCAACCAGCGTGGGTGGAGGCGTTTGTTGTTTTTGGCAGAAGTTTTCACGTCGAACCTTGTCCTGTGGAATAGCAAGAATACGCGTCTGTTAATGAAAACCAGTTGCAGTTGGACAAGAAGACGAAGAACTCGAAAAAAACCTGAATCTACCGCGCAATTATTTCCTGGCTGCCGTCCTCCAGCGTACGGATGGCCACGGGCAGGATATTCGGCAAGGCTTTGAGCAGCGCCT
Source organism: Pseudomonas sp. Pf153 (assembly GCF_001269775.1). Taxonomy (NCBI): domain Bacteria; kingdom Pseudomonadati; phylum Pseudomonadota; class Gammaproteobacteria; order Pseudomonadales; family Pseudomonadaceae; genus Pseudomonas; species Pseudomonas sp. Pf153. Next base: position 75,089 of record NZ_LHVL01000008.1, on the reverse strand, counting down.
CGGGGTTGTCCGAGCGGAACACGCTGGTCAGGCGCAGGTTGCCCACCGCCGCGCTGCCGACCCGCAGGGGTTTGGCGCGATAGCGGGAAACCTCTTCGGCCACCTCATTCAACGAGGCATTGGTGAACACCAGCTTGCCATTGCGCCAGGCAGTGAGCGCATCGGCATCGATGGCATAAGGCGTGGCGACCTTGCCCTGGGCGTCGATCTGGGTACCCAGGCCAGCCGTGAGGCTGACAAAGCGGGCCTGGGACACATCGCGCCCCTGGACCTTGACGCTGCCCTGCTCCACTGCCACCCGGGTCTTGTCTAGGTCACGACGCACGTCGAAGCGCGTCCCGGTGACTGTCACCTGGCCGTTGCCGGCATCAACGGTGAAAGGTCGGCCCGCGTCATGCTCGACGCGAAACAAGGCCTCGCCTTCGGCCAATTCCACCCGCCGTTGATGGTGCGCGTATTGAATACGCACCCGGCTGCGACTATTGAGATCGATTACCGAACCATCCGGCAGCGCGACGTGCCGGCGCTCACCGAGGGCCGTGGCGAATTCAGCGCTGTAGTCGGTGGAAGAGCCCAGGCCGCTGAACAGCCCCAACCCGACGGTCATCGCCAGCAACCCGGCGGCCACGGCATAGCGCAGCAATGGTCGACGCGAGGGGCGTTTGGCGGGCGGTTCGCACAACGCTCGCAGACGCTCCCGGGGCAGCAAGTCCGTCGCGCTCCAGATGCCTTGCAGTAGCTGGATTTCATCTCGATGGTTGGGGTGTTCGTCCAGCCAGCCATTAAAACGCTGACGCTCTTCGACACTCATGACAGGGGCTTGCAAGCGCACGAACCATTGCGCCGCCTCGTCGCGAACCCGGTTCTGCCCGCAGGGGCATTCACGGCTATCCATCATGGAAGGTCCTCGGGTTCGGGGGAACGGGTTCAAGTGAAAGATGACGGCGAATCATTGTCCTGGCCCGTCCAGGCGATCGCGCAGATGCCGCAGGGTGCGGATCATATACTTTTCCACCATGTTTTTTGACAGGCCCAGGCGCTCGGCGATCTCCGCCTGGGTCAGGCCCTCGATCTTCTGCCAGACAAACACCGTGCGGCAATTGGCCGGCAGCTCGGCAAGTGCCTGTTCGATGGAGTCCGCCAGTTGTATCGCGTGCATGAAGTGCTCCGGGTCGCTGGTAAGCGACTGGCTGAAGTCGACTGCTGCCTCCTCCATGGCACCCCGTCGATCTTCGCGCCTAAAGCCATCCACTGCAATGTTGCGTGCCGTCTGGTGCAGATAAGCCCTCGGCTGCTCGACCCCGGCCGAATCGGCTTCGAGCACCCGCACGAAGGTATCGTGAGCCAGGTCCTCGGCCTGCTCGCGATTGCGCAGGCGACGGGTCCAGGTCCCGATCAACTCTTCGTAATGCTCGAAAAAGCCGGGTCTGCGGGGCAACTTGGGGGTCATCACGGCGCGCTGCGGGAACGGGACGTGAATAGTAATGCTTCCTATTAATGAGAGGCAAACCCAATGCACTGCCTGTCATCCGAAGCTTTCAGAAATGAGAATGTCCAGTGGGAGCGAGCCTGCTCGCGATGGCTAAGTGACAGTCAATACATCATTGAATGCCCTACCGCATCGCGAGCAGGCTCGCTCCCACCGGTATTTTCTTCGCTCAATTACGCCTCGGGCATCTTGCGAAAGCCCACCGCCAAACGGTTCCAGCCATTGATCGTATTGATCGCCACCGTCAGGTCGACCATTTCCTTGGGGTTGAAATGCTGGCTCAGCAATTCGTAGTCGGCGTCCGGTGCGTGGGTTTCGCTCACGCGGGTCAAGGCTTCGGTCCAGGCCAGCGCGGCGCGCTCACGGCCGGTGAAGAACGGCGCTTCACGCCAGGCGGTCACGGCGTACAGGCGACGCTCGGTTTCACCGTCCTTGCGGGCGTCGGCGGTGTGCATGTCGATGCAGAAGGCGCAGCCGTTGATCTGCGAGGCACGCAGCTTGACCAGTTCGAGCAGGGACTTTTCCAGGCCCAGCTTCGAAACGGCGGTTTCCAGGGCCATCATGGCTTTGAAGGCCTCAGGGGACGCGGTGTAGAAATCGATACGCGGTTGCATGGTGAACTCCAGAACGATTGGGTGTGGCGCTACGTTAGCCTTCAGGTAGCGCCGTACAAATAGCCAATTATTGGGAAGTTCGGGTGGCCAATGGGCGAACGTCACCCTGTGGGATTTCGCTCAGGCCCGGCTGCGCAACCATTGCAGAAAGCGCTTTTTGGCGACGGGCTTGGGCGCCTCGCGGGTCAGGTTCTGGGCCAGGTGCATGCGGAAGTCCAGGAGGTTTTTCATGGCGTCGTTGATGTCGTGACGGGCGTCGAGGCAAGGCTTGAGATAATCCTTTTCGATGCGATAAAGGGTGCAGTACGTCTTGGCCGAAAAATCCGCCAACGTCGCCTGATCCGCAACGATGCCGGCCTCACCAATCACTTCCCCCGGCCCCATGCGCCCGCCTTCCAGCACCTGGCCATTGCGAACCAGGGTCACGCTGACCACGCCCGATTCAATGATGAACAGGTGATCGCTGACCTCGCCCGCCGGCAGGATCATGTCCCCGGCGCGGAAGGTCTGCAGGGTCATGTTCTGGCTGAAGGTGTCTTTTTCTTCCGGACGCAAGGTGGAGAATATGCTCGAACTGTCCAACAACGCCCGCGGTCGCGACGCGCCATTGGCCGAAGCGTTTTCGCCAGTGGACAGCAGGCTGATGCCAGACGCACGCAAATGCCGGAACGCCAGGTCGAACAACTGGTTGCGCACCTCGCGCTTCTGGCTCATCGAGGCGACGAACCCACTGATTTCGTATTGCGCCCCGTCGCTGCCGGAGCTCTTGAGCGTGACACAAGGAGCCGGAGTGGCAAGCAGCGCACGACAGCCGATCATCGCCCGTTCCAGTGCATCGATCACTTTTTGCGGCCGGGCATGGGGGCTGACCTGAACGCTGATGGACAGCCCGTGCACATCGCTGGGCCGACTGAAGTTGACGATCTTGGCCTTGGCCGCCAAGGAGTTGGGGATCACTGCCATGCTGCCCTGGGAGGTCTGCAACCGCGTGGCCCGCCAGTCGATATCGGTGACCCGGCCTTCGGTGCCATCGATGGAAATCCAGTCATCGAGCTGATAGGGCTTGGTGGTGTTGAGCACGATGCCGGAGAACACGTCGCTGAGGGTGCTTTGCAACGCCAGGCCGACAATGATCGCCATGGCCCCGGAAGTCGCCAACACGCCCTTGACCGGCAGGTCCAGCACATAGGCCAGGGCCGCGATGACGGCGATGAGGAAGATCACCGCGCCGAGCAGATCCTGCAACAACCGTCCGGTATGGCCGACCCGTTGCATCATCGCCGCGCCGATCATCACCGTCAGGGTGCGCGCGGCGAACAACCACCAGGCGATCTGCAGGCCGGTGGCCGCCAGGTGCCTGGGTACGTCGTCGACCCACTGCGCCGGTTGCATGGGATTGAGGCCTTCGTTGAACAGCAGCATGCTGAACAAGGAAAAGATCGCCAGCCGCACGCCTATCTTCCAATAGGTCCGCTCCACACTGACCAGCCGCCACAACAGCAAGTCGAGGACAAGCAGCACCAGGGCGCAGAGCAGCGGGTGGTCGGCAATCAGAGACAGCATCGGGACAGCTCCAGGGAAATCATTGGAGCGAAGATTGGCACAGATTGAACACGCCACAAACTTTTGTGGGAGCGGGCTTGCTCGCGAAGAGGACGGCACAGTCGACAAAGGTGTCGACTGTGCCTGCGCCTTCGCGAGCAAGCCCGCTCCCACAGAGTCCCGGTTCGTCAGTGATTGGATCGCGCCACAAAAGCCGCGTAGGCTTCAGTCATCCATCCGCCCAAAGCGCCCGGAATGAAAATCGCTGAACGCCTGATGAATTTCCTGCTCGCTGTTCATCACGAACGGGCCGTGGCCGACGATGGGTTCGTCGATCGGTTCACCGCTGAGCAATAGCACTACCGCATCGTCATTGGCTTGCAGCGTTATCCGGTCGCCAGACCGGTCGAACAGGGCCAGTTGCCCGGCCTCGGCCCGCTCGCGACCATTGACCTGGACCGTACCGCGCAGCACCACCAGCGCGACGTTGCGCCCTTCATGCAGGTCCAGGGTCAGGCTTTTCCCCGCGTTCAAGCGGATGTCCCAGAGGTCGATCGGGGTGAAGGTCTTCGCCGGTCCGTGCTGCCCCTGGAAAGTGCCGGCAATCAGGCGCAAACGGCCGGCATCGTCTTTCAAGGCAATATCCGGAATATCGCCGTCGAGGAGGGTCTGGTAGCCGGCCGGCGTCATCTTGTCCTTGGCGGGCAAGTTGACCCACAGCTGGACCATTTCCATGAATCCACCCTGACGGGCAAAGGCTTCGGAATGAAATTCTTCGTGGATAATACCGGAACCGGCAGTCATCCACTGCACGTCACCTGGGCCGATCCTGCCGCCACTGCCGGTGGAGTCCCGGTGTTCCAGTTCGCCCTGGTAGACGATGGTCACGGTTTCGAACCCCCGGTGCGGATGCTGGCCTACACCACGACGCTCCCCGGTGGGGGCAAATTCGGTCGGGGCCGCGTGGTCCAGCAGCAGGAACGGACTGATGTGCTCGCCCAGGCTGTCGTAGGAAAATAACGTGCGAACCGGGAAACCGTCACCGACCCAATGGGGCCGTGGGCTGGCGTAAAGGCCAATGATACGTTTCATGCTGCGTCTCCAAATCCGGTAAGGCCAAGCGATGGAGACAGATTAAAGGCGGCTCCGCCAATCCACTAGGCTGTAAAAATCAGCCTCAGCGTTCTATATGAAGAACGATCATGACGTTTTACAGGTGATTGCGCTTGGCGAAATCCGACAACCCCACCAACGTCTTCAAGCCAAGCTTTTCCAGCAGGCGAGTCTTGTAGGTGCTGACGGTTTTCGGGCTCAGAAACAGAGACTCGGCGACATCCTTGCCCCGCATGCCCATGGCGAGCATTCGCAGGATGGACAGCTCGCGGGTGGAAAGGCTTTCCAGGGCCTGCTGTTCGGTGCGCTGCCGCAGGTCCAGCCTGACGGGCATCTGGGGGAAATAGGAATAACCGGATTTCAGGGCATGAAGCGCCTTGGCCAGTTCCTTCAAGTCGCTTTTCTTGGTCACGAAGCCCCTCGCCCCCGCCGAGATGCAACGGTTACAGAAGTGCTGCGCATCCTGGGAGGTGAACACCAGCACAGCGCACTCCGGGTATTGGGCCATGATCCACACCAGCAGGTCCAGGCCATCGAAGCCGTTCATGACCAGGTCCAGGATGACCAGGTCCGGCGCACTCTCCTTGATCAGTGCCCTGGCATCGGCCACGCCGCTGGCGTCTCTGACACGGCTAAACCCTTCGTTCTGGCAAATGAGCCGCAACGCCCCCCGTATGACAGGGTGGTCATCGACGATCAACACGTTTTTCAAGGCTACTCCCCGGACGAAAATAAACGGCACCGATGCCATGGGTGCACCGGACTCTTACACAGGCGAAAGGCCAGGCCACCTGTCAGCTCTGACAGTCCCGACCGAAGGTCAAGTCAACCTCCGAGGCCCTGCCTGATGGCTCTGTCCCAGGGCGCTGCCGACACGTTGTCCTGAGGGTCGATCCGGGCCATCAGGTTCGCCAGCGAAACAAGATCAGGCAACGCGGCAGGATGCAGGTACACGCTGGTCCGACGCTCACCCGGCACCGACATGGGTCCGGCCTGCCGGGCGTTGTAGATCATCCCGTGGCGAAGCTGAGGGTGTTCTAGGAAGAAACCCGGCAGGTCCGCCCCGTCCGCCAGGCAGGCGTCGACGACCAGCAGGTCGAACGGCTCGCTGGCGTACTCCACCAGCGTCATCAACTCCTGCACATCACCCACGGGAACAATGCGGAAGTAGCCCTGCTGATTGAACAGGAACTCGAGCCTCATTCGATGAGCATGTTGTGTATCGGCAATCATGATGCGCAATGCTTTATTCGGCATGACGGGCCATCCCAATGACGACGCGAGGGGTCGAGCCGGCGCGTGTCGTGAACGTTAAGTGGCCGTCAGGCTAGAGAAAGCTTTTGAGGGGCGCTGTAGGACGAATCCTAAATTGAGACGGAAAAAGCCACCCCGGACGTGCGGCGTTGGAATGTCATCCCCGCGCCCCACCCGTTTGCAGCCGCTCCGCCAGCCGGTCCATGGCTTGCTGCAAGCCATCCACCGTGCTGGCGAGCTCCGTGGCATCGGCGCCTCGGCAGGCGTTTTCCAATGCTTCACAGGCAACGATCAGGCTCTGCGCCCCGATGATCCTGGCACTGCCCTTGATCCGATGCGCCAGGTCTGCCAGCCCTGGCACATCACGACGGATGAACAACTGCAACAGCCGCGCCCTGTCTTCGGCATTGCTGTCGGCCAGCGCCTGCATCAGTTCCGTCATCGCAGCCGTGTCGCCCCCGATCAACGCTTCGAGACTGGAAAAATCCGCACCATCAGCGGTCGCCATTTCGTCAAATCGTGAGGCGACACTCTCCTCCAGGCGCACCTTCAAGTGCCGGAGGCCGATAGGCTTGAACAGACAGTCATCCATCCCGGCTTCGATGCAACGGTCCTTTTCCTCACGCTGAGCGTTGGCTGTGAAGCCCAGGATCACCACTGGCGAAACACCTCGGGTCAGCTCATCGCTGCGAATGGCGCGAGCCAACTCGTAACCACTCATCAGCGGCATGTTGCAGTCTGTAATGACCGCATCGAAGTGTCCGGCGCGCCAAAGACGCAACCCTTGTGAGCCGTCTTCGGCCGACTGGACCCGGTGCCCCAGATAACTCAACTGCCGTGCCAGCAGCAAGCGATTGGCCGGGTGGTCGTCCACCACCAGGATATCCAGCGCCCTGACCGGCATCGCCACCTCGGATTCAGGCTGCGGCGCTCGCTCCTCGGTGCCGAGCAAAGGCAGGCTCAGCCGGACCTCGACCTGCGTGCCCTCTCCCGGCGCACTCTGCAACGTAAGGGTACCGCCCATCATCTCGCACAGGGTACGGCTGATCACCAGCCCAAGCCCTGAACCACTGCGGGCCGACTGAGGGTTGTCGGTGGCCTGGCTGAAGGGACGGAACAGCTTGCGTTGTTCCGGCAACGAGATACCGCAACCGGTGTCTTCGACGCGCAGGCAGACGCCCAAGTGCTCATCGTCACCGCCCGGCTCGGTGCGGGCACTCAAACGCACCTGGCCTCGTTCGGTGAACTTGATGGCATTGCCCAACAGGTTCGACACGATCTGCTTGAAGCGCAACGGATCGATCGACACGTCGCGGCTTACCGCTTCATCCAGGTCCAGTGACAGCTGCACGTGTTTCTGCCGCGCCAGTCCGTCGAACATTCGCACCACTGACTCGATCAATTGCCCCAGGTTGGCGCGCTCCGGCGCCAGGGTCAGTCGCCCCGACTCGATGCGGGCGATGTCGAGAATGTCGCCAATCAGGTCCAGCAAACCCTGGGCCGCCCCGTAAGCGACCTCGATGGCAACCCGGTCCACGACCCCTTCTTCGGCTTTTTTCAAAGCCAGTTCCAACATGCCGATCACCGCGTTCATCGGCGTGCGAATTTCATGGCTCATGGTGGCTACGAAAGTGGTCTTGGCTCGATTGGCGTCGTCGGCGCGCTCCTTGGCCATACGTAACTGTTCCAGCAGCCGGCGCAGGTAAACGACCCACCCCAGGGCCAGCAGCAACAACAGCGCGGCGAGGGCGAACCCCTGGAGGATGGCAGTGCGGTTGCGCAGCCAGTAACTGTCGTCAATCACCACTTCACTGCGCCAGCGGTTGGTCAGCTCATCCATTTCTTCGGGTGAGATGCCCAGCAGCGCCTTGTCGAGTATCGAATGCAACTGCGGTGCATCCCGGTGAGTCGCCAAGGCAATGCGCGCCGGCAGCGTGCCCACGGTGCTGGTGACCTGCAACCGGTCGCGATATTGGCGGGAGATCATATAGCGGGCGCTGATCAGCGAATTGACCGCGCCATCCACCGTACCGGCGGCTACCATCGCCATGGCCTCGGGTACGTTTTCAGCGGGTACCAGTTGCACCCGTGGAAATGTCTGTCGCAGGTAGTCATGCAGAACGTTGCCGCGCACCAGCGCCAATCGCTTGCCGTCCATCTGGTCCAGTGTCAACGGAGCCTTGGCCTTAAGGGATGTCACCAGCACGAAGGGATTGGTCAGGTACGGTCGGGTGAAACGCAGCGCATCCTCATCCTCGGAGCCGACGCTGACGGTGATCGCCGCCAGCACATCGGCCTGGCCGTTCTTGACCTGCTCGATCAGGTCGTACACCGATTTGCCACGCTGGATATCGAACTTAAGGCCCGTGCGCAAACTGATCCGGGCCAGCACATCGGCGCTAATACCCCGGAAATGACCTTGTTCGTCACTGAATGTCAGCGGCAGGAAGTTGTCATCGATCACGACCCTGACCCGCGGATGGGCCGCCAGCCAACGCTGTTCATCAACGCTGAAATGCAACGCCTGCTGGCCCGGCATGCTCGCGCCGCCGGCGCTCCAGCGGCGCAGAATGATCATGTTTTCACCAGCGGGAATGGCTTGCAGCGCCGCGTCGACGATCCGCAACAGACGTGTATTGTCGCGCCTGAGCGCGAAGGCGAACGGCTGCACTTGCATGGGCGAGAAATCCGCCAACTGCACATTGTTCAGGTAGTTCTTGCTGATCAGGTAATTGGAACTGATGGAATCCCCCAGGTAGACATCGGCCTGGCCGAACGCCACGGCGCCGATGGCACTCAGGGTCGAGGGGTACAACTGTAACGTCGCCTCCGGGTAGAACGCTTCGACCCGGTCCGGCGGCAAGTAGTGATAGAGCATCGCCAGCCGCTTGCCCGCCAGGTCCGGGGGCAGGTCCTGACTGTCGTCGACGCGGGCCACCAGCGTGGGCAGGTCATCGGCATAGGCCCGTGACATCGCCAACGCCGGATCGTCGGCCTCGAAATCATTGGCCGTGCCGAGCAAGTCGATTTCACCATCGCGCAGGGCCTGCAGCGATTCGGCACGGGACGGGTAGCGCAGCACCTGCACCTGTACCTGTAGCAATTGACCGAGCAACTGCGCGTAGTCAGCGGTCAGCCCCTCATAATCACGGCCATTGTCGGTCATGCTGAACGGCGCGTAATCCGGTGCCGAGGCGCCCAAGCGCAACGCCCCTTTCTGCCGCAACCAGGCCTGGTCGGCCGCGTCCAGGGTCACCGAATAACCGTCCACATGGGAGCGCCCGAGCACTTGCAACCCTTCGGGAGCCGCGCCAGCCTGTGGCGCCATACTCAATAAGCCCAGCAACAGCGCCACCAGGCCCGTGCGTAGAAGCAGCATCATCTGAATCTGTTCGCATGGCGAAATCGACCCGGCATACCACCGACTCCAGGCCAGGGCGACCGGCTGATAGGTTCAGACTGACAATGCGAGGGAACAGCGAACCGTCAACACGCCTGCCAAATGCGGGACAGGCGTGGGATGAGTGTAGGAAATTTCTGAAGATTTGCTTACCCGATTCCCCCCCTGGCGAAAGACCTGAGATGGAACCTGTGGGAGCGGGCTTGCTCGCGAAGGCGTCAGACCAGTCAACATAGACAGCGACTGACCCACCGTATTCGCGAGCAAGCCCGCTCCCACGAGGATTGTGTTGATTGACACGTTCCGAACGTCGCTACACCGCGGCCAGCCGTTGTTCGCGCACCGAGCGCCCCTGGCCGAGATATTTGCCATGCTCATACAGCGAGCCGGCGATTTCATCGGCGCGTACCGGCAGGATCGACAGCAAGGTATCGCTCAGGCCATGACTGGCCTGGCAGAAACCCTGCATATAGATCGCAGCCTTGCAGCGCTCGTCGGTGACCAGCTTGTAGTTGCGGTCCACTTCGAAGTCGCCCAGGTATTGCGCAAGCGGCGCCAACAAGGTGCGGTGCGTCTGGCGCTCGTACCCCGTGGCCAGCACCACGGCGTCGTAGAGACGCACGCTCACCTCGCCGGTGGCATTGTTGCGTACCGCCAGCTCCACGCCCGCGTCGGTGGCGGTGGCTTTTTCCACAGTGGTGAGGGTACGGAACGCATGACGGGCGATGCCGGAAACTTTCTGGCGGTAGAAAATCCCGTAGATGCGTTCGATCAAGTCGATATCCACCACCGAATAATTGGTGTTGTGGTACTCGTTGATCAGGCGTTCACGCTCGCTGTGGGGTTGCTGGAACACCAGGTCGGTGAATTGTGGCGAGAACACCTCGTTGACGAACGGGCTGTCGTCGGCCGGCTTGAGGGCCGAGCCGCGCAGAATCATGTCGACCTGCGCCGAAGGGTAACTGTCGTTCAAGTCGATAAAGGCTTCCGCCGCGCTCTGCCCACCACCGATGATGGCGATGTTCATGGGCTGGCCTTTTACACAGGGCTGAGTCGCCATGCGCTCCAGGTACTGGGAGTGATGGAACACCCGGTGGTCATCCTTGAACGCCTTGAATGCCTCCGGAATACGCGGTGTACCACCGGCACTCACCACCACCGAACGGGTGGTGCGCACGCGCTCTTCGCCCTGGCGATCGCGGGAAATCACTCGCAGGGCTTCGACCTGCTGGTTGTGCAGCACCGGTTCGATACGCAGCACTTCCTCGCCATAACGACTCTGCCCGGCGAACTGTGCGGCGACCCAGCGCAAGTAATCGTTGAACTCCATGCGGCACGGGTAGAAGGTACCCAGATTGATGAAGTCCACCAGGCGGCCATGGTGCTTGAGGTAATTGACGAACGAATAGGGGCTGGTGGGGTTGCGCAGGGTCACAAGGTCCTTGAGGAAGGAAATCTGCAACTCACTCTGGTTCACCAGAGTGTTGCCGTGCCAGCGGTAGTCGGCCTGCTTGTCGAGGAACAGCACATCCAGCTCGCCCTGGACCAGGCCGCGTTCCTGCAACGCGATGGCCAACGCCAGGTTCGAGGGGCCGAAGCCGATACCGATCAAATCGTGAACGTGTGGCGTTGCAGTTGCCTGTGTCATGTCCAGTGTCCTCTGGAGAGAAGGCCCCTCAACAGGGCGCGAAAAGCCGTAAAAACCGGCCGGCGGTGACCATGCAACCGGGCCGGCAAGTCGTCAGTAGTTGCTGTTGAGTGGTAACGAGGACGATGAAAGAAAATTTAACGCACTGCGGTGTTCAGCCCTTGTCCCATTGCCGGACGCGAATACGGCAATGTTTCATGGCATTGACGATGTGCTTTTCCACCAACGCCCGGGAAATGCCCAGGCGCTCGGCGATCTGCGGATGAGACAAGCCTTCGAGCTTGCGCAGCAGAAAACTGTCCCGGCACAGCGGCGGCAGCTCGGCCAGGGCACGTTGCAGCATATCCAGGCGCTGACCGTGGTCGAGGCTGGCATGGGGCGATGGCGTGAAGAAGCGCTCTTCACTGTCCAGGACATCCAGGGATTCGACCTGGCGCAGGGTATTGCGACGATGCCCGTCGATCACCAGGTTCAGCGCGGTGCGATACAGGAATGCCCGAGGCTGTTCGATGGGCGTGTCGCTGGCCCGCTCCAGCACCCGCACATAGGCGTCATGCACCACATCCTCGGCCGCCTGGCGGTTGCCTAGCCTGGCGTTCAGGAAACACACCAGCTCGCGATAGTAGTTTTCCAACATGACTCCCGTGCGCAATGGCTGCGCCAGCTATCCCTGTGCCACCCGGCTTGCCCCGCAAGGCAATAGCACGATGGTGGCAGATCCAATCACGTAATTTATAGTAATTCTCATATAGATTTAAAGCTTTCGTTTGTGTCGGAGTTGACTCGCCCCCTCGGCTTTCGCAAAACATGGCGCATCCCTTCAACCTGCTACCAAGTGTTTCAGCCAGTAAATTCCCGGCCAAAGCGCTCGTTTAACGAAACAGCCGTCCGTCCCGCAGCCTCTCGGAACGGGCCCGTTTTCACCGGTCGGAACCCTGCATGAAACGTCCTCGCCCTACCCGACGCGCCTGGCTTTTTACTATTGCCGTGCTCCCGGCCGTCGCCTTCGCCGCCTGGCAGGCGGTTGTACCCAGCCGCGCCCCCCTGGCCACCGTCACCGTCAGCCGTGGCGACATCGAAAACAGCGTGACCGCCCTGGGCACGTTGCAGCCGCGACGGTATGTGGACGTGGGCGCCCAGGCCTCCGGACAGATCCAGAAGATCCACGTGGAAGCCGGAGACGAGGTTCGCGAAGGCCAGTTGCTGGTGGAAATCGACCCGTCCACGCAAAAAGCCAAATTGGATGCCGGTCGGTTCTCCATCGAAAACCTCAAGGCGCAGCTTCAGGAACAGCGTGCCCAGCACGACCTGGCACAGCAGAAATTCCGCCGCCAGCAGCAACTCAAGGCAGGCGGCGCCACCCGCGAGGAGGACGTACAGACCGCCCAGGCCGAAGTGCGGGCGACCCAGGCGCGCATCGACATGTTCCAGGCGCGGATCCGCGAGGCCCAGGCCAGCCTGCGCAGTGACGAGGCCGAGCTGGGCTACACCCGCATCTATGCGCCAATGGCCGGCACCGTGGTCGCCGTCGGCGCCCGGGAAGGCCAGACCCTCAACGCCCAGCAGCAAACGCCTCTGATCCTGCGCATCGCCCGGCTGTCGCCGATGACGGTGTGGGCCGAGGTCTCGGAAGCCGACATCGGCCACGTGAAGCCGGGCATGACCGCTTACTTCACCACCCTGGCCGGCGGCACCCGGCGCTGGAGCAGCACCGTGCGCCAGATCCTGCCGGTGCCGCCGCGCCCGCTGGAAGCCAGCCAGGGCGGCAGCCCCACCGCCGGACGCAGTGGTACCGAGCGGGTGGTGCTTTATACCGTGTTGCTGGACGTGGACAACGCCGACCGCGCCCTGATGACCGACATGACCGCCCAGGTGTTCTTCGTCGCCGCCCAGGCTCACGATGTGTTGACCGTACCCACCGCAGCCCTGCAGGACAACACCGGTCAGGTGCGGGTGCTGGCCGATAACGGCGATGTTCAGGCACGCACCGTTCGTACCGGCGTCAGTGATCGCTTGCGCACCCAGATTGTCGACGGCCTGAGCGAGGGTGACCGGGTGCTGATCGACCCGGCCTCCGGCAACGGAGGCTGAATGAACACACCGCTGATCGAACTGCGGGACATTCGCAAGGCCTACGGTGGGGGCGACAGTCCCCGGGTGGAGGTGCTGCGAGGCATCGATCTGTCCATCCATGCCGGGGAATTCCTGGCAATTGTCGGGGCATCCGGCTCCGGCAAATCCACACTGATGAACATCCTCGGCTGCCTCGACCGCCCTACCAGTGGCGAGTACCGCTTTGCCGGCGAAGATGTCGCCCATCTGGCCAGCGACGAGCTGGCCTGGCTGCGACGCGAAGCGTTTGGCTTCGTGTTCCAGGGGTATCACCTGATTCCGTCCGGCACCGCCCAGGAAAACGTCGAAATGCCGGCGATCTATGCCGGCACTTCGGCCGCCGAGCGCCACGCCCGGGCCAGCGCCCTGCTCGAACGCCTGGGCCTGGCCAGCCGCACCGGCAACCGCCCGCACCAGTTGTCCGGCGGGCAGCAGCAACGGGTGTCGATTGCCCGGGCGTTGATGAACGGTGGTCATATCATTCTCGCCGACGAACCCACCGGCGCCCTCGACAGCCAGAGCGGCATCGAGGTCATGGCCTTACTCGACGAGCTGGCGAGCCAGGGCCATGTGGTGATCCTGATCACCCACGACCGCGACGTGGCGGCCCGGGCCAAACGCATCATCGAAATCCGCGACGGACTGATCATCAGCGACAGCGACAGCGACAGCGACAGCGCCCACGCCGATCCGACACCGCCGCGGGCCAACCCGAATGCGTTGCAGGCCGTGGACCTGCGGCAACGCCTGAGTGCCGGCAGCGAACACAACGGCGCCTGGAAGGGCGAGCTGGTGGACGCGGTACAGGCGGCGTGGCGGGTGATGTGGATCAACCGCTTCCGCACCGCCCTGACCCTGCTCGGCATCGTCATCGGCGTGGCCTCGGTGGTGGTGATGCTGGCGGTGGGCGAAGGCAGCAAGCGCCAGGTCATGGCCCAGATGGGCGCCTTCGGCTCCAACATCATCTACCTCAACGGTGCCGCGCCCAGCCCGCGTGCCGCCAAAGGCATCATCAGCGAACATGACCTGGCCGCCCTCGCCGCCCTGCCCGAGGTGCAACGCATCATGCCCGTCAACGGCGCCAACGCCAGCGTGCGTTTCGGCAACCTCGACCACACCAGTTACGTGGGCGGCAACGACACGAACTTCCCGACCATCTTCAACTGGCCGGTGACCGAGGGCAGCTACTTCACCGACGCCGATGAACGAGGTGCGGCAGCGGTGGCGGTGATCGGCCACAAGGTCCGGCAGAAACTGCTCAAGGACGTCACCGACCCCATCGGCCGCTACATCCTGATCGAGAACATGCCGTTCCAGGTGGTCGGCGTATTGGCGGAAAAAGGCGCCAGCTCCGGCGACTCCGATGCCGACAACCGCATCGCCGTGCCCTACTCCGCCGCCAGCGTCAGGCTGTTCGGCACCCGTCATCCCGAATACGTGGTCATCGCCGCCAGGGATGCGACCAAGGTCAAGGAGGCCGAGCAGGCCATCTCCCGGACCCTGCTGCGCCTGCACGACGGCAAGCGGGATTTCGAGCTGACCAACAACGCCGCGATGATCCAGGCCGAAGCCCGGACCCAGGGCACCCTGTCGCTGATGCTCGGTGCCATTGCCGCGATTTCGCTGCTGGTGGGCGGTATCGGTGTGATGAACATCATGCTCATGACCGTGCGCGAGCGGACCCGTGAGATCGGCATCCGCATGGCCACCGGCGCTCGCCAGCGCGACATCCTGCGCCAGTTCCTCACCGAGGCGGTGATGCTCTCGGTGGTCGGCGGACTGACGGGCATCGGCCTGGCCCTGCTAGTGGGCGGCGCGTTGCTGCTGGGCAGGATCGCCGTGGCCTTCGAATGGCTGGCGATGTTCGGCGCCTTCGGCTGCGCCCTGGTCACCGGCGTCGTCTTCGGCTTCATGCCGGCTCGCAAGGCCGCCCGCCTCGACCCGGTCGCGGCCCTCACAAGCGAATGAACCCCAACCTATGAAAGCGCACCTGACCCTTTTGGCTGCCGGCCTGTTGTTGGCGGCCTGCGGCACTCCGATGCCGACGCCGGAGAGCGGCATCCAGCCGCCACTGACCTGGCAGAACCCCGACACGTCAGGCACCCAGGCTGACAACTCACTCTGGTGGACGCACTTCGGCAGCCCACAATTGAACCGGCTGATCGAACAGGCACGCCTGGACAGCCACGACCTGGCGGCCGCCACGGCAAGGGTTCGTCAGGCGCAGGCCAGCGCAGTGATCGCCGGCGCCCCGCTGCTGCCCGAGATCACGGCCGGGCTCAACGGCAACCGCCAGGAGCTGCTTCGCGGCAAGGGTTACAGCCAATTGGATGTGGATCGGAACAACCGCACCATCGATTACTACGATGCCCACCTCAGCGCCAGCTACGAGCTGGATTTCTGGGGTGGCAAACGAGCGGCCCGGGACAGTGCGACGAGCAGCCTGTCGGCCAGCTGGTTCGACCGGGCGACCGTGGAGCTGACCCTGCTCAGCGGCGTCGCCAACAGTTACACCCAGGCGCTGTCCTTGCGCGAACAACAGCGCATCGCCGAGCTGAACCTCGCCAACGCCCGGCATGTACTCGATCTGGTGCAGACCCGCTACGACGCCGGCAGCGCCACGGCCCTGGAACTGTCCCAGCAAAAAAGCCTGGTGGCAGCCCAGCAACGCCGGTTGCCGCAAGTGCAGCAGCAGGCCCAAGAGGCGCTGGTCACCCTGGCGACGTTGCTGGGGCAGCCGGTGCAAGCGGTCAGGCTCGACGATGAACCGTTCGACCGCTTGCACTGGCCGTCCATCGACGCCGGCGTGCCCAGCGACCTGCTGCGCCGACGGCCGGACATCGCCGCCGCCGAAGCACGCCTCGCGGCGGCCCAGGCTGACATCATCGTCGCCCGGGCCGCGATGCTGCCTTCCGTGACCCTGGGCCTGGGCCTGGCCACCGGCGCCGACATCGCCGACCAACTGCTGCGCAACAACGTCTACAACCTCAGCGCCGGCCTGGCCACGCCAATCTTCAACAACGGCCGCCTCAAGGCCGAACGAGACAAGGCCAGCGCTCGCCAGGAAGAACTGCTGGAACTCTACCGGGGCGCCATCATCAACGGCTTCGCCGACGTCGAGAAAGCCCTGAACACCGTGCACGGACTCGACCAGCAACGGCAGTGGCAAACCGAAGAACTACAGCAAGCCCAGAACGCCTTCGACATCGCACAAAGCCGCTATCAGGCCGGGGCCGAAGACCTGCTCACCGTGCTGGAAACCCAACGTACGCTCTACGCCGCTCAGGACATGAACGTGCAATTGCGATTGGCGCGGGTGCAGGCGAGCGTGGCGTTGTACAAGGCATTGGGTGGGGGTTGGCGGGTGCGTTAGCGCCCGAGCCGAGCACCTTTGTGGCGAGGATTTAACTGTGGGAGCAAGGCTTGCCCGCGATCAAGGCCACTCGGTCTTCCTTGAAAAACGCGTCGCTCTCATCGCGGGCAAGCCTTGCTCCCACAGACAAACGTCTCATGGCACAACGATGTCGATTTCAGTCTTGTTGAGGCTGCAACGTAGGACTCCCGAGCGAGGCTACATCGCCTTACGTCATTGCCTACAACTGCGCCAGAATCCGCCGGCTTGTGCGCCTGGCTCGTGGCTTTTACTGTTTCCGGGTTGCTGATTTCAGCGATCGGATCTGCAAGTGATGAATGTCAGCCCACGTGAATAACCAGGAGCTGCACCATGTCCAGCAGATGGTCGAGTTGGGCGAACTGCTGGCGAACCGTGCCCTGGATATCGCCGAACGGCCGTAGTCCTGAGCAAAGTCCTATCAAGCCCCCCAATATGAAAGAGCCACATTTTGTGGGAGCGAGCCCTGCTCGCGATGCGGTCTACCTGAACCGGTGATGCTGGATGTGCCGCCGCTTTCGCGAGCAGGCTCGCTCCCACAGGGGGTCGCGGTGTATCTGACAAGCTGCGGTCATTGTGGGAGCTGGGCTTGCCCGCGATGGCGGTGTATCTGACGGACCGCGGGCACTGTGGCCTGGGTTTATCCTGCCGGTTCGGGCACCCTGGTTGCGGCGATGGCGAGATCGATCAGCGCCTGACTGTCGGCTGCGTCCACGTCGTTATCCCCGTCCATGTCTCCATGTACCGAAACCTTGTCGAGGGGACCTTGCGGGTTTGTCCTGGTCACTCGGACGCCGTAGGCGGACACAATCGAGTCGATGAACTCAGTGTCCGGGTCGTCATCGATGAACCCCGTCATGCGGGTCACGAAATCAATCTCCACCGCCCCGAAAGTCGACCCGTTTTTCTCGGTCAAGGTAATCAGGATGCCTTTGCTGGTTTCCATTCGAAGCCTCCTTTCGCAGATGATCCGATGACAGTGCAGGCACTCTATGCCGAGAGGACGAGGCTGTCTGCTGTAAGAACTAACAGGTCTCCTCGCCCAGGCACTACACAGGTCTGGCCTTGAGATTACGCGCATACCAGGGCCGTTGCGGCACCCGACGGAACAGTTTGGAAAGCTTTTTGTCATCGCTGCCGAAGGTGATGCGCAGGGCCAGTTTCATGGTTTCCGGGTCCATCTCTACCGAGCGGCCAACCTGCAACCCAGGCGTGGTACTGCAGCCATGGGTGTCCGGGCCCAGCCAGGGGTCGGCGATTTCCACCCAACGGCCTGGGGCGAACCAGGGCACGCCGTTGACGTCCAACCGGCTCACTTCGCCTGGGTGGAAACGCTCGTGCGCCCGGAACCAGTCTTCGATACGGTCGTCGATCCAGCCATGGAACGCCCAGAATACCGGGTTCACGTGGGAGGAGAACGGATCGCCGAGGAAGTCGTTTTCCACTGCAAACCAACGCTGGGCGAAGTCGGCCTGATCGCGGGCGAACGGCACCGGGTGGCCGTTGGACGGGTCCCGAGGCACCGAGGCCCAGCGCATGTGCAGCCAATCGTGCAGGCCCAGCTCCACCTCCGAACCGAACTGACCCAGGGTCAGTTTCGACAGGTAACGCGGATCCCGGTAACGCGACTCCCAGACCAGGAAGTTGCTGTGGTAGGTCTCCGCGGTCTTGATGTCGCTCACCCATTGGGCGTATTGCTCGTCACCGGCGGCCAGCCAGGTAGGCGGCAGTGCCGTACCGTCGAGGTTGTCGAAATACCGGGCGAAACCCAGGCGATCACGGTCAAGCTCCGGCTGTGGCAAGGGAAAGCGCTGCCAGGACGGCAGCGGCTGGAACGCACGAGCCGTCCTCAGCATGTGCCGGTGCATGAAAAAGAAGTCGATGCCAGAGCCGTTACGGTCCTTGCGTGGGCCACGGGCGTCACGTTCCTGGTCGCGCGGGCCGGGCTGCCATCCAAGACCGCGCAGGGCGTTGCGTTTGTCTTCGTCCAGAGTGTGCCACTTGTCCCGCGAGGCGTGCCAGAGCTGGTGGAACAACCGATGTTCGGGCGACACCAGCCAGGCCAGCAGTGCGGGGCTCAGCGGCGTGCGTTCGCGGGCCTCGGGAAACGCTTGCTTGAGGGCGATGAATTGATTGTCGAGTTCCGGCAGGGCCGCCGACCGGTCCAGTCGCGACACGCGACCGCTGAGCGTGGCGCGACCGGCATTGCCGAAGCCGGCCCAGACCTCGTCCAGGGTCATGATGAATTCATAGTCCGGTGCTTCATGCTCGGCACTGGTAAGTCGCCAACTCAACTGCCTGGGGTCGTCGCCGGCCAGGTCGCCCAGCACCCGGTAACGAGGCTCGTCGCCCGTACGCAAGCGTTCGGCGGTATCCAGGCAACCCACCACCCCACGGCCCTTGTGGGCGATGTCGAGAAACAGCTGCAGCCCGTCGCTCGGCAGACCATCGACGCCGCCGTCGCGCCCGGTGAAACGGATCGTCCAGATACCGCGCAGCTTGTCGGCGCGACGCTGGCCCGCCACATCCGCCACATCGAATGAAGCCTCGCCGGGGGTGATGGTGGGGTCCGGCCGGGTCAGTTCGCGATGCCCGTAATAAACCGCAGGCACGGCGGCACCGGTCAGCGCCAGGCCTGCCATGAACCATCGTCGAGAAATCGTCATTGCCTTACCTGTGTTCGGGCCCTGGGGTGGGCTTTATCCAAGCTAGGACGATGGGTGGGCCGGCAAATTTAAGAACACTGCAGGGGGACTCACCGGCCACCTAAATTTCCCCGCCAACCACTCGTCCTCCCCAGATAGCAAAGGCCCCGCGCCTGTCCTTCCAAGGCGAACCAGATCGAGATCGGCAATGACAACACGACGTTCGAAAAAGGCTCTTTTCACCGGTGTGCCCCTGGCCCTGGCGCTGGTGGTCGGTGGCGGCCTCGCGGCCTGGGACCACTGGTGGCGGGACAACCCCGGCTACCCGGTCAAGGTCATGAAGCAAGCCCGGGAGCTGCACGAACGCCTGCTTTCCTTCGACAGCCACATCACCGTGCCGCTGGATTTCGGCACCGCCGGCAACGAAGCCGACAAGGACGGCAAGGGTCAGTTCGACCTGGTGAAAGCCAACCGCGGGCACCTGTCCGGCGCGGCCCTGACCATCTTCGGCTGGCCGGAATTGTGGAACGGCCCCAACGCCCCCCACAGGCCCACTGCCGGTTTCGTCGAAGAAGCGCGCAACCAGCAGGAGGTGCGCTACAAGATCATCACCGGCATGGTCCGCGACTTCCCCAACGAGGTCGCCATCGCCTACACCCCGGACGATTTCCGGCGCCTGCACGGCGAAGGCAAGTTCGCGATTTTTATCAGCATGCTCAATGCCTATCCCCTGGGCCACGACCTGAACCTGCTGGACCTGTGGACGGCGCGGGGCATGCGCATGTTCGGCTTCAGCTACATCGGCAACAACGATTGGGCCGACTCTTCGCGGCCGCTGCCCTTTTTCAACGATTCCGCCGACGCCCTGGGCGGTCTTTCCGACATCGGCAAGCAAGCCGTGGGCCGCCTGAACGACCTGGGCGTGATCATCGACGTCTCGCAGATGTCGACCCAGGCCCTGGAACAAGTCGCGCAGCTGAGCCGCACACCGCTGGTGGCCTCCCATTCGGCGCCACGGGCGATGGTGGACATCCCACGCAACCTCAGCGACAAGGAAATGCAACTGATCAAGGCCAGCGGCGGGGTGGTGCAGATCGTTGGCTTCTCCCAATACCTGCGCCCACTGACGCAAAAAACCCAGGACAAACTCAACGCCCTGCGCGCGCGCTTCGATTTGCCGCCATTGCCCAACCTGGCGATGGCGCTGATGCCAGGCGACCCGATCATCGCCGCCTGGCCGGAACAGCGGTTTGGCGAATACGCCGCCCAGCTCTACGGCATCCTGGAGGAAGAACCCAAGGCCAGCCTCAAGGACCTGGGCGATGCCATCGACTATGCCGTGCGCAAGATCGGCATCGACCATGTCGGCATCAGCTCGGACTTCAACGAAGGCGGCGGCGTGAAAGGCTGGGAGGACGTGGGCGACATCCGCAACGTCACCGCCGAACTGATCACCCGCGGCTACTCCGAAGCCGACATCGCCAAGCTGTGGGGCGGCAACTTCCTGCGGGTCTGGGACCAGGTGCAGAAAGCCGCCCGGCCAGCCGTGACCTCGAACCAGAAGGCCGTACAGCCATGAATGAACGCCGCACTTTCCTGAAACAGGCCGGGATTCTCGCCGCCGGCCTGCCACTGGTCGCCAGCCTTCCCGCGCCCGCGAGTGCCGACGCTCTGCCACGGTTGCCCCGAGACAAATGGGCACAGCTGCGCGCCTTGTTCGACCAGGACCCGGACTACCTGCATTTCTCCAACTTTCTGGTCACCACCCACCCCCGCCCGGTGCGCGAAGCCATCGAAAAACACCGCGCCGCCCTGGATAAGAACCCCGGCCTGTTGATGGACTGGGACCTGGGCGTCACCGAGGAACGCGAGGAGAACGTGCGGACCTGGGCCGGACGCTATCTGCAAGCGAGCCCGAAACAGATCGCCCTCACCGGCAGCACCACCGAGGGCCTGGCGATGATCTACGGCGGCGTTCAGGTGAACGCCGATCAGGAGATCCTCACCACCGCTCACGAACACTATTCCACCCACACCATCCTCGGCCTGCGCAATCAGCGGGACGGCACGCAGGTGCGCAAGATCAAGCTGTTCGAAAGCGCCCACAACGCCAGCGAGGCGCAAATCCTCGCGACCATCGACCGCAATATTCGTCCGCACACCCGCGTACTGGGCATGACCTGGGTGCATTCGGGCAGCGGCGTCAAGCTGCCCATCGACAAGATCGGCGCTCTGGTAGACAAGCACAATCAAGGCCGCAGCGATGCACAACGCCTCATCTACGTGGTGGACGGCGTCCATGGCTTCGGCGTCGAGGACCTCGATTTCCCGGCCATGAACTGCGATTTCTTCATCGCCGGCACCCATAAGTGGATGTTCGGTCCACGGGGTACGGGCCTGGTGTGCAGCCGCAGCGAAGAGCTCAGGTACGTCACACCGATCATTCCAACGTTCTCCGAAGCCACGGCATTTTCCACCGTCATGACGCCGGGGGGCTTCCACGCCTTCGAGCATCGCTGGGCCGCGGACGAAGCCTTCAAGCTGCACCTGCAACTGGGCAAGGCCGAGGTGCAGGCGCGCATCCATGCCCTCAACACCTACCTGAAAAAGCAGCTGCTTGCGAAGTCGCAAATCGAACTGGTCACGCCTCTGAGCCCGGAGCTGTCCGCCGGTTTCACCTTCTTCCGGGTCAAGGGCCGCGAGAGCGACGAGATCGCCGCCTACCTGATGAAAAACCGGGTGATCGCCGACGCGGTGCATCGCGACGCCGGCCCAGTGGTCCGCACCGCGCCTGGGCTACTCAATACCGAAGCCGAGATCGATCACTTCATGGGGCTGCTGAGCAAGACGCTCTGAACCGAACCTTTTTGATCTAATCGAGAGAGATGGATGAACAGTTTTTCGCTGAAGTTACTCCCGGCACTGACACTCACCGCCCTGCTGCCCTCCGGTGCCCAGGCGTCACAACCGGGCCAGGTATTCCGAGACTGCAAGGACTGCCCGCAAATGGTGGTGCTGCCCAGTGGCACCTTCACCATGGGCACCCCGGACGACGAAGTCGGCCGCGAGCCCGATGAAGGACCGATGCACCCGGTGACATTCGCCAGGCCCGTGGCCATCAGCCGCTTCCAGGTGCTCAAAGGCGAATGGTTCGCCTACCTCAAGGACACCGGCTACACGATGCCCGACGCCGACAAGCGCCCCGGCCGTGCCTGCAAGGCCGGCGTTCCCGACTACCAGGGCAGCGACCCGGGCAAGCAGTACACCGACATGCACCCGGCGGTGTGCATGAATTTCGACGAAGCCACTGCCTACGTGGCGTGGTTGTCGAAAAAGACCGGGAAACAATACCGCCTGGTCAGCGAGTCGTTGCGTGAATACGCGGCCCGCGGCGGCAGCACCGGCCCGTTCCCCTTCCCCTTCGATGACGGCAAGGATTACAGCATCGCCCAGCACGCCAATACCTACGGCGCGGGCGACGGCTACAACTTCACGTCCCCCGCCGGGCGCTTCGCGCCTAACGCTTTCGGGGTGTACGACATGCACGGCAACGTCTACGAATGGACGGCTGACTGCTACAACCCCAACTACGACGGCGCCCCGAGCGACGGCAGCGCCTGGCTCAGCGGCGACTGCAAGGCGCGGCGCATCCGCGGCAATGACTGGGGCGAAGCGCCGGTGTTCTCTCGCTCGGGCAATCGCAACGCGGTCTATCCCGATGCACGGGGCGATTGGCTGGGGTTCCGCGTGGCGCGGGATATGTGAACCATGACCGCCCTGCTCATTGCATTTTTCCCGCCTCGCGCCAACGCCTTGAACCACGGCCATCACCGGCCCTAAAAGGGAATCCCCCATGACCTCGAACTCCCGCGGAGCCCTGCGTGAAGTGCTCAGCCTGCTCAAGCCTTTCCGGCTCATTGTGGTGGCGTCGATTCTGCTCGGCATGCTGGGTGGCCTGAGCATCACCGCCCTGCTCGCCACCATCAACGACGCCTTGAATGCCGCGACCAAGCCCACGCCGCAGGTGCTGGCAACGTTCGTGGGCCTCTGCGCGGCGGCGCTGCTGACCTCGATTCTGTCGGACATCGGCACCAACCATGTCGGCCAGAACATCATCGCCAGCTTGCGTAAATCCCTGGGCAAGAAAGTCTTGCTGGCCCCCATCGAGCAGATCGAACGCTTTCGCAGCCATCGACTCATCCCGGTGTTGACCCATGACGTCAACATGGTCAGCAACTTCGCGTTTTCCTTCGCACCGCTGGCCATCGCCTTCACCGTCACCCTCGGTTGCCTGGCCTACCTGGCCTACCTGTCACTGCCGATGTTCGCGGTGCTGCTGGTGGCGCTGGTGATCGGCACCGTCATCCAGTACGTGGCCCGGGCCCGGGGCATCAGGGGCTTCGAAGCGGCCCGCGAGGCGGAAGACGCCCTGCAAAAGCACTACAGCGCCATCGCCGCCGGTGCCAAGGAACTGCGCATCCACCGTCCCCGCCGCCAGCGCATGTTCAGCCAGCGCATCGAAGCGACCGCCGATGACATCTGCGCGACCAACATCCGTTCGGTCAATACCTTCGTGGTCGCCAAGACCTTCGGTTCGATGCTGTTCTTCGTGGTCATCGGCCTGGTCCTGGCCCTGCAATCGCTGTGGCTGGGCACCGACAAGGCGGTGCTCAGCGGCTTCGTGCTGGTGCTGCTGTACATGAAGGGCCCGCTGGAATACCTGGTGATGACTTTGCCGGTCATCAGCCGGGCCAACATCGCCTTCAAGCGCATCGCCGAACTGGCCGAGCAGTTTTCCTCCCCCGAGTCGCACCTGTTGCTCGATGACAGGAACAGTCCCAGCCCGACGATCCAGCAGCTCGAGCTGCGCGATGTGCATTACGCCTTCCCGGCGGTCGACGGCAGCCAACCCTTCACTCTCGGGCCGATCAACCTGACCATCGCCCAGGGCGATATCGTCTTCATCGTCGGCGAAAACGGCGGCGGCAAGACCACGCTGATCAAGCTTCTGCTGGGGCTCTATCCCCCACAACGTGGCGATATCCTGCTCGATGGCCAACCGGTAACCGCCGCCCAACGGGACGATTATCGCCAGTTGTTCACGACCATTTTTGCCGACTACTACCTGTTCGACGAACTGGTCCAGGGCGACCAGCAGGTGCCTGAAGAAGCCAACCGCTACCTGGAGCGCCTGGAAATCGCCCACAAGGTCAGCATCCACGACGGCCTGTTCAGCACCACCGACCTGTCCACCGGTCAGCGCAAGCGCCTGGCCCTGCTCAACGCCTGGCTGGAAGGCCGCCCGGTGCTGGTCTTCGACGAATGGGCCGCCGACCAGGACCCGGTGTTCCGCCGGGTTTTCTATACGCAACTGCTGCCGGAACTCAAGGCGCTGGGCAAAACCATCATCGTCATTTCCCACGATGACCGTTACTTCGATATCGCCGATCAACTGGTCCGGATGCAGGCCGGTCGGGTCATCAGTGAAAAGGCCCCGCAGGCTTTTGCCTGAGCCGTCCCGACGCAATGCTGTCTACCGCGAGAACACCATGAACGAACTGCTAGATGATGATCTGCTGACGCTACTGCTCGATGAGGCCGAGGATGGCATGCCCGAAGGGCCCCGCCTGGACCGCGCGCCCTTGTCCTTTGCCCAGCAACGCCTGTGGCTGGAGCACCAGCGTGACCCGACCCGTTCGGCCTACAACTTGCCAAGGGCCCTGCGCCTGACGGGCGAGCTCGATGCCGATGCCCTGGAACAGGCGCTCAACCGCGTCATTGACCGCCACGACATCCTGCGCACCGCGATTACCGAAATCGATGGCGCGGCGGCCCAGGTGGTCGAACGCAACGCCAAGCTGGTCCTGCAGCGCGATGACCTCGGCGCGCTCGGCCACCAGGCACGGACCATCGAGCTCGCCCAGCGCATCGAGCAGCACGCCCGGCAACCCTTCGACCTCAGCCATGCGCCACTGATGCGAGCAACGCTGCTGCGACTGGACAGCGCTGAACATGTATTGCTGCTGAACATGCATCACATCGTCTCCGACGCCTGGTCCAACACGATTCTCATGCAGGACCTGACCCAGGCCTACGCCCGCGCCCTGCTCGGCGACGCTTCACCGTTGCCGGCCTTGCCCCTGCAATACGCCGATTACGCAGCCCACCAACGAGGCGAATACCTGCAGAGCACGGCCTGCCAGCGCAGCGGCGACTACTGGCGCCAGTGCCTGGGCCATGACCTGCCCGTTCTCGAATTGCCTCAGGATTTCGCTCGCGCCGCGAGCCAGCAGCACATGGCCGGACGCGTCCAGGTGACACTTGCACCGGCCCTGGCCCAGGCCCTGGAGACGTTTTGCCGACGCCAGGGGCTCACGCCGTTCGTGGTGGCGCTAGGCGCCTGGCAACTGTTGCTGGGCCGGTACGCCAACCAGAACGATTTCACCGTCGGCGTCCCCAACGCCAACCGCAACAGCCCTGAAAGCCAGGAGCTGGTGGGTTTTTTCGTCAGCAGCCAAGTCTATCGGGCGCAGCTCGATTCGACGCGCACCGTGTTGGATTTTCTTCGCGACCTGCGCGTGCAATCCCTGGCGGCGCTTGAACATGCCGACTACCCGCTGGAACTGATCATCGACCAATTGCAACGCCCCGGCACACAGAGTTCCAACCCGCTGTTCCAGGTCCTGTTCAACTGGCGCACCGGTACGCCCACGACATCGATGTCGATCCAGGATGGACTGGCGATGGAATTTCTGCCCACCGGCGACAATCAGGCCAAATTCGACTTGTCGCTGGATATCGATTATTCACCGCAGCAATTACTGGCGACGTTCGAATACAGCCGTGATCTCTACCGGACGGCGACCATCGAGCGCATGGCCGAGCACTGGCAAAACCTGTTGCAGGGCCTGATCGACACCCCGCAATGTGCATTGGGCGAACTGCAACTGCTGAGTTCCCGGGAGCGCCAACAGATCCTGGACGACTGGAACCGGCAACCGACCCAACTGCCCCGCGAGCGATGCCTGCACCACCTGATCGAAAGCCACGCGGCCACCACGGGCGACGCGATTGCCTTGACCTTCGAAGGGCAACACCTGAGCTATGCCGACCTCAACCGGCAGGCCAACCGCTTGGCCCATCGGCTGATCGCCGAAGGGGTCGGGCCCGATGTACTGGTGGGGATCGCCGCAGAACGGACACCCCAAATGATCGTCGGCCTGCTGGCGATTCTCAAGGCGGGCGGCGCCTACGTGCCGCTGGACCCGGCGTATCCTTCCGATCGCCTGGCCTACATGATCCAGGACAGCGGCATCACGCAGGTCCTGACCCAGGCGCATCTGCGTGATTCGTTGGCGTTGCCCGCCGGTACGGTCTGTCTGTCGCTGGATCCGCAGGACGTCGATGACGGATGTCCCGAGCACAACCCGGATGTGCCGGTGCACCCGGATAACCTGGCCTACGTGATCTACACCTCAGGCTCCACCGGCCAGCCCAAAGGCGCGTTGCTGGCGCATCACAACGTCACCCGTCTGTTCCAGGCCACGGACCGCTGGTTCAGTTTCGACCACCGGGACGTCTGGTGCCTGTTCCACTCCTACGCCTTCGACTTTTCCGTGTGGGAGATCTTCGGCGCGCTGTTGCATGGCGGCCGGCTGGTCGTCGTGCCCCATGTCGTGAGCCGTTCGCCGGAAGATTTTCATGCCCTGTTGTGCCACGAACGTGTCACCGTGCTGAACCAGACACCGTCGGCGTTCAAGTCGTTGTCGCAGGTCGCCTGTGCGTCACGGCAGCCCCTTGACCAGCATCTGCGGCAGGTGATCTTCGGCGGTGAAGCCATCGATGTGCAGAGCCTGCGCCCCTGGTTCGAACGCTTCGGTGACCGGACGCCACAGCTGATCAACATGTATGGCATCACGGAAACCACCGTCCATGTCACCTGGCGACCGCTGTCGATGCAAGACCTGGACAGCGAGGCCGCGAGCCCTATTGGCGAGCCCATTGTCGACCTGTCCTGGTATTTGCTCGACGCTCACCTGAACCTTGTCCCCAAAGGCTGCACCGGTGAGCTCTATGTCGGTCGGGCCGGCCTGGCCCGTGGTTATCACGGGCGCGCTGACCTGACCGCCAGCCGCTTCATTCCCGACCCCTTCGATCCGCTGCCGGGTGGACGCCTGTACCGCACCGGCGACCTCGCCCGCTACCGTGCCGACGGCAGCATCGAATACATCGGGCGTCTGGATCATCAGGTCAAGATCCGCGGCTTCCGCATCGAATTGGGCGAAATCCAGGCGCGCCTGCAAACGCTGCCGCCGGTGCAGGATGCCGTCGTGCTGACCCATGACGGCCCCGGCGGCCTGCAACTGGTCGCCTATGTGATTGCCGCGCAGCCCACCCCGGAACTGCGCGAAAGCCTGTTGGCCGCGCTCAAGGCGCAAATGCCGGACTACATGGTGCCCAGCCACCTGCTGTTCATCGACCGGTTCCCCCTCAATGCCAATGGCAAGCTCGACCGCAAGGCCTTGCCGGAGCCCGACGCCAACCTCGGCCAATCGCGCTACGTGGCGCCTCGCACCCAGTTGGAACAGGCCCTGGCGCAGCTTTGGCAGCAATCCCTCAGGGTCGAGCGCGTGGGCATCGACGACAGCTTCTTCGAGCTGGGCGGACATTCGATCCTGGCAATCGAGCTGATCGCCAGCCTCAAGGCACGCCTGGATATCACGGTGCGTCTGCAGGAGTTGCTGAGCCATCCGAGCATCGCCGAACTGGCCCTGTTCATCTCGCAGAAGCATCGCGAGCAAGCCCAGTGCCTGGTCGCCTTGAACAGCGCCCCCGCCAGCGCGCCCCAGTTGTTCTGCCTGCACCCCAGCGGCGGCATCGTGTTCTGCTACCAACCCCTGGCGCGCAAACTGCAGAATCGGGCGCGCACCTTCGGCGTCATGCACCGCGGCTTCAGCGAACCCCATGTGGGGCCCGAGGCCTGGGGCGAGATGATTGCCTACTACAGCCGGGAAATCGTCAAGGCCCAGCCCCAAGGCCCGTACTACCTGATGGGCTGGTCCCTGGGCGGCACGATTGCCCTGGACATCGCCGCGATGCTGGAAAGCCAGGGCCATACCGTCGGTTTCCTGGGCCTGGTGGACAGCACGATCCCTGAGCACCTGTACCCTGAAGCGTTGCCGCGTCATCGGCATTTGCCCGGCCAGGAAAAAACCGACCTGGCGTCCCAGGATCTGATCGAGGCCATCGAGTATTTCGACCTGCTGTTTCCGACACTTACGGAGCGCACGGCGGCGTATCGGCGTGAACATCCCGAGAGCACGGCCAAGGCCTTCCATGACTGGGCCGCCAGCCAGATCGAGCCAGGCCGCAGCGATTTGCTGTCGGTGGTGCAAAGCGTCAAGGAAGAGGTCATGAACGCCCAGGCGTTCTCGGTGCATGATCGTTTGCTGGAAGCTTTCGATGGGTACACCCTCAAGCCGGTGCGGGTCCGTCCCAGCTGCTGGTGGACGCAGGCGGAAAAAACTCCGGAAGAACTGGCCTTCTGCGAAGCCCTGATCCAGGCGCACAGCCTGACCGGTGAGCTGAACGGTTCGGTGCACTCGCCGTTGCGCCACCGTAGCATGATCTTCGATGACGCCTTGCTGGACTCGCTGGTCGAGACCTTCATGGGCAGTACCGTCAGCCCATAAGGCGGGATCGCCACAGCGCTTTGCCCCCTAACCCTTCAGCCATAAAAAAACCGACCTGCACAGGCGGGTAATGCCGGTCAGTTAAGGATCTAATGGCGCAAAATCTGTGGGAGCAAAGCTTGCTCGCGATTGGGGCGGGTCAGTCTACAACTGTGTCGGCTGGTCTACCGCTATCGCGAGCAAGCTCTGCTCCCACAAAGTTGCTGGTGGACGCAGGCGGAAAAAACTCCGGAAGAACTGGCCTTCTGCGAAGCCCTGATCCAGGCGCACAGCCTGACCGGTGAGCTGAACGGTTCGGTGCACTCGCCGTTGCGCCACCGTAGCATGATCTTCGATGACGCCTTGCTGGACTCGCTGGTCGAGACCTTCATGGGCAGTACCGTCAGCCCATAAGGCGGGATCGCCACAGCGCTTTGCCCACCAACCCTTCAGCCATAAAAAAACCGACCCGCACTCAGGCGGGTCGGTTTTTTATTGATGGGATCAGAACTGCGGGGTGTACTTCACGGTGAACATCATATTGCGCGGATCACCGAAGTTGTTGTTGCCGTTGAGCTCATTGTAACCGGGCGCAATGTACGTTTTGTCGAACAGGTTATTGAAGTTGACCGCCAGATCGATCTCCGATGTCAGCTGGTAACCGACGCGGGCGTTCCATACGGTATAGCCGGGGACTTCATAGTCTGCGAGATAACCCAGCGTGTGACTTTGGGTAGTGAAGCCCAACCCCGCACTGACGCGATTCCAATCGCCAGTGAACTTATAGTTCCCCCACATGCGCAGCATGTGTTTCGGCGTCCAGCTACTGAACACTTTGCCTTCTTTGTCTGGATCGTTCAGGTGCTTGGTGGTGTTGTAGGTATAGCCCGCGAACAACTCCAGGTTGTCGATCACTTCACCGCTGATTTCGGCATCGATACCCTGGCTCCGCACTTTTCCCGAGGCAGTGGAGCAGTTGAATCCTGTACAGCCGGGGATCGGGAGCGCACGGTTCTCATGGTCATAGCGGAAGACCGCCAGGGACGTGTTGACCCGACCATCCATCAACTCACCCTTGAGCCCGACTTCATAGTTGGTGCCCACGATGGGCTTGAGTACCGAACCGCTGGAATCGAGGTTGGTTTGAGGCTGGAACACATCGGTGTAGCTGGCGTATACCGCCCATTCACGGCTCAGGTCATAGACGATACCGGCGTACGGTGTAACCACTCCGGTTTCAGTTGCGGTGCTGGGGTCGTTGCGTGTGATCCCGGTTGACCTTTCGTTTTTCGACTTGTAGCTGAAGTCGTACCAGCTGACCCGGGAACCCAGGATCAGCGTCAGGTCATCCACCGGCTTGACACGCCAGGTGCCGTACAGGCCTTTCTGGCGGACATCGTACTTGCTGAGGACGCCCAAGCCACCCGCATTGATCAGGCTGTCATAGCTGATGTCCGGACGGTCATTGTCCAGATCGAAAATGGAGTCGTTGGTGTTGTTGAAGGTACGGGCGTATTTGTCATCGGTCTCCAACTGAGAGTAGTTGCCGCCCAGCATGACTTCCTGCTGCATCGACAGGGCTTCGAATTTGCCGGTCAGGTTCATGTCCAGACCGGACTTCTCGGACTGGAAATCGGTCACGAAGTCGGCATATTGCACACCGCTGCCATCAGGCAACAGACCACCGCCACGCTGGACTCGCTGGTTTTTCGCCTGGTTGTCCTCGGTCATGTGTACGGCGCCCACCTTGAACGCCCAGTCTTCGTTGAAGCGGTGCTCCAGATCGGCATAGGTGGTGGTGACGTTGATGTCGGAGCGGTTCCAGCGCGCGCCGGTGTAGGTCGAACGCGACACGTCCGGCATCGAGCCGTCGGCGTAGCGTGGCAGGCCGCGGATGTTGCCGCGGGATTCGCCCTCGGACCGGCTGACCGCCAGGCCCAGGGTGGTGGCCTCGCTCAGGTCGATGTCCAGCGCGCCGTACAGCGAGTGGGTCTTGTTCCATGCATGATCGATAAAGGAATTGCTCTGGTCTTCGTCGGCGACGATACGACCGCGGATAGTGCCGGCCTCGTTCAAGGGGCCGCCAGCGTCCAGTTGCAGGCCATAGTGGTCCCAGGAGCCGGCCTTGCCGGTCAGGGTCACGGTCGGGGCGCTCTGGCCACGCTTGCGTACCAGGTTGACGGCACCGCCGGGGCTGCCCGTGCCTTGCAGCAGGCCGGAAGCGCCGCGCAGGATCTCCAGACGGTCGAAGAAGATCAGATCCTGGGTCGCCCAGTTGCCCAACGAATAGGTGTTGCGCGGGATCGGTACGCCGTCGTACTGCCAATCGTCGATCTGAAAACCGCGCGACGACAGGATCATGCCCTGGCCAACGCCCTGCAGGCCAACGATGCCGGTGGTCTGGTTGACGGCGTCCTTGAGATCGACCAGGTTCTGGTCGTCCATCTGCTTACGCGTCATCACGGTGACCGACTGGGGGATTTCCTTGAGGGTGTGGGTGCCCTTGCCAATGGTCACGGCGTTGCTGGTGTAGGATTGACTGCCTTCGGTCGTCGCGTCCGGTGCTGTCGCCTTCACTGTGGTCGCCCCCAGCTCCAGGCCTCCCGCCGAGGAACCCCGCACCAGCATCAACGTGCTGCCCTCCACGCTGTAGCTCACGCCCGTGCCCTTGAGCAATTCGGCAATGGCCGCCTGCGGGCTCATCTTGCCGCTGACGCGGTTGCTTTTCAGGCCCGCCATATCGTCGGCGTTGTAGATCACCTGCTGATTGGTCTGCTGGCCGAACGCCTGCAACGCCTTGGGCAGCGATTGCGCGGGAATGTCGATGCTGACGTCTTCCGCCATCACCTGGGCGCTCAGTGGCAGTACGCAAACCAACCCCAGACCGGCCAACATCCGACGCGAACGCAGGCCGCGGGACATGACGAGTGCCTTGAACAGAGGTTTCAACTCATGAATGGATGACATCGTGCTCTCTATTATTGGTAGAAGTGAAAGGTCATGGGGCCGGAGGGCCCACCGCTCGCCAGTACCCGTGAACCCGCCCTGCCGACTGCCTTTGGCAATGGATCAGTGCGCGCTGACCGGCCCCTCCCCGGGCGCGGTCATCCGGCTGGACGACGGCAATTTTCCTGCTGGACAAATCCGCTGCCTGGGCTGCCCTGCCCGACCCGATTTGCCTACACACGTTAGTAAGACGCAGCACCTGGAGAAAACCGGAATGAGTTTATTTATCATTCACGTAACAAAATTTAAAAAAAGGCCGACGCGGTGAGGCGACGGCCTTTTTCCCTGCTTTGCGATCCTGTCGGGTCAGGTGCCTTGCGCGACCCGAGTGGAGTGTTGTAGCCGAGCCTGTTCGGTCAGGCGGGCCTTTTCCTCGGGACTCATCGCCTCCATGCGCAAGCGCACCTGGGCCATTTTTTCCAATTGTCCCGGGCTGCTTTCCAACGCCCGCATGGCCGACGCCAGCGACGCCACCGTCGGATGATCGAAGACCAGCCCCGGATGAATGTCGCACTGCAATAACTTGCGAATGCCGGCCACCAGCTTGATCACCAGCAATGAATGCCCTCCGGCGGCGAAGAAGTCGCGGTCGATGCCCAGACTTTCAAGCCCCAGCAATTGCGCCATGCGCGTGGCAAGCAGTTGCTCCAGCGCATCCCGTGGCGCGGCGTCTTCGTCATTCGCCGTTGCACCGGCCAACTGTTGCAACGCCTTGCGATCAATCTTGCCGTTGGCCAACCGTGGAAATTGCTCGATCAGTTGCAGGTGTGCCGGCACCATCACACTGGGCAGGCGCGCGCTCAGGCCGGCACGCACGGCGTCCAGCAAACCCGCCGACGGCCCCGACTGCGCCACCACAAAGGCCAGCAGCCCCTGTTCGGTCGACGCGGCCGGCAACACCTGCGCTTCGGCCACCCCTGGCAGGCGCAGCAGCTCGGCCTCGATTTCCGCCAGTTCAATACGGAACCCGCGCACCTTGATCTGCTGATCGCGCCGGCCGTGCAGCTGTATCGCACCGTCCGCCCGATAACGCGCCAGGTCACCGGTGCGATACAGCCGCTGCGCCGGATCGAAGGGACTCTGGATGAATGCTTGCCCGTCGGCTTCGGCGTTCAGATACCCCCGGCACAGCTGCGCGCCGCCCAGGTACAACTCGCCCAGCAGGCCCACCGGCGCCAGGCGCAGGTCGGCGTCCAGCACGTACACCTGGTTATTGCCCAGCACTTGGCTGAGCGCCGAACAATCGTCGGCGGCGCCGTCCAGCGATAACGGATGGATCATCACGCCCACCGTGGCCTCGGTCGGCCCGTAGTGGTTGAACACCCGGCAATCGCCACGCACCCGTGCGATGCGCTCGACCAACGTAGCCGCAATCGGTTCGCCACCCAGAATCACGGTCCGCGGCAGGACCGCCCGCTCACTGTCGAGCAGCGCTGCCAGGTGCGACGGCACGATTTTCAGGCAGTCGATGGCGTGGTGTCGCAGGTACTCGGCGAACAACGCGCCGTCCTGCATCTGCTCATCGCTGGCCACATGCAATGCCGCACCGTTGAACAGCGCACCGAACAAGGTCGTGTTGCCCAGGTCCGCCGCTACGGTGGAGCTGAAAGCGACGCTCCTGCACTGCTCGAGCCCCAACGCCTGGCTGGCCTGGGCGGTGTAGTTGAGCAATTGCCGATGCTCGATCACCACCCCTTTGGGCACGCCGGTCGAGCCGGAGGTAAACAACACATAAGCGATGTCGTTGCCCCGAGTGGCAAGTGCGGGCAACGGCACCGTCGACTGGCCGAGCTCAGCCAGGGTCAGCGCCATGTACGATTGTTCTTGCCAGGTCGGCAGACGCGTCGCATCGGTCAGCAACACCGTCGCGCCGGCCTGTTCCAGCATCAACGCCTGGCGCGCCTGGGGCCACTGCGCATCCAGCGGCAGATACGCCGCCCCCAAGCGCCAGCTCGCCAGCATCGCAATCACCAGGTCCGCCGAGCGCGGCAGGGCCAGGGCGACAATCGAACCGGCCTCCAGCCCCCGCGCCTTCAGGCCTCGCGCTACAGACTCGACCCGGGCTTGCAATTGTTGATAGCTCAATTGCCCATGGGCATCGCTCAGGGCGATGGCATCGGGCGTTCGGATCGCCAGATCGGCGATGCGCTGCGGCAGGTAACGGTTATCCGCCAACGCCTGCATCGTCGGGTTGATCGCCCGCAGGCGCTGTTCCTCGGTGGCCCCCAGCAGACTGAGCTGGGCCAGTGCCGTCCGCGGTGCCGCCAGGATCGAGGCCAGCAGCACGCCGTACTGTTCAAGCAGGGCATTGGCCGAGGCTGGCGAATAATGCGAACCGGCGTAACACAGATCGATGGCGGCAAGCCGCTGATCAGCGTGCAATTGAACCTGCAGCAGCAGCTCGAACGCATCGGCCTGGCCCTCGGTACACTCCGATGCGACCCAGTTCAAGCCGCCCATGTGCCCGGCGGGAATAGCCTGTTCCACGGTAAAGCCATAGGCCGGCCGCGCTGCGCCGGGCGACAGTTCCGGCGCCCAGTACTCCTGCCAGGTGCGATGTTCTTCGAGGCGCGCCGCCAGCGCTCCCAACCACTCATCGAACGGCGCGGTGGCAGGCAACGAAAGCCACAACGGTAAGGTTTTCTCGAACATACCCAGGGCATGGGCGAAATACTCATAGTCCTCGCGGCTGTCATGGCGCACGCCCACCAGGGCCTGTTCCAGACCGCTCAAACGGCCCAGCAGAAGCCACCACGCGCCTTGTAACAGCGTGGCCAACGGCTGGCCGAGCTGCTCGGCCAAACGCTGCAAAGCGTCACCCTGAGCAGGCGCCAGTGCCAGCGATACCCGCGTGTCGGCAACCCCCGCCTCTGCACTGGCACCGCGTTCAGCCAGCCATGGCGTGGCGATATCCGCCTGCACGCCTTGCAGATGTTGTTGCCAGTAGGTCCGCGCAGCGGCAGCGTCTTCATCGAGCACCACTTCACTGCGCCATTCCAGGTACTGGGCAAACTCGCCGGGCAGCTCGTCATCCGTTGCCTGGGCCGCGGCATAGGCCTGTTGGATTTGCTCAAGCAGCAGGTTCAAGGTTTGTGCATCGGCACTGTGGCGAGCGATGCCCAACACCAGTTGCCATCGCTGGGGCGCCAGGCGATGGAGTACGGCCTGGACGCCTTCCGATTCACCGACCACGAAGGCACGGCCCATCGATTCCTCGATCTGCACCTGGACGTCCTCGACCCGTTGCTCGCCAGCCTGTATCGCCAGCGGGAAGCGCCCGGCAGTAGCGGCGACCTGACGCCAACCGTGGAAACCGGCGACCTTGACCAGACGCGCCAGCAACATTGGCTGCTGCGCCACCAAGGCATCCAACGCAACCTGCAAGCGCTGCGGATCGAGATCGCCCTCGATGCCCACCTTCAACCAGCGCAATGCCTCGCCACAAGTCGCCGTGTTCGACAACTGCTCCAGTACCCGTTGTTGCTCGGGTGTCAGGGCGAAACCCGGATCCTGTGCGTCCATCATGACCTCGTTCATGCTCCGACTTCCTCGGTATTCAATGCGCCCTGGGCGGTTTGCATAGCGGCCGGCGGATGTTCCAGGCTGCTGCGGTCGTACATGTCGCCCATGGCAACCACGATCTTGCGGGGACCTTCGAACGGATCGCGGGCATGGGCCACCAGCATGTTGTCCAGCAGGATCACATCGCCTTTGCGCCAGTCGAAACGCACCGCGCAGGCTTCGTACAACTGGCCAATGCGCTCCATCACCTCGTCTTCGATCGGTGTGCCGTCGCCGTAGTAGACATGCCGGGGCATCCGCTCCAGGCCGTACATCGACAGCAGGTCCTCCCGCACGTCCGGGTCCAGCCAGTAGATGTGATGCAACTGCACCTGGTTGAAGAACGACTTCTCACCGGTGATCGGGTGCGTGATGATCGCGGGCCCCGGCGTGCGGGTCTGCAATTCGTCGTTGTCGAGCCAGCGCCATTGGATGCCGCCGGCCCGGCAACGGGCCTCGACTTCGCTGCGGTCTTCGGTCTTGAAGAAGTGCTGCCACGACACGTCGAGCTTGTCGGTGAAGGTGCGCACGTAGAGCAGGCCCTTGTCCTCGAATTTCTCGCGAAGGTCGGCCGGCAGTTTTTCGTACATCAACCGGCAATCCACCACCGGGGTCGCACCTCCCACCGGCGCTGCCTGCTCGCAATAGAACATCTGCTTGCGTGGCCAGCGGTCCTGATGGGAGCTCTCGTTATGGAACAGGATCATCTTGCGCTCCGGGTAAGGCGTGGAGCGGTAGGTGTTCTTGCCCCCTTCCTTCTTGGGCAGGTCGCCGTACTGACCGTAAAGGCCCGGCTGTATGGCTTCGGCGAATGCTTCGAAGCCCTGGATGCCATCCAGCTCGAAACCGCGGAAGAGAATGCCGGCATGCTCGGCCAGCTTCTGCTCGATCAACGGCCGGTTCTGCTGGATCCACTCGATGACATCCAGATGGGGCTCTGCCGGCTCCAGCATCAACGGGAATCGCTGCGGCGCCGCCACCAGCGATTCACGCACCCGTGCCGGGCGGGCCTTGGCCAGCGGTGTCACGGAGCGTTTAAGAAACTTGCCCAGTTTATCGGCCTTGGGCCCCGGGACGGTGGCAGGCTTGACGGCTGCCGCCAAGTTGTCGACTGGCATGCTGATAGCTCCCAATTGAATGTCCTGATCAGCGACGATCTGTTCC
This sequence comes from Pseudomonas sp. Pf153, assembly GCF_001269775.1. Lineage (NCBI taxonomy): Bacteria > Pseudomonadati > Pseudomonadota > Gammaproteobacteria > Pseudomonadales > Pseudomonadaceae > Pseudomonas > Pseudomonas sp. Pf153. The sequence continues at coordinate 38,479 of NZ_LHVL01000008.1, read as the reverse complement.
AACAGGGCCGTCCAGGCCTGGATCAGGTACTGAATGCGCTCGTGTCCGAACAAGGTTGTGGCGAATTGCCAATTACCGCGCAATTGCCCTTCTTCTTCGTCAACGAACAGCGCCATGTCGAATTTAGAATGGGTCTCAAGCGCAGGCAGGAACTCTACGCTCAGCCCCGCCATGGAGCGGGTGCGCACCGGCACGTTGTTCATCACGAACAACACCTGGAGCAACGGGTTCATGCCTTTGTGGCGGGGGACCCCGGACACGTCGACGATCTGATCGAATGGCACATCCTGATGCTCCAGAGCGCCAAGCAGGTCATCCTGGGTCTGCCCCAGGAACCGTGCGAACGTGGCGTCGGCGGCAAGGCGAGAACGCAGCGGCAACACGTTGACGAAGAAGCCGATCAGGCGCTCCAGCTCGGGTCGCTCACGACCGGCCACGTCCACCCCGATTACCACGTCCTGCGCACCGCAGACGCGATGCAACAGTACCTGGAAGGAGGCCAGCAACGTGCTGTACAAGGTGACGCCAGCCGCGCCCGACAACCGGCGCAAGGCCTCGCTCAAGGTCGTGGACAGTTGGAATTGCAGCGCATCGCCGTCATAGGACGCGGCCTGGCCACGCGGGCTGTCAAGCGGCAGGCTCAAACGCCCCTCGTAGCCACTGAGCCGCTGTTTCCAGTACTCGGCCTGGCGCGCCAATACGCCTTGTTCTTCCAGCGCCTGTTGCCACAACGCAAAGTCCTGGTACTGAACCTCCAGGGGCGGCAGCGGCATCGGTTCGCCCTTGAGGGACGCCTCGTAGGCCTGCACCAGTTCGTTGATCAACAGACCCATGGACCAGCCATCGGAGATGATGTGATGCATGGCGAACAGCAACACATGCTCGGTCGGTCCCAAGTGCAGGATTCGCCCACGCAGCAGCGGTGCCTGCTCCAGGTCGATCGGCATGCGCGCGTTTTCCAATGTCGCCTGGGCCACCCGCTCGCGCTGGGCGCTGGGGGAAAGGCCGGACAGGTCGATCACCGGGAAGTCCAGTCGGACCTCATCGGCAATCAACGCCACCGGATCTCCTTCGTCGTCCTGGGTGTACGCGGTGCGTAGCACATCGTGGCGACGGACCACTTCGGCGAAGCTGTCCAACAGACGCGCCACCGACAATTCGCCGCACAGGCGCAACGCCATGGGCATGCCGTACGCCGAGGTGCCGCCGGACAACTGTTCGGCGATCCACAGCCGTCGCTGTACCAACGACAGCGGCGCCGAACGCCGCGGTCCGTGGGCCACCAGCCGGATTCCGTTGGAGTCCCCGGCCCGCACCGGCCCCTCTACGGCGCCAGCCATCAGGGCCGCCAGCGCCTTGAGCTGCGGATGGTCGAACACATCACGCAGGCTCAGCGGATAGCCGGTCAGCTTGCGCAGGCGGGAGACCGCCTGGGTCGCCAGCAGCGAATGACCGCCGCGCTCGAAGAAATGGTCGTGGCGCCCGACCTGCTCCACGTCCAGCACTTCTTGCCAGACAGTGGCGATCCGTTGCTCCAGTTCGCCCTCCGGCATCGCGAAGCCTGGCTGCGCCTGGCTGGCATCGAAGCGCGGCAGGGCCTTGCGCTCCAACTTGCCGTTAGGGCTGACCGGCATGCGCTCCAGCACGAACCAGTGCTGCGGAACCATGTAGTCGGGCAAATGCTGGCTCAAGTGGGCCTTCAACGCCTGCTCCAGCTCTTGGCTGACAGTGCCGTCGCCGCCCAGCCACGCTGGCGACTGCGGCACCACATAGCCCACCAGCAGCGTGCCGTCCTGGGCGATGACCACGCTTTCACGGACCTCGTCATGCTCGGTCAGGCGCGCTTCGATCTCCCCCAGCTCGATGCGCAAGCCACGGATTTTCACTTGATGGTCCATGCGCCCGGCGTACTCGATGACGCCATCTGCGCGATAGCGCGCCAGGTCGCCGGTCCGGTACAACCGCGCACCGTCGCCGAACGGGCTGGTGACGAATCGCTCGGCCGTCAGCGACGGGCGACGATGGTAGCCGCGCGCCAGGCCTTCACCGCCCAGGTACAACTCGCCCGTCACGCCCACGGGCACTGGCGACAGGTCGTGGTCGAGGATAAACGTGCCCAGGTTGGCGATCGGCTGGCCGATCGGCACCGCGTCCCGACCTTCATCGACGCAGGTCCAATGGGTCACGTCGATGGCGGCTTCGGTGGGGCCGTACAGGTTGTACAGGCCGGCAGCCGGCAGTTTGGCGAACACTTGCAGTTGGGCATCCACCGGCAGCGCTTCGCCGCTGCAAATAATCCGCTTCAGGCTCTGGCAACGACCGACCGCCGGATCCTGCATGAATACCTGCAACATCGACGGCACGAAGTGCAAGGTGGTGATCCGCTGCGCGGTGATCAGCTCGATCAACTGCTGCGGATCGCGATGAGCCCCTGGAGGCGCCATTACCAACGTGGCGCCGGTCAGCAACGGCCAGAAGAACTCCCAGACCGATACGTCGAAGCTGAAGGGAGTCTTTTGCAGCACACTGTCGCCTGCGTCCAGCCGGTAGGCGTCCTGCATCCAGCACAACCGGTTGACCAGGGCCGAATGGCGGTTGCCGGCGCCCTTGGGCTTGCCAGTGGAACCGGAGGTGTAGATCACGTAGGCCAGGTTTTCGCCTTGCACGGCGACCTCGGGATTGGCGTCGCTGCACCCGGCCAGCCAGTCGCCCGGCTGATCCAGCACCAGACTGAGCAAACCCGTCGGCACAGGCAGTTGGTCAAGCAGATGACGCTGGGTGAGCAGCAATCCGATGCCGCTGTCTTCGAACATGTAGGCCAGGCGATCCTGAGGGTATTCCGGGTCCAGCGGCACGTAGGCACCACCGGCCTTGAGAATCGCCAACAGTCCGACCACCATTTCCACCGACCGCTCCACGGCGATGCCCACCAGTACATCCGGGCCGACGCCCTGCGCCATCAACCGATGGGCCAGGCGGTTGGCCTGGGCGTTGAGTTCGGCATAACCGAACCGTTGCTGGCCGAAGACCAGCGCGCAGGCGTGAGGGGTTTTATCCACCTGTTCTTCGATCAGACGATGCACGCTGCGGTCGAGCGGGTACGCAGTGGCGGTAGCGTTCCAGCCCTGCTGAACCGCCAGCTGTCCGGCATCGAGCAATGACAATTGCCCCACCCTGCGCTCGCCGCCGAGAACGATCTGCTCCAACAGGTGCACCAGGTGCTGGCCGATGCGGGCAACGTCCCCTGGCGCGAAGCTGGCGCGGTGGTAACTCAAGAGCAGCGACAGCGATTCACCCAGGTTCACCGCCAGGGTCAGCGGGTAGTTGGTTTGTTCATGGTTCGCCACCTCGCCGAAACGCAATGTGGCCGGAGCGCCCTCTTGCAGCGCCTGGGACACCGGGTAGTTCTCGAACACCAGCAAGGTGTCGAACAGTGCCGCACCGCCCTGTCCGGCCCAACGCTGGATATCGAACAGCGGTGTGTGCTCATGTTCACGCAGGCTCAGGTTTCGTCCCTGGACCTCCCGCAACCATTGGCCGACGCTGTGCTCCGCCCGTGGGCTTCCGATTACCGGCAAGGTGTTGATAAACAGCCCGATCTGTTGCTCAACGCCGGCAATGGACGCGGGCCGGCCGGCCACCGTGGCGCCAAAAGCGACCACCGATTGCCCGGTGCAGCGTTGCAGCAACAACTGCCAGGCAGCTTGCACCAGGGTGTTGACCGTCACCTTCTGCTCTCGGGCAAAAGCGTGCAACCGCGTGGTGGCGTGCTCGTCGAGCGATTGTTCGTACTCGCCATGGCCGACGCCTGCCTCACTGCGCGAGTCCCGGGCAAAGACCCCCGCCAGCTGCGTCGGTTCGTCCAGCTCGGCCAGTTGCGTGCGCCAGAACTGCTCGCTCGCCAACGGATCCTGGAGCGACAGCCACTCGATGTAGTCCCGGTAGCGTCCGGCCGGCCGCGCCGGTGCCTGGCCGCTGTAGCGTTGCAGCACTTCACCAAGCAACTGCGATTGGCTCCAGCCGTCCATGAGGATGTGATGGCTGGTGTAGATCAGGTGATAACGGTCCTCTGCCACACGCACCACCACCAGGCGCAGCAACGGCGCCGCGTCCAGCGAGAAACCTTGCTGGCGCTGGTCCAGGGCCAGCGCGTCCAGTTCTGTGGACAGGCTGGGGTTGGATTGCCAGTCATGGAACAGGAACGGGACTTCCACTCGCTTATGCACCACCTGCAAAGCCCGCTTGAAGTCGCCCTCCCAGGTAAAACGGCTGCGCAGCACTTCATGGGCGTCCATGACGGCCTGCCAGGCCTGGCGGAAGCGCTCGACTTCCAGCCCCTCGACGTCCACCCGCAATTGATTGATGTAGTGACCCGCCTCTTGTTCATAGAGGGTATGGAACAGCATGCCCTGCTGCATGGGCGACAACGGATAGAGGTCTTCGACCTGCCGAGGCGCCAGGGCCAGGGCATCCAGTTGGGCCTGGGTCAAACCGGCCAGCGGCAAGTCCGACGGTGTGAAGCCTTGGTGCTGCGCCTGGCAGCAATGCTCGATCAACACCTGCAACTCGTGACCATAATCCGAGGCCAGGGCCTGGACGGTCGCCTCGTCGAACATGTGCGCACTGAAGGTCCAGTCGATGCTCAGCTCGCCCGCGTAGACGCTGCCATTGAGCGTCAGCCAGTTGTCCAGCGGCGCCAGGGGACTTTGTGCCGTGCCCGACGATTCACTGGCCGGGACGAACAGCCCGTCCGTGTCATCGGCGAACCCGTTGTCGAACTGGCCCAGATAGTTGAAGGTGATGCGCGGCACGGGCAGCGCCGCCAGGGTGCGACGGGTCTGCTCATCGCCCAGGTAGCGCAGCACGCCGAATCCGAGCCCCTTGTCGGGGATAGCTCGCAATTGTTCCTTGATGGCCTTGATCGAATCCGCCGCGGTGGCCGCCGGGGTCAGGCGCACCGGGAACAGGCTGGTGAACCAACCCACGCTACGGCTCAGGTCCAGGTCGTCGAACAGCGCCTCGCGGCCATGCCCCTCCAGTTGAATCAAGGTCGAGGCTTCGGCGGTCCAGCGGCCGATGACCCGGGCCAAGGCCGTCAGCAGCAAATCGTTGACCTGGGTGCGATAAGCCGCCGGCGCTTGCTGCAAGAGGCGTTGGGTCTGATGCTTGTCCAGACGCGTCTGGACCTGCGCGGCATGGCATCTGAGCATTTCCCCCTGAGGGCGATCACATGGCAGGTCAGGGCGAGCGCCCTCCAACTGATCTTGCCAATAAGCCATCTGGGCCTGTAGCGCTGCACTGCCGGCATGGGTCTGCAACCGTTGCGCCCAGGCCTGGGTGGAGCTGGTCTTGACGGGCAGCGTCGGCGTCTGTCCGGCTTGCAGTTGGGCATAAGCCTGTTGCAGGTCTTCCAGCAGAACGCGCCAGGAGACGCCGTCCACCACCAGGTGATGGATCACCAGCAACAGCCTCTGGCTGCCATCGGCCAGGTTCGCCAATACGCCGCGCAACAACGTGCCGCCGTCCAGAGCAAGACTGCGCTGGGCCTGTTCGGCCAATGGCTCGAATGCCAAGGCATCGGCCACTTCGGCGGTCCACAACAGAGGCGATCGTTGCCAGACCGTGTGCTGCTCGGCGAGCGTGCGATGGCGAGCGATCCAGCCGTCATCCTCATGGATGAACGCGAGCCGCAAGGCATCGTGATGGGCCACCAGCGCCTGCAACGCCTGCTCCAGATGCCCGGCGTCTACCGGTCGCTTGCCCTTGAGCAGCAGCGACTGATTCCAGTGGTGAGGCTCGGCCATGTTCTGTTCGAAGAACAACTGTTGGAACGGCAGCAGCACCGTATCGCCCGTCACCGGGCCCTGGTCGATGCCCGGACCGCCGTCGCCCCGGCTCGCCACACCCGCCAGGCCCTGGATGGTCTGGTGGACGAACAGGTCCTTGGGACTGAAATGAATCCCGGCCTGGCGGGCCCGACTGACCACCTGAATGGAGATGATCGAATCGCCCCCCAGCTCGAAGAAGTTGTCCTGGATGCCCACCTGGTCGCGCCCCAGCACGCTTTGCCAGATGTCGGCCAGCGCCTGTTCGATGGCTGTGCGCGGTGCGATGTAGGCTTTGGGCGTGGCGCTGGTATCGGCCTTGGGCAGTGCCTTGCGCTCCAGTTTGCCGTTGGGGCTGACCGGCATCTTTTCCAACCACAGCCAGTGCTGCGGCACCATGTAATCGGGCAGGGCACGGCTCAAGTGATCCTTGAGGCGCTCTTGCAATGCCTGGCGAACGGCGTCATCGGCGGCCAGCAGCTCGACGCGGGCCGGCACCACGTAGGCCACCAGCAGAGCACCGTCCTGGGCGATGACGACGGTTTCGCGCACGTCTTCGTGCTCGGCCAGGCGCGCCTCGATTTCGCCCAGTTCGATGCGCAGGCCACGGATCTTCACCTGGTGATCCATCCGCCCGGCGTATTCGATCACACCATCGGCGCGGTATCGCGCCAGGTCACCGGTGCGGTACAGCCGCTGCCCCGGGCCGAAAGGTCCGGTGACGAAGCGCTCGGCCGTCAGCGCGGCGCGGCGGTGGTAACCACGGGCCAGGCCCTCGCCCGCCAGGTACAACTCGCCTATTACGCCCACCGGCACCGGGGCCAGTTCATCGTCCAGGATGTAGGTGCCCAGATTGGCAATCGGCTGGCCGATGGGCACGCTGTCGCGACCTTCCTCGACGCACGTCCAGTGGGTCACGTCGATGGCCGCCTCGGTCGGGCCATAGAGGTTGTACAGGCCGGCGGTCGGCAGCTTGGCGAACACCTGTTGCTGCGCATCCACCGGCAGGGCTTCACCGCTGCAAACAATGCGCTTGAGGCTGGTGCAATCGGTCACGTGAGGATCTTGCACGAAAGCGTGCAACATCGACGGGACGAAGTGCAGCGTGGTGATGCGGTGTGCGGTGATCAGCTCGATCAGTTGAGCCGGGTCGCGATGAGCGCCCGGCGCGGCCACCACCAGGGTGGAGCCGGTCATCAGCGGCCAAAAGAATTCCCACACCGACACATCGAAACTGAACGGCGTTTTTTGCAGCACGCTGTCCGTGGCATCGAGCCCATAGGCCTGCTGCATCCAGCACAGCCGGTTGACCAGCGCCGAATGGCGGTTACCCGCGCCCTTGGGTTTGCCGGTGGAACCGGAGGTGTAGATCACATACGCCAGGTTCTCACCGTGGACGTCGACCTGTGGATCGCTGTCGCGACCGGCATACAGGCCATCGTCAGGTTGATCCAGCACCAGGCTGTGCATCCCTGTCGGGATCGGCAGCGAATCCAACAAGTGTTGCTGAGTCAGCAGCAGGCCGATGCCGCTGTCCTCGAACATGTAGGCCAGGCGTTCACGAGGGTATTCCGGGTCCAGCGGGACGTAGGCACCGCCGGCCTTGAGGATCGCCAGCAGCCCTAGCACCATCTCCACGGAACGCTCCACGGCGATGCCCACCAGCACGTCCGGGCCGACGCCTTGATCGATCAGCCGGTGAGCCAGTCGATTGGCCCGGGCGTTGAGGTCGGCGTAGGTCAGACGTTGCTCGCCGAAGATCAGCGCCGGGGCATCCGGATTGCTGCGCACCTGCTCTTCGATCAACCCCTGCACCGTGCGTTCGAGAGGGTAGCGAACCGTCGTCGCGTTCCAGTCGACGAGCATCCGCCGACGCTCTCCAGCCTCCAGCAAGGTCCATTGCGCCACGGGGCGATGCAGGTCCTGCACCAGACTCTGCAACAGGTTGAGCCAATGCTGACCCATGCGTTCGATGGTGGCCGGTTCGAACAGATCCGTGGCGTAGGTCAGGGCCGCGTGCAAGCCTTGCGGGCTGTCGACGGTGTCCAGGCTCAGGTCGAACTGGGCGGTGCGTTGTGCCCAGCCAATGGGTTCGACCGTCAGGCCCGGCAATGCTTCGGCGAACGCGGCGACGTTTTCGGCGCGATGATTGAACATCGCCTGGAACAGCGGGCTGTGGCTCAAGTTACGCTGCGGCTGCAAGGCATCGACCAGTTGCTCGAACGGCAGGTCCTGATGCATCTGCGCCGCCATGGCCGTCTGCTTGAGCTGTTGCAGCAGGTCGGCCCCGCTCAGATCACCGTGGAATTGGCCTCGCAACACCTGGGTATTGACGAAGAACCCGATCAACCGCTCGGTTTCCAGCCGCTGGCGGTTGGCGATCGGCACCCCGACGCGAATGTCGGACTGTCCGCTGTAGCGATGCAACAAGGCCTGGAAGGTACCGAGCAGGAGCACGAACAACGTGACGTTTTCCCGCCGGGCCAGTGCCTTGAGGGCATCGCTCAACGAAGGATCGATCACAATGGGCAAACGCGCGCCCCGCAGGCTTTGCTGCGCAGGACGCGGATGGTCGGTGGGCAATTCCAGCAACGGCTGTTCGCCGCCCAACTGCCCGGTCCAGTAGGCCAGTTGGCGATCCCGCTCGCCGGCCTCCATCCATTGTCGCTGCCAGACCGCATAGTCGGCGTACTGCACCGACAACGCAGGCAACTGCACAGGTCGCTCCTGAACGAAAGCCGAGTACAGGCTCATCAGGTCATCGACCATCACCTGCAACGACCAGGCATCGGCGACGATGTGATGCACGGTCAGTACCAGGATGTGCTCCCGGTCGCCCAGCGCCAGCAACGCCACACGCAGCAACGCGTCGTTCATGAGATCGAACGGGCCTTGGGTCTGGTGTTCGAGGAACGCCTGGATAGCGGCCTCGTCTTGTTCGTCCAGGCGCTGCTCGACGAAACTGACCTGGCCCTGCGGGCGGATCACCTGGCAGGTGCGTCCATCGTCTTCGACGAATGCCGTGCGCAAGCTTTCATGGCGCTCCACCAGCGCTTCGAAGCTGCGACGCAGGGCGAGCTTGTCCAGCGCACCGCGCAGGCGCAGGGCCGTCGGAATATTGTAGGCGGCGCTGTCCGGGTCCATTTTCCACAGGAACCATTGACGCTCCTGGGCAAACGACAACGGCAGCGGCTTGTCTCGCGGCACTGGCACCATTGCCGGCGCATGTTCGCCCCGGTCGACATCGAGGGCGCCGACAAAATCCTGCAACGTGCTGTGTTCGAACAGGCTGCGCAGCGGCACTTCGATCCCCAGTGCCCGCCGGACCCGCGACACCACTTGGGTGACCAACAGTGAGTGGCCGCCCAGGTCGAAGAAGTTATCTTCCAGCCCTACCCGTTCGAGCTTGAGCATCTCTTGCCAGATCGCCGCCACCTGTTGCTCGCGGTGGCTGCGGGGCGCCACGTAGGCCCGCTGCACATCGCGGGCATCCGGGGCAGGCAAGGCCTTGCGGTCGATTTTGCCATTGGGCGTCAGCGGCAGTTGCGCCAGGAACAGCAGGTGCGCCGGGACCATGTACTCGGGCAACTGCGCCTTGAGCGCAGCCTTGAGTGCAGTGCGCGCAGCGGCCTCGCCTTCGTAATCCGCCCCCGGATTGACGGCAGGTACCACGTAACCCACCAGTTGCGCGCCAGTCGGGCCTTCATGGGCGATCACCACGGTTTCACGCACGCTGTCCTGGGCCAACAGCGCCGCTTCGATCTCACCCAACTCGATGCGCAGGCCACGGATCTTGACCTGATGATCCATGCGCCCGAGGTACTCGACCACGCCTTCGGCCCGATAGCGGGTCAGGTCGCCGGTGCGGTACAGCCGCTCGCCGCGGGTGGAAAACGGGTCCGGGACAAACCGTTCGGCGGTCAAGGCCGGACGCTGGAAGTAACCGCGGGCCAGGCCTTCACCACCGATGAGCAATTCACCCGGCGCGCCGGGCGGGTTGAGGGTCAGGTCGCTGCCGACGATGTACAGCGCTGTGTTGTCCAGGGGTTTACCCAGGAACGGACGGCTGTTTTCGGGGTTCAACGGATGCACCGCCGACCAGATGGTGGTCTCGGTCGGGCCATAGAGGTTCCAGACCCTGGGCGACAGCGTCAGCAGCCGTTGCGCCAGTTCCTGGGGCAACGCTTCGCCGCCGCAGAGAAAGGTACGCCCGGCCAACAGCGGCGCCTGTTCATGATCCAGCAGCATGCGCCAGCTCGAAGGCGTAGCTTGCAACACGGTGACATCGTGACGTGCGATCAACTCCAGTACCGCTTGCGGATCCTGGTGCACGTTCTGACCGGTCAGCACCACGCTGGCGCCGGCGCACAGCGGGCCATAAATCTCCAGGCCAAAGATGTCGAAGGAGAATGTGGTCAGCGACAGCATGCGGTCGTCGGCCGTCAGGCCGGGTTGGGCGATCATGCTGGTGACGAAATTGCTCAATGCCCCGTGGCGCACCATCACGCCCTTGGGTTTGCCGGTGGAACCGGAGGTGTAGATCACGTAGGCCAGATGCTCGCCAGTGAGGGGTACCCTCGGGCATGCGTCGCAGGCCTCCTGTAGCGTGGCGTCGGGTTGGTCCAGCAACAGGGCCGGGAGGGTCGCTGGAATAGGCAACACCGCCTGCAAGCGGGCCTGGGTCAACAGCAACCGGATGCCGCTGTCCTGAATCATGTAGGCCAGGCGATCCTCGGGGTACGCCGGGTCCAACGGCACGTAGGCACCGCCGGCCTTGAGGATCGCCAGCAGCCCGACGATCATCTCGACGCTGCGCTCCAGCGCGATGCCCACTGGCTGGCCGGGCGTCACGCCCAGGGCGATCAAACGATGGGCGAGTTGGTTGGCGCGCCTGTCCAGTTGCCTGTAGGTCAGGGCCTCTCCATCGATTGTCAGCGCCAAGGCGTCCGGGGTCTGGCAGGCCTGCTCGGCGATGCGTTGATGCACGCATTCAAGCTCAACGCCGTGGTCCACCGTCCGACGCCAGTCCTGCTGCGTCTGGCGCTGCTGGTCGCTGTCCAGCAGCGGCAGTTCACCGATCCGTTGCTGCGGCGCCTCGACAATACCTTGCAGCAGCTGCTGCCAGTGCCGGGCCAGCCGTTCGATGGTCTGTGGTTCGAAGAGGTCGGTGGCGTAGGTCAATTCCGCGGCGACACCCTGCTCGGTTTCATACGTGCCCAACGTCAGATCGAACTGGGCGGTGCGCCCTTCCCACACCAGGTCCTCGATGCCCAGTTGCGGCAGTTGCACTTGCCGGTCCTGGACGTCGCGGGCGGTCTGGTGGTTGAACATCACTTGGAAAATCGGGCTGTGGCTGAGGCTGCGCTCCGGTTGCAGCGCCTCGATCAACTGCTCGAAGGGCAAGTCCTGATGGGCCTGGGCGGCCATGGCTGATCGCTTGACCTGATCGAGCAAACGATCGAAAGGCAGTTGTCCGTCGACATGGGCGTTGAGCACCTGGGTGTTGACGAAAAAGCCGATCAGGCGCTCGGTCTCGACCCGGTTACGGTTGGCCACCGGCACGCCGACGCGGATCTGCGGCTGGCCGCTGTAGCGGTGCAGCAAGGCCTGGAACGACGCCAGCAGCACCATGAACAGGCTGGCCCCTTCGCGTTGGGCCAGTTGCTTGAGCGCTGTGACCAATGGCGGCGGCAGGTCCAGGTCCAGCCGTGCGCCACGGAAGCTCTGCACGGGCGGGCGCGGATGATCCAGAGGCAACTCCAGCACCGGCTGTTCATCGCCCAACGTCTCGACCCAGTAGGCCAACTGCCGCTCACGCTCGCCAGCCTCCAGCCAATGGCGCTGCCAGATGGCGTAGTCGGCGTACTGCAAGGGCAATTCCGGTAACGACAGCGGCGTGCCGACAGTCTCGGCGCCATAGTGACGGACCAGCTCATCGACCAGCACCTGCATAGACCAGCCGTCGGAAATGATGTGGTGCTGGATCAGCACCAGCACATGGTCGTCTTCGGCGACTTTCAACAGGGAAACCCGCAGCAACGGCCCCTGGCGCAGGTCGAACGGGCGTGCGGTTTCAGCCTCGACGAAGGCCTTGATGCTGTCGTCCTGACTGGCCGGGGAATTCGCGGGCAAGGATTCGAGGCTGATACGCAGCGGCATCTGTCGGTGGATAACCTGCACGGTCTGCTCGTCCCGCTCGATGAACGTGGTGCGCAGGCTCTCATGGCGTTCGACCAGCGCATTGAAGCTGCGCTCCAGGGCCGGCACGTCCAGCCGACCTTTGAGGCGCAGGGCACTGGGAATGTGATAAGCCGGGCTGAGGGGATCCATCTGCCACAGGAACCATTGGCGTTCCTGGGCGTAGGACAGCGGGATATCCTCGAACCCGGAGCGCACCTCGGGGATCGGCAGGTTGGCCGGCGAGACGCCCTCTTCGAGCATCTTTTCCAGGTACAGCCTGCGTTTGTCCAGCGGCAGAGTGATAAAGCGCTTGGCAATCCTCAAAGCAACACTCTTGTCCATCAGACTTCCTCCATTTCATCAAGCAGGGCTTCCAGCTTGTTCAGTTTCTGTTCATTGATTGGCCCGCCGCCGGAGTCGAGTTGCGCGACGAAATCCTTCAGGACGGGGTGCTGGAAAATCAGTTGCGGGGTCAGGGTCAGCCCCAGTTCGAGCGCCATGCGCGAGACGGCGTTGACCGCCAGCAGCGAATGACCGCCCAGCTCGAAGAAGTGATCGTTCAGGCCGACGCGCTCCACCGTGAGCACCTGGGCCCAGATCGCCGCGACCTGTTGTTCCCGTTCACTGGCCGGGGCCACATAACCGGCCTGCGACAGGCCGCTCTCCACGGCGGGCAAGGCCTTGCGGTCGAGCTTGCCGTTCGGGGTCAGGGGCAGTTGGTCGAGGAACAGCAGGTGGGCCGGGACCATGTAGTCGGGCAGATGCTCCTTGAGTCCGCCCTTGAGTCGGTCGCGCACTGCACGCAGGTCTTCGGCGTCCCGGTCCAGCGCAGGCGCCACCACGTAGGCCACCAGTTGCGGGCCTCCCGGCGCGTCCTGGGCCAGGACGGCCACCTCGCGTACCTCCGGTTGAGCCAGCAGCCGCGCTTCGATTTCCCCCAGCTCGATGCGGAAGCCACGGATCTTCACCTGATGGTCGATGCGTCCCTGGTATTCGAGCACGCCATCGGCGCGGTAACGGCACAAGTCACCGGTGCGGTACAGGCGCTCGCCGGTGGTAGAGAACGGATTGGGGACGTACTTCTCGGCGGTCATCGCCGCTCGCCCGAGGTAGCCACGGGTGATGCCCGCGCCGCTCAGGTACAGCTCCGCCGGTACTCCCTGGGGCACCGGCTGCAGACCGGCATCCAACAGGTAGCTGGCCGTGTGCTTGAGGGGACGGCCGATGTTCGCCGTGCCGTCGACGGAGCGCCGCGCCCAGGTGGAATAGGTGGTGTCTTCCGAAGGGCCGTAGAGGTCGTAGACGTGTTCGACGCGGGTCGACTGATACAGCGCCTCCACCAGGCTCTGCTTCAGTGGCTCGCCCGCCAGGTTGATGATGCGCACGCTGGCCGGGATATCGCCGCTGCGCTGCAACGCGGCGATGGCCGACGGTACGGTGTTGACCAGTCGCACCTGATCCCGCGCCGGCAGGTGCGGCAGCTCCAGGGCATTGCGGGCGATGACCAGTGAGCCGCCATTGGCCAGGGTCACGAACAGCTCCCACACCGACAGATCGAAGCACACCGAGGTCGAAGCCAGTACCCCCTGGATGTCGTCGCGGCTGTAGACCGAACGGGACCAGTCGATCAATGCCAGCACGTTGCGATGGGCAATCGCCACGCCCTTGGGCTTGCCGGTGGAGCCGGAGGTGTAGATCACATAGGCGAGGTTGTCCGGGCTGACCGTGGTACGTGGCGCGCTCAGTGGATACGGCGTCAGGTCGAGCCGGTCGAGCATCAGCACCGTCGTGTCGACCGGCACGCTCAAGGTCATCGCCACGGCCTGCTCGGTCAGCAGCACACGGGCACGGCTGTCGTCGAGCATGTAGGCCACGCGTTCTGCCGGGTAATCCGGGTCCAACGGCACGTAGGCGCCGCCGGCCTTGAGCACTGCCAGCAAGGCGACCAGCAGGTGTTCGGAGCGCGGCATCGCCACGCCCACCCGAACCTCCGGGCCCACGCCCAGTTCGATGAGCTTGTGGGCCAGGCGATTGGCGCGGCCATCCAGCTCGCTGTAGCTCAGGCGGGTATCGGCGAAGATCACTGCCAGGGCATCCGGCGCGGCTTCGGCCTGGCGAGCGATCACCTCGTGCACGCACAGTGTTTGCTCGAACGGTGCGTCAATCGGGTTCCAGTCGTGGGTCAGGCGCTGATGCTCATCGAACCCGAGCATCGACAACTGCCCCAGGCAACGTTCGCCCTGGCCGGTCATCTGCCCCAGGAGTTGGGCCAGATGCGCCGCCAGCCGCGCCACGGTGTCGGGCTGGAAACAGGCGCGCTGATAGCTCATGTGCACCGACAACTGCCGATCCAGGCTCACCAGCAAGGTCAATGGATAACTGGTCTGCTCCCGAGTGGTCGCCGGGCCGAAGCGCAGGCCTTGCGGCGCGCCCTGTTCCAGGGCCTGGGCAATCGGGTAGTTCTCGAACACCAGCAGGCTGTCGAACAGCGCGTCACCGCCCTGCCCGGCCCAGCGTTGGATGTCGAGCAGCGCGGTGTGCTCGAACTCCCGCAGCGCCAGGTTCTGCCCTTGTACCGCTTGCAACCAGCTGTCCAGGGATTGCTCGGCCCGTGGGCTGGCGATCACCGGCAGCGTGTTGATGAACAGGCCGATCTGCTCTTCGATACCCGGCAAGTCCGCCGGACGACCGGCCACGGTCGCGCCGAAGGCCACGGTGGCCTTGCCGGTGTAACGTTGCAACAGCAGCAGCCATGCCGCTTGCACCAGGGTATTGACGGTGACTTTCGACGTACGGGCGAACGCCTCCAGGCGCCGGGTCAGCGGCTCATCGAGCAACTGGACATGATCGCCGTAACCGACGCCACTGTCTTCCGACCGAGGCATGGTGTCGGCCAGCCGCGTCGGTGCCTCCAGGCGTTGCAGCGCGGTTTTCCAGAACGCTTCGCCAGCGGCGGAGTCCTGGCGTTGCAACCAGGCGATGTAATCCCGATAGCGGCTGCTCTGCACGGCGACACGCTGGCCGCTGTAGCGTTGCAACACCTCGCCGAGCAACTGCGAGTTGCTCCAACCGTCCATCAGGATGTGGTGATGGGTGTAGATCAGGTGGTAGCGCTGTTCATCGAGGCGCACGATGGTCAGCCGCAACAGAGCCGGCGAGTCCAGCGTCAATTGCCGACGCTCGGCATCGGCCAGCGCCTGCAAGGTTTCATCGCCCTGCGCAGCGTCCCGCAGGTCATGCAGGCGGTAAGGCAGTTCCAGGTGTTTGCTGACCCTTTGCAGCGGCTCCGGCAGATCCCCCAACCAGACGAACTGAGTGCGCAGAATGTCATGGGCGTCCACCGCCGCCTGCCAGGCCTGGCGGAAGCGCTCCGGATCCAGCCCCTCGACGTCCAGGCGCAATTGGTTGATGTAGTCGCCACCGGCCTCGCTATAGACGCTGTGAAACAGCATCCCCTGCTGCATCGGCGACAGTGGATAAATGTCCTCGACGGCCCGGGATTGCAGAACCAGAGCATCCAATTTCGCCTGGGACAGACGCGCCAAGGGGAAATCCGAGGGCGTTACACCGCCATGAGCGCTGTCACAGCAATGGGCGATCAGCGCGGTCAGTTCCTGCTGGTAGTCATCCGCCAGGCGTTGGATGGTCGCGACGTCGAACCGCTCGCCACTGAATGTCCAGCTCAGCGCCAGCTCGCCATTGAGCACCTTGCCGTCCAGCGCCAGCGGGCTGCCCAGCGGGCCTTGCAGGTTCAGCTCTTCACCGCCGCTTTCACCGGTGGGCACGAACAACGCGTCGTCGCGGCCATTGAAACTGGCATCGAACTGGCCTAGGTAGTTGAACGTCAGTGATGGTGTCGGCAAGCCCTGCAAGGCTCGACGCGTGTCGGCATCGCCCAGGTGCGCCAGGGCTCCGAAGCCGATGCCTTTGTGGGGAATGGCCCGCAGCTGTTCCTTGATCTGCTTCAGCGAACTGCCGAGGTCGGCGACGGGCGTCAGCCGCGCCGGGTACAGGCTGGTGAACCAGCCGACGGTGCGGGTCAGGTCGATGTGGGCAAACAGATCTTCCCGACCGTGGCCCTCCAGTTGCACCAACACACTGTCGTCGCCGGTCCAGCGCACCATCACCCGCGCCAGGGCGGTGAGCAGCAGGTCGTTGACCTGGGTGCGATAGGCTGCCGGGGCGTGTTGCAGCAGTTGTCGGGTCAGGGTTTTGTCCAGTTGGCTGCGCACCACATGCGCGTGGCTATGCTGCTGCCCGCCCTCAGGGTGGTCCCAAGGCAACGCAGCCCCAACACCGTGTAACTGCTGTTGCCAGAAGCCCGATTCGGCCTGCAACGTGGCGCTGGCGGCATAGTCCCGCAACGCTTCGGTCCAGCGCTTGAGAGCGCTGGTCCTGGCCGGCAGGTGCAGCGCTGCGCCGGCCTGAAGCTGCCGATAAGCGCTTTGCAGGTCTTCGAACAGGATTCGCCAGGACACACCGTCCACCACTAGGTGATGCACGATCAGCAGCAGCCGTTGAGTGCCATCGGCGAGGTTCGCCAGCACCGCCCGCAGCAGCGTATCACCGCTCAGTTGCAGGCTGCGTTGGGCCCGGTTGCCCAGATCTTGGAGCGCGGCAAGGTCAGTCACTTCGGCCTGCCAGACCAACGGTCCGGCGGCCCGTGTGTCCACATCACGGTAGCGCGCGGTCCAGCCTTCGCCTTGCTCGATGAATTCCAGGCGCAGGCTGTCGTGATGGGCGACCAGCGCCTGCAAGGCCTGCTCCAGCACAGAAGCGTCCAGCGCCTGGGTCGGCTTGAGCATCACCGACTGGTTCCAATGGTGGCGGTCGGGAATCGGTTGGGCGAAGAACCATTGATGAATCGGCAGCAGCGCGGTTTCGCCGGTTGCCGGCTGCTGGTCGATCACTGGCGCCGCCGCGCCGGTCTGCGCCACGGTGGCCAGTGCTTCGAGGGTCTGGTGCTGGAACAGATCCTTCGGTGTGAAGTGAATGCCGGCCTGACGGGCGCGGCTGACCACCTGGATCGACACGATGGAATCGCCGCCCAGCTCGAAGAAGTTGTCCCGCAGCCCCACCCGACCGAGCTTGAGCACGTCCTGCCAGATGGACGCCAGTTGCCGTTCCAGCGCACTGCGTGGCGCCACATAGTCCTGCTGCAATTGGCCGACGTCGGGTTTGGGCAGGTTCTTGCGGTCGAGCTTGCCGTTGGGGGTCAGGGGCAGGCATTCGAGCACCAGCAGATACGCTGGGACCATGTGCGCCGGTAACGTCGCCTGGAGCTGTTCGCGCAGTTGCCCGGCGAACGCCTCAGGCGCGCTGACCGACTCGTCTGCCACCACATAACCCACCAGGCGCTTGCCGCTGCCGGCAGCGCCTTCCTGGGCCACGACCACCGCTTCGCGCACGCCCACCAGGGCTTGCAGGCTGGCCTCGACCTCGCCCAGCTCGATACGGAAACCGCGGATCTTCACTTGGTTATCGATGCGGTCCAGATAGTCGAAGGTGCCGTCGGCCCGTTGGCGCACCAGGTCGCCGGTGCGATACAGCAAGCCACCGACACTGAACGGGTCAGCGACAAAACGCTCAGCCGTCAATCCCGGACGGTTCAGGTAACCCCGGGCCAGGCCCGTGCCGCCCAGGTAAAGCTCACCGGCCATGCCTTGGGGCAGCAGGTTCAAGTCCGCGTCCAGCACGTAGGCGCTACGGTCGCCGATGCGGCTGCCGATGGGCGCATACGCGGCGCCGCAGGTCACGTCTCGACCGGCTTTCCAGATCAGCGGGGTGACCACGGTTTCGGTCGGGCCATAGCCGTTGATGATGAAGTCCGGGTCGAGGGCGCGCTTGACCCGTTCGAAACCGGCGTTGGGCACCGCGTCGCCGCCAAAGCAATAGACGCGCATCTTGGGCGGGTTGCCCTCGCGTTCGGCCTGTTCGGCCAACTGTTGCAGGTACACCGGTGGGAAGGCCGCCACGGTCACGCCGTACTCGCGCATCGCCTGACAGGTCTGTTCCGGGGTCCACAAACTGTCGTCGCGAATCAACAGCGAAGCGCCATGGGTCAGGCTGGTGAGCCAGCGCTCATGGGCGCCATCGAAGGCGAAGGACATGAAGTGGAATTCGCAGTCGCTGTCACGCATTTCATAGCGTTCGCCGATGGCCTGGCAGTGCATTGTCAGCGGACCATGGGCCACGCTCACGCCCTTGGGGTTGCCGGTAGAGCCGGAGGTGTAGATCACGTAGGCCAGGTTTTGCGGATCGACCTGGACATCGGGCGCATCGAGAGGGTGTTGACGCAGGTCCAGGCTATCGAGTTCCAGCACCTGGGCGGCCCCCTCAAGCGGCAGCTGCGCCGACACCCGCGAATCGGTCAGCAACAGCGCCAACCCCGAATCATCGATCAAGTACGCCAGTCGTTCGCGAGGATACTGGGTGTCCAGCGGCACATAGGCACCGCCGGCCCTGAGCACCGCCAGCAGCGCGACGATCACCCCTTCGCTACGGGGCAAGGCCACGCCGACGCGGGTTTCCGGGCCGACGCCTCGGGCGATCAGCGCGTGGGCCAGTTGATTGGCCCGACGCTCGATCTCGCCATAGCTGAACCGTTGTCCGTCGAAAATAACCGCTGTGCGGTGGGGCTTGAGCGCCGCCCATTGGGCGATTCGTTGATGCACGGAGAGATCGGTCGGGTATGGCTGCGGATGGTTCGCAACCTGCTGACGGGCCTGTTCTGCGTCGCTGACCAGGGCGATCTGCCCCAGGTTGCGGGTCGCCGATTCAGCGAAGGCTTCCAGGAGGTGGGTCAGATGCACGCTGATCTCGTCGATGGCCGTCGGGCTGAAATATGCCCGTTCGAAGCTGTAGTGCAGCGCCAACGTCTGGCCGAGGGTCACGGCTACGCTCAACGGGTAATGGGTCTGCTCCCGATGAACGACCTCGCCGAACACCAGCCCCTGCCCGGCGCTGTCCTGCAGGGCCTGGGCAACCGGATAGTTTTCGAACACCAGGATGTTGTCGAACAGCGCCTCGCCGCCCTGCCCGGCCCAACGCTGGATGTCCGCCAACGGCGTGTGCTCGAACTCCCGCAGGCTCAGATTCTGCGCCTGCACCGCTTGCAACCATTCACCGACCGATTGATCAGGACGCGGCGCAGCGATGACCGGCAAGGTGTTGATGAACAACCCCACTTGCTGCTCGACGCCCGGCACATCCGCCGGACGCCCCGCCACGGTGGCACCGAAGGCAACGCTGTCGTGGCCGGTGTAGCGTTGCAGCAACAGCAGCCATGCCGCTTGCACCAGCGTGTTGAGGGTGACTTTCTGCTGGCGGGCGAACAGCTCCAGTGCCTGGGTCCGGGTGGCATCCAGGGTCTGGAAATGATCGCCATGGCCATGCTGGCTTTCGCCGGCGGACATCACCCGCGCCAGGCGGGTCGGCTCTTGCAGGGTCGCCAGTTGCGCGTCCCAGAACGCCTCGCTGCGTTGAGGGTCCTGGCGTTGCAGCCAGGCGATGTAGTCGCGGTAGCGACCGACACCGGCGGCGGGCACGCGACCGCTGTAGCGCTGCAGCACTTCGCCCAGCAGTTGGGCGTTGCTCCAGCCGTCCATCAGGATGTGATGGTGGGTGTAGATCAGATGCCAACGGTCGGCTTCGGTCCGCACCAGCACCAGGCGCAGCAACGGCGCCTGACTCAGATCGAAGCCTTTCGCTCGCTCATCCTCGGCTAGCGCGGCAAGGGCCTGCGGCTGCTCGGCACGGTCACGCCAGTCCAGCACCGTGAAGGGTACCGGGACCTGCTTGTGGACCATCTGCAACGGTTGCTGCAAGTCGCCCTGCCAGACGAAGCCGCTGCGCAGGATGTCCTGCGCATCGACGCACGCCTGCCACGCCCCGCGGAAACGCTCGGCATCCAGGCCTTGCACGTCCACCCGCAGTTGGTTGACGTATTCGCCTGCGGCCTGCTCGTAGAGGGTGTGGAACAGCAGCCCTTGCTGCATGGGCGACAGCGGATACAGGTCGTCGAGTTGACCGCTGGGTACAGGCAATCCGTCGAGTTGCGCCTGGGTGATGCGCGCCAGCGGGAAATCCGACGGTGTGGCTTGCGGCACGACCAGTTGGGCACAATGTTCGATCAGTGCCTTCAGCTCGACGGCGTACTGGTCGACCAATTGCTGCACGGTCGCATTGTCGAACATCTCGCGGCTGAACCCCCAGCTCATCGTCAGCTCGCCGCCATACACCTGCCCTTCCACGGTCAGCCAGTTGGCCAGTGGCGCCGTGGGATCCTGCGCGACGCCACTGCCTTCGCCGGACGGCACGAACAGCGCCGACTCATCGAACTGGCGGTCGAACTGGCCCAGGTAGTTGAAGGTGATGCGCGCGGGCGGCAGATCCGTCAGTTCGGCTTGCACCGCAGGCGCGGCCAGATAGCGCAGCACGCCGTACCCCAGACCTTTGTCCGGAACACCGCGCAACTGCTCCTTGATCGATTTGATCGAACCGCCGAGATCATCGGTGGCGGTCAGCTTCACCGGGTACAGGCTGGTGAACCAACCCACCGTCCGGGTCAGGTCGATGTCATCGAACAGGTCTTCACGGCCATGACCTTCCAATTCCACCCGCGTGCCCGGCTGCCCGCTCCAGCGGCTAACGGTGCGAGCCAGCGCGGTCAGCAGCAGGTCGTTGACTTGGGTGCGGTAGGCCGCGGGTGCCTGTTGCAGCAATTGCCGGGTCAGGCCGGCGTCCAGACGCCATTGGATCTTCGCACCATGGACATTTTCCAGGCTGCCTTGCGGGCGGTCGCATGGCAGGTCCTGCGCGCCCTGGTGCTGGGCTTTCCAATAGGCCAACTGGTCGTCGAAACGCGACGCTTCGGCGCTCAGGCGGGCGGTCCAGTCCTGGAACGCACTGGTCTTGGCCGGCAGCGTAACGCCGCCACCCGCCGCCAACTGCTCGTAGGCCTGCTGCAAATCTTCCAGCAATACACGCCATGACACGCCGTCCACCACCAAGTGATGGATGACCAGCGCCAGCCGCTGGCTGCCATCGACCAGATTGACCAGCATGGCCCGCACCAGCGGCCCTTCTTCCAGGGAGAGGCTGCGCTGCGCGTCGTCGCACAGGGCATTCAACTGCTCGACGGATTGGGCATCGCGCAGCCACAGGCCGGCGCTTTGCAGCAGCGGCCCATGGACTTGCCGCCAACCGTCCGCGCCTTCGACGAAGCGCAGGCGCAGGGCGTCGTGATGATTGATCACGCAGGTCAGCGCCGCATCGAGCCATTGTTCATTCAAGGGCTCGCGAGGGCTCAGCAATAACGATTGGTTCCAGTGCTCGCGGGCCTGCATCGACCGCGAGAAAAACTGCTGCTGGATTGGGCCGAGCAGGGCATCGCCGGTGACCGGTCCCTGGTCCACGGCGCTCTGATGATCGACGCTCGCGACCCGCGCCAGGGTGCGCACGGTCTGGTGCTGGAAAAGATCCCGTGGGTTGATGTGAATACCGAGCTGTCGCGCACGGCTCACCACTTGGATGGAAATGATCGAATCACCGCCCAGCTCGAAGAAGTTGTCTTCGAGGCCGACCCGCTCCAGCCCCAGGACGTCCCGCCATATCTCTGCCAACGCGATTTGCAGCGCATCCTGTGGCGCGACGAAGACTTGCTGCGGTGCGGCATCCGGTTGCGGCAAGGCCTTGCGGTCCAGCTTACCGTTGGCCGTGACCGGCAGCCTGTCCAAGGGCATCAGGTAGGTCGGCACCATGTATTCCGGCAGGCTGCCCAGCAACCAGGCCTTGACGTCCTGTTGCCACTGCTCCGGCGGCTCGGGATTTTCCAGCACCAGATAACCCACCAGGTGCTTGCCGTCCTGCACCAGCACCACTGCCTCACGTACCAGCGGGTGTTGCGCCAGCCGGGTTTCGATTTCGCCCAGTTCGATGCGCAGGCCGCGCAATTTGACCTGATGGTCGAGGCGGCCAAGGTATTCGATCACGCCGTAGGCGCGCTGGCGTACGCGGTCACCGGTGCGGTACAAGCGCTCGCCGGCCTGGAAGGGGCACGGCACGAAGCGCTCGGCGGTCAGCGCCGCACGTCGGTGATAACCACGCGCCAGCCCTGCCCCACCCAGGTACAACTCGCCTGACACACCCCAAGGCACGGGTTTCAATTGAGCATCGAGCACGTGGGTGCGCAGGTTGGCGATCGGCTGCCCGATCGGCACGATGGAGGCGCCTTCGTCGACACAGGTCCAGTGGGTCACGTCGATGGCCGCTTCGGTCGGACCGTAGAGGTTGTAGAGCCCCACGTCAGGCAATTTGGCGAAGACCTGATGCTGGGCATCCAGCGGCAAGGCTTCACCACTGCAAACGATGCGCTTGAGTCCTGCGCAGGCTTCGACCCCCGGCTCATGAATAAACGCCTGCAGCATCGACGGCACGAAGTGCAGCGTACTGATGCCGTATCGGTTGATGGTCTCGATCAACTGCAACGGGTCGCGGTGTGCCCCTGGCGCGGCCATCACCAGACGCGCACCGGTCATCAGCGGCCAGAAGAACTCCCACACCGACACGTCGAAGCTGAACGGGGTTTTCTGTAATACCGCGTCGCTGCCGTCGAGGCCGTAAGCCTGCTGCATCCAGCACAAGCGGTTGACCAACGCCGCGTGGCTGTTGCCCGCGCCCTTGGGCCGACCGGTGGAGCCGGACGTGTAGATCACATAGGCCAGGTTCAGCGGATCGACCGCCACCTCGGGCCGACCCTCGCTGTAGCCATCGAGCCAGCCGGCCGGTTGATCGAGCAGGATCACGGCCACGCCCTCGGCGGGCAGCTCCGCCAACAGCGAGCCCTGGGTCAGCAGCAAGGCGATGCCACTGTCTTCGATCATGTAGGCCAGGCGCTCCCGTGGGTACTCCGGGTCCAGCGGCACGTAGGCGCCGCCAGCCTTGTGAATCGCCAGCAGCCCGACCACCATCTCCACCGAGCGTTCGACGCAGATCCCCACCAGGCTGTCAGGCCGTACGCCGCGCTCACGCAGCAGATGGGCCAGTTGATTGGCGCGGGCGTCGAGCTGGGCGTAGGTCAGGCTGTGCTCGCCGAACGACACCGCCACCGAGTCCGGAGTGCGCGCCACCTGCGCTTCAATCAACTGATGCATGCACCGGTCGGTCGGGTAGCGCTGGGCGGTGGCGTTCCAATCGTGCACCAGTGCCTGGTGCTCGTCGGCATCGAGCAGCGGCAGTTCGCCGATGCGTTGCAACGGGTCGGCAACCATCGCCGCCAGCAAGCGCAGCCAATGCCGCGCCATGCGTGCGATAGTCGCGGCTTCGAACAAGTCGTTGGCGTACGTCAGCGCGGCGTGCAGCTTGCCGGCCTTCTCGAAGGTGTCCAGGGTCAGGTCGAACTGGGTGGTTCGGCCTTGCCAGTCGATCATGCCCAATTCCAGCCCGGACGCGGTGCTGATCGTGGTGATGTCGGCCACGTGCGGCTGGTGGTTGTACATCACCTGGAACAGCGGCGTATGGCTGAGGCTGCGCTCCAGTTTCAAAGCCTCGACCAGACGTTCGAAAGGCAGGTCCTGATGGGCCTGGGCACCGAGGGCCGCCTCTTTGACGGTTCGAAGCAAATCGACAACCCGCGCCTGCCCGTCGAGCGGGGTGCGCAGTACCTGGGTGTTGACGAAAAAGCCGATCAAGCCTTCGATTTCATCACGATTGCGGTTGGCGATTGGCACGCCGACACGGATGTCGCATTGGCCGCTGTAGCGATGCAGTAGCACATTGAACGCACCGAGCAGGAACATGAACAGGGTGACGCCCTGCTGCTGGGCAGCACTGCGCAGTTGATCGGCCAGGACGCCATCGATGGCGAACTCATGACGGCTGCCGCGATAGCTCGGCATCACCGGGCGCGCATGATCGGTGGGCAGTTCGAGGACCGGATGCTCGTCGCCCAGTTGCGCCTGCCAGTATTCCAGTTGCCGCGCCTGTTCGCCCGCTTCGAGCCAGCGGCGCTGCCACAGGGCGTAGTCGCTGTACTGGACCGGCAACGGCGCGAGTCGCGGTGCCTGCCCCGCTTCATGGGCGTCGTAGCAGCGAATGAATTCGTCGATCAGCACGTTCATCGACCAGCCGTCCGAGACGATGTGGTGCAAGGTCAACAGCAACACATGCTCTTGCTCAGCGAGCTTGAGCAGCTTGACCCGCAACAGCGGCCCGACCGCCAGATCGAACGGCAGCAGCGACTGTTGCTGAGCCGCCTGGGCCACCGCCCGCTCGCGCTCGTCGGCGGGTAACGCAGCGAAATCCTCTTGCTCGATCACCAGCGGTGCCGTCATGGGCACTTGCAAAAGACTGTCATCGGCCTGGCGCTGGAACACCGTGCGCAGGGTTTCGTGACGGGCCATCAGGGTGGCGAACGCCTGCTCCAGTGCCGGCAGATTCAAGCCCCCCTTGAGCCGCACCGCTCCCGGCAGGTTGTAGGCGCCGCTGTGGGGGTCCAATTGCCAGAGAAACCACATGCGCTGCTGGGCATAGGACAGGGCCCGGCGATCCTCGGCCTCGACGCCCTGAGGAATCGGGAAACCGCTGAATTCCACGCCCTCCTTCTCCAGCGCCGCCAGGAACATCCGGCGCTTTTCCAGGGGCAACCCGATAAACCGGCGAGCAAGTTTCAAGGCGTCTTCAGCATTCATTTTCTAGGTATCCGGGATCAGTGGGCACAAGGCACAAAGGCAAGTCGTCCCTTTAAAACGAATGCAGACCGGAAAAATTAGCGTTTGAGAATGAGTGTCAGAAGAGGGGTGGAACGAGGATTTTGAAAACGATGCAGATACTCCATGTGGGAGCAGGCTCGCTCCCACACAGGCTTGTATGCCTGGGCATCAAATCACGCGCTGATCGCCAAGCCATGGCGCCGATGATGCACGCTCAGTTGCTCCTTGATCAGACGCAGCACCCTGACCTCATGCTCATGGATGAAGAAGTGTCCGCCGGCCAGCATATCCACGGAGAAACTGCCCGAGGTTTCCCGGCTCCAGCCGATCAACTGTTCAGTGGTGGCTTTGTCGGCGGTGCCGCCCAACACATGTACCGGGCAGTTGAGCGGTGGCCGCACCCTGGGCTGGAAACGACCGCACATGAGAAAGTCCGCCCGCAGGACTGGCAAGGTCAGCGCCATCAGTTCTTCGTTCGCCAGCACCTCCTCGCTCGTGCCGTTGAGGGTACGCAACTGGTCGATCAGTTCGGCATCGGTCTTCGGTTCGGCAAAGCCACGGTCGTAATCGGCCCGCATCGTCGGCGCAGCGGTGCCCGAGGCAAACAGCGCCACCGGCTCAGGGCAGCCTAGCTCGCGCAAGGCATGGGCGATCTCGCACGCCAGCAATGCGCCCAGGCTGTGACCGAACAGGGCATAGGGAGCCTGGAGCGTCGGGCGCAGCTCCCGCGCCAATTGCAGCGCCAGCGGGCCCATGTCGGTGTGCAACGGCTCGGCGAAACGCGCCCCGCGTCCCGGTAGCTCGACCGGTTGCACGCGCAGCCATTCGGGCAACTTGCGCCGCCAGCGGTTGTAAACCATCGCGCTGGCGCCGGAATAAGGCAGGCACAGCAGGGTCAGTGGGGTCACAGCAGTTTTCTCCGAACGGTGGTGTATGAAAGATAACGAAATGGCAATACATTGAATTAGTCACATGCGCCGTCGACGCGCCATCTTATATCGACTGCTCCTATACTGGCGGCACCTCGTCCTGCCCACTCTGAAGGAGCCCGTCATGAGCTGGTCCGCCAAACAATATGTCACGTTTGAACAGGAACGCACCCGCCCGGCCCGGGACCTGCTCGCTGCCATCCCTGCGACGCAGGCGCGCTCGGTGATCGACCTGGGCTGCGGCCCCGGCAATTCAACCGAACTGTTGGTGCAGCATTTCCCCGACGCCACGGTGCGCGGCCTGGACAGCTCCGCTGACATGGTCGAGGCTGCCCGCCGACGCTTGCCCGCCGTTGCGTTCGACACCGCCGACATCGGCCAATGGGACGAAGCCGGCCCGTTCGACGTGATCTTTGCCAACGCCGTGCTGCAATGGCTGCCCGATCACGCCACGTTGCTGCCGTCACTGGTGAACAAGCTGGCGTCGGGCGGCAGCCTGGCGATCCAGATGCCCGACACCCTCCACCAACCCTCCCATCGCCTGATGCGGGACATCGCCGCCAGCGGCCCCTGGGCCAGCCAATTGGCCCGTGCGGCGGACTCGCGTACGGAAGTGGAAGACGCCAGTACGTACTACTCGATCCTCAAGCCCCACTGCGCCCGCGTCGACGTATGGCGCACCACCTACCACCATCCGTTGGCTGATGGCGCGGTGGGCGTGGTGGAGTGGTTCAAGGGCAGTGGCTTGCGACCGTTCCTCGACCCGTTGGATGAGGCGCAGCGTGAGCAATATCTGGAGCAGTACCTCAAGGCGATCGAACAGGCGTACCCGACGCTGGACGATGGTTCGGTGCTGTTGCCGTTTCCACGGGTATTTATCGTAGCTAGCCGAGACTAAATTGTTGAGCCGGGTTCTCGTCATCTGCTAAGACCAAAAACAGCAAGAGTGACCGCCGTGGACCTGCACACCATCCTGGGCAAACTATTCGCCAATGCCGGCGCCGTTGGTATCGAAGGCGTTTTCCAATTCGTGTTCGGGCCTCAACAGGCGTACTGGTCCGAGGTCAAGGCCAGCAGTCGTACCGAGGCCGGCCGGCACACCAGCCCCGACGTGACCATCGAGGTGGCGGAGCAGGATTTTCTCGGGATCATGGCCGGTATGGCGAACGTCGAGGAGTTGTTCGCCAGCGGTCGCTTGAAGATTGGCGGCAATATGGGGCTGGCGACCCTGCTGCCGCAGATCATCGAGCATGCCCGTCGCGGCGCTGGCGCGGCGGAAAAGGTCGACATGAACAAACGCTACCCCACCCCACCGCGCTTCAGCGAAAGACTCACCGCCAGCCTGCCTACCCAGCGCAGCGTGGAGCGCCGCCCGCGCAGCGAGTTGTCGGTTCAGGAGTTCCAGTCGCGCTACCTGCCCCATGGCATTCCGCTGATCATCAGCGATGCGCTTCAGGACTGGCCGCTGTTCAAGCTCAGCCGCGAAGAGTCCCTGGTACATTTTGCCCAACTGCAAGGCATCACCCGCCACGGCGACTACGTGAAAAAGACCTTCTCAACCGAACGGGACTTTCGCTCCACGTCCATGGCCGACTTCATCGCTTCCCTCGACAACCCGGCCCCCAAGGACGCCGACGGCGAACCGCCAGCCTACATGGGGAACAACATTCTGCCGGCGCAACTGATGGAACAGATCAAATACCCGCCCTACTTCGACCCGTCGCTGTTCATCCCGCCGCGCATCTGGATCGGTCCCAAGGGCACCCTCACGCCGCTGCACCGCGACGACACCGATAACCTGTTCGCCCAGGTCTGGGGCCGCAAAAGCTTCATCCTTGCCGCCCCCCATCATCGCGAGGCCCTGGGCACCTGGTCAACGGCGCCCCAAGGCGGGCTGGACGGCTGCGACTTCAACCCGGACGCGCCGGATTATCAGCGCTTTCCCGATGCCCGGAACGTGACGTTCATGCGCATCACACTGGAGGCCGGGGACCTGCTGTTCCTGCCCGAAGGCTGGTTCCACCAGGTGGAGTCGGTGTCCACATCGCTGTCGGTGAATTTCTGGGTGAATTCAGGGCGGGGTTGGTAACGGGAGGCGAGACACACTGCTTTTGCGTTCTGCAAATGAACTCCAAACGTCTCGCACCAGTCAGCAGGTAAGGCCCTCCATTCAAGGTGCTGAACCATGCAGATATCTCTCGCCCGACAAGTCGCCCTTGTCACCGGCGCCAGTTCCGGCATCGGCGCCGGCTCGGCCAGGGCATTGGCGGCGGCCGGTGCCACCGTGGTGCTCAATTACCATTCCAGCGCCGGTCCGGCCGAAGACCTTGCCCGTGAAATCAACGACAACGGCGGCCGCGCCATTGCCATTGGCGCCGATGTGTCGAAGGAGCAGGACGTCGAGCGACTGTTCGCCGAGACGCTGGACGCCTTTGGCACGCTGGACATTCTGGTGGCCAACTCCGGCCTGCAAAAAGATGCCGCCGCCGTCGACATGACCCTGGACGACTGGAACACGGTGATCGGCGTCAACCTCACCGGCCAGTTCCTCTGCGCCCGCGCCGCCCTGCGGATTTTCAACCGCCAGGGTATCCGCCAAGGTGTATCCCGGGCCGCCGGCAAAATTATCCATATGAGTTCAGTGCACCAACGCATCCCCTGGGCCGGCCACGTCAATTACGCGGCGTCCAAGGGCGGTATCGACCAACTGATGCAGACCCTGGCCCAGGAAATCAGCCACCAGCGCATCCGCATCAACAGCATCGCTCCCGGAGCCATCCGCACGGCCATCAATCGAGAAGCCACCGAAGGCGAACAGGGGCGAAAGCTGCTGGAGTTGATCCCTTATGGTCGCGTGGGGGATGTGGAAGATGTCGCCAACGCGGTGGTCTGGCTGGCGTCGGACCTGTCCGACTATGTGGTGGGCACGACGCTGTTCATCGATGGCGGGATGAGCCTTTATCCGGGGTTTCGTGGCAATGGCTGAGTATGACGAACCCCAGAGCCCCATCGAGAACCACGGCATCATCGGCGACATGCGCTCCGCCGCGCTGGTCAACGACCAGGGCAGCGTCGATTTTTTCTGCTGGCCGGAATTCGACAGCCCGTCGATTTTCTGCTCACTGCTGGACACGCCCGAAGCGGGCATTTTCCAGCTCGCTCCCGACTTGCCGGACGCCCGTCGCCAGCAGATCTACCTGCCCGACACCAACGTCCTGCAAACCCGCTGGCTGAGCGATGGCGTGGTGGTGGAAATCACCGACCTGCTGCCCATCGGCGACAGCGAAGATGATCGGCCGGTGTTGATACGCAAAGTGCACATGGCGGTCGGTCAGGCGACGTTTCGCATGCGATGCGCGGTACGCCATGACTACGCCCGGGCCGCCACCACCGCTCGCCAGGAGGACGCCGACATCTGCTTCGAAGCACCGGGACAACCCAGCCTGCGTTTATGTTCGGACCAGAACATGACCCTGGAAGGCAACGCGGCGGTGGCCGGTTTCACCCTGCAGCAAGGCCAGAGCGCTGAATTCTTGCTGGGCGGCATCGATGATCCGAGACTTACGGACGACGCCAGCGCCCTGTGCCTGGAACGGACCCTGGCGTTCTGGCGCGGCTGGATCGGCCAATCCAACTACCGCGGGCGTTGGCGGGAAATGGTCAACCGCTCCGCCCTGGCGTTGAAACTGCTGACCTCGCGCAAACACGGCGCCATTCTCGCCGCTGCCACCTTCGGCCTGCCGGAAAGCCGTGGTGGCGAACGCAACTGGGATTACCGCTACACCTGGATCCGCGACGCCTCATTCACCGTCTATGCCTTCATGCGCCTGGGCTTCGTCGAAGAAGCCAACGCCTACATGCGTTGGTTGCGGGGTCGGGTCAGCGATTGTCGCGAACAACCCACCCGCCTCAATATCCTCTACGGCCTGGATGGCCGGCTGGAACTGCCGGAAACCGAGTTGCCGAACCTGAAGGGTTTCGGCGATGCGCAGCCGGTGCGCATCGGCAACCTGGCGTACGAACAGGTGCAACTGGACATCTTCGGCGAGCTGATGGACGCCGTGTACCTGGTCAATAAGTACGGCGAGGCGATTTCCCATGAAGGCTGGAAGCACACCGTCGACGTGATCGACCAGGTCTGCGCCATCTGGCAGGAAAAAGACGTGGGCATCTGGGAAATGCGCGGGGCCAAGCAACATTTCCTGCATTCGCGGCTCATGTGCTGGGTGGCCGTCGACCGCGCCATCCGCCTCGCCGTCAAACGCTCCCTGCCCGCGCCGTTCACCCGCTGGGACGAGACTCGCCAGGCGATCTACAACGACATCTGGACGCATTTCTGGAACGACGAACGCCAGCATTTCGTCCAGTGCCTGGGCAGCACTGCCCTTGACGGTTCGATGCTGCTGATGCCGCTGGTGCGCTTCGTCAGCGCCCGCGATCCGCGTTGGCTGTCCACCCTGGACGCCATTGAAAAACACTTGGTGCGCGACGGCATGGTGTATCGCTACCGCAACGACGACCATCCGATCGACGGCCTCAGCGGCAGCGAGGGCTCGTTTGTCGCATGCTCGTTCTGGTACGTCGAATGCCTGGCCCGGGCCGGCCGCGTGGAAAAAGCCCAGCTGGAATTCGAACAACTGCTGCGTTATGCCAACCCGCTGGGGCTGTACGCCGAAGAATTCGACAGCCACGGCTATCACCTGGGCAACACGCCCCAGGCCTTGAGCCACCTGGCACTGATCAGCGCCGCCAGCTTCCTGGATCGCAAGCTGAGCGGGGAGAAAAATCACTGGCAGCCGTGAGGAGTGTCAGTCATGCCTCCATCGCGGGCAAGCCTTGCTCCCACAGCTGCGCCTCTGAGAGCAAGGCTGTTCTCACAGAATGCCGCCGAACCTGGGGAGCAAGGCTGTTCTCACAGGATGCCGCCAGACCTGTGGGAGCAAGGCTTGCCCGCGATAGCGCCATCAACTGCACTACAAAACTCAGCGCCCTGCCACTTCGACATCATCCAGCGCACGATTCGCCAGCAGCGTCCCCAACTCGATCAACTGCTGAATCCCCAGCGCCACATGCCGCCGGGAGCCCTCCAGCTCGAACGCCAGGTCACAGACCAGCGCATTGGCCGAGGCCAGGGTTTCGCTGAGGCTGACCAGCACCGATTCGGTGTTGAGGCCCGGCACCACCGCGAAGACCTGGCCGTTTTGGGTATCGGGTTTGTCCACAGGTGCCGGTGACAAGTGAACCTTCAGCGCCCGGTCGGCGGCTTCGCGGAGTTTTTTTGAATCGAGGGTGGTGTAGGCGCCGAGGTTTTCGGCTTTCGGGGGGTTGGGGGTGATCTTGACCATGATGAAGCTCCATTCAAAAGTGGAGCTCGCCATTTCCGCGACCAAGCAGAAGGTGGCGAACTGTACGCAGGTTGGTCGACCAGGGAATGGAAACCCGGCAGGGCCCGAAGCCCTCCCACGCACAGCCAGCCATAAAGCAGACAGCCGCTCTCGCGGCACCGTGCGCCATTCTAAACCCGGACGACCAAGCCCGGTCGCTGATTTTGCAGCGACCGGCAAAGCCTATCCCCACCGCTTCCGACCCGACAACCGCCAGAACTCGTCGGAAATTTCCGGCTCGCCTATTTTCTTGTAGGAACACCACACCATTGTGGCGAGGGGATTTATCCCCGCTGGGCTGCGCAGCAGTCCTAAAAGCACGCAACCGAGAACGTCAGGTCGAACGAATAGGGGTGTTTACAAGGGGCCGCGTTGCGGCCCAGCGGGGATAAATCCCCTCGCCACAAGAAAAACATCACCGACTCCAGCCATTTATCGCGCCATCGCCTCGCAGGTTGCCAGTCCGCCCAACCCCTCCTAAGATCGATGCGCTACGGGTGCAGCGGAGCTGCCCGATAAAACCCGATTCAAGGATTAGGCATGACCCACGTGAAACGAACCATCGACACCCCGCCCCGCACGGGCCTGACCCGGGAAGCGCTCTGGGAAGGCCAGGACAAGGGCTTGATCAAGTGCTGGGAAATCGGCCGCGACCGGGCGCTGAAATTTCCGGAACTGGCACAACGCTGCCTGGCTGGGGAGTTGCCCGTATTGGGCTGGAAAGGCGGCGTCAACCGCAGCCTGAAGAAAAACGAAAAATTCGGTTGCCTCAAATACCTCGCCCAGTGGCAGGGGCTGCGCGGTGAAGACCTGGACATCGACCTGTCCCAGGAACGCACGCTGACCTGCACCCGCACGAAGATGATCGTGACCTTCACGCCGGACCGGGCCAAATACGTGAATCAGGAACCCGCGTGAGCGTAACCGGGTGCAGTCGGAGGCCGGTATGAACCTGGATTCCAAGGTCAATTTCGCGGTGACGCCGCTGTTGCGCATCGCCTATGAAGAGCACGGCCCCATCTCGGGCGAGCCGGTCATTCTGCTGCATGGCTTCCCTTACGACCCCAGGGCCTTCGATGAAGTCGCCCCGGCCCTCGCCGAGCGCGGCTACCGGGTCATCGTGCCCTACCTGCGTGGCTATGGCCCGACCCGGTTCAATAACCCGGCCATCATCCGCTCCGGTCAGCAAGCGGCGCTGGCCCAGGACCTGCTGGATCTGATGCACGTCCTGCATATCCCCCAAGCGGCGCTGTGCGGCTATGACTGGGGCGGTCGGGCAGCCTGCATTGTGGCGGCATTGTGGCCAGAGCGCGTACGCTGCCTGGTCACCGGGGATGGCTACAATCTGCAGAACATTCCCCAATCGACCCAGCCGTTGGACCCGGCCACCGAACATCGCCTGTGGTACCAGTACTATTTCCACACCGCCCGCGGCGTTGAAGGCCTGACGCAGAATCGACGCGAGTTGTGTGAATTGCTCTGGCGCTTGTGGTCACCGACCTGGAAACACGGCGCCGAACTGTACCCGCTGAGCGCTCCGTCCTTCGACAATCCGGACTTCGTCGACGTGGTGATCCACTCCTATCGGCATCGCTTCATGTACGCACCAGGGGACCCGACCCTGGAATGGTTGGAGGAACAACTGGCGGCGCAACCGGCCATCGGTGTGCCGAGTATTTCCCTGTGTGGCGCCGACGACGGCGTCGGGCCTCCATCCGAACATGACGAAGACGCCGGCCATTTCACCGGTTTCTATGAGCGCCGGGTGCTGGCCGGCGTTGGACACAACGTTCCCCAGGAGGCGCCTGAAGCGACGCTCAGGGCCCTGCTGGATCTGCTTGAGGGCTGACCGCGAATCGCTCGCGATAGGCCTGGGGTGTGACGCCCATGGCCCGCAGAAAACTGCGGCGCAGGGTTTCCTCGCTGCCAAAACCACAATGCACCGCCACCCGCTTGATCGGCACAACGGTGTCGGCCAGCAACCGGCGGGCAGTTTCCACACGGATCAACTCCACCGCCCGCGCCGGTGTCTGGCCGGTTTCGGCGCGGTAGTGCCGCACAAAGCTGCGTTCGCTCATGCCCGCCTGGGCGGCCAGGTGGGGCAGGCCCAGGTCTCGGGTGAGGTTCTCGGCGATCCAGACATGCAATTCGTCAAACCGACTTCCCTGGTTCTGTAGCGATAGCGTCACGCTGAATTGCGACTGCCCACCAGGACGCTTGAGAAACACCACCAACTGCCGGGCAACCTCCAGGGCCGCGGCGCGACCCAAGTCGTCTTCCACCAGTGCCAGGGCCAGGTCGATGCCGGCGGTGACCCCGGCCGATGTCCAGACCGGACCGTCGTTGATGAAGATCGGATTGGGTTCGACCCGCAGTTGCGGATGCTGTGCGGCCAGTTGTTCACAACGGGTCCAGTGGGTGGCCACTCGCCTTCCGTCCAACCAGCCACTGGCGGCCAGCAGGAACGCCCC
The DNA here is from genome assembly GCF_001269775.1 of Pseudomonas sp. Pf153. NCBI lineage: Bacteria > Pseudomonadati > Pseudomonadota > Gammaproteobacteria > Pseudomonadales > Pseudomonadaceae > Pseudomonas > Pseudomonas sp. Pf153. Next base: position 4,980 of record NZ_LHVL01000008.1, on the reverse strand, counting down.
GGTACACACCGAGGCTACCCGCCGCGAACGCGAACCTTGCGCCTTGACCCAGGCCACCAGCGCCGGATCCTTCGCGGCCTCGTACACCCCCCAGCCACCGGCGATCAACAAGGTATCGCTACCTTCGCTCGGCAGCGGCTGGGCCAGCAACGCCAAGCCCGCCGAAGACACTACTGCCCCGCCACCGGCCGCGATCACCGTCGGCGCATACGGCAACGGCAAGCCTTTCTGGCGGGCCAGGTCATTGGCCGATGCGAACACCTGCAAAGGCCCGGTGACATCGAGCACTTGCACGTTGGCGAAGGCCAGCACATGAACGGTTTTCGGCGGATTGGGCATATTGGCGTAATTCGTGGGTTTATTGGCGAGTACGCCAGAGCCTACGGCCCTAAAGTTGAGTCGTCCAGCTCTCGGGCATCATCACAAGGAGAACGCACCATGACATTACAGATCGGCTTGCTGTTGTTTCCGCAGGTCCAACAGCTGGACCTGACCGGCCCTTATGACGTACTGGCCTCGTTGCCGGACGTGAAGGTGCATCTGATCTGGAAAGACCTGGCCCCGGTCACCGCCAGTACCGGTCTGGTTCTGCTTCCCACCATCACCTTCGACGATTGTCCGAAGCTCGACGTGATCTGCGTCCCTGGCGGCACGGGCGTCGGGGCGCTGATGGAGGATGCGCAGACCCTGGCGTTCATCCAGAGCCAGGCGGCTCACGCCCAATACGTCACCTCGGTGTGCACCGGTTCTCTGGTACTCGGCGCCGCGGGACTGCTGCGGGATAAACGCGCTACCACCCACTGGGCCTATCACAGCCTGCTGCACACCCTTGGGGCGACACCCGTCCAGGAGCGTGTAGTACGCGACGGCAACCTGATCACCGGTGGCGGCATCACGGCAGGGATCGATTTTGCCTTGACCCTGGCGGCCGAGCTGTTCGACCGGGACATGGCCGAGTTGGTCCAGCTGCAGCTCGAATATGCCCCTGCCCCGCCGTTCGAGTCGGGGAGCCCGGATACCACGCCGCTCCATGTACTGGAAGAAGCCCGCCGGCGTTCGGCGGAGTCGTTCCGGGTACGCTCGCAGATTACCCAACGGGCTGCGGAGCGGTTGGCGTTGGCGTAGCAGTCGCTTCCTATCGGATCGGCCTCTGTGCCTACGGAAATTTTCCCCGTATGTCACAGAGGCCGTTCTGACGTTGACTCAGTCCGTTTTAGAACGGGCTGGCGGTGGGCCGTACGATCAGTTCACTGACATCGACATCCGCCGGTTGCTCGATGGCGTAGGCAATCGCCCGGGCAATCGCCTCCGCGGGAATCGAGATCCTGCGGAATTCACGCATCTCGGCACGGCCACCTTCATCGGAAATACTCTCGGCCAGTTCCGACTCGGTCACGCCAGGGGAAATGACCGTCACCCGCACATCACCGCCGACCTCCTGACGCAGACCTTCGGAAATGGCCCGCACAGCAAATTTAGTGGCGCAGTACACGGCGGCGGTCGGGCTGACGGTGTAGGCGCCGATGGACGCGATGTTGATGAACTGGCCGCTGCGCTGGCGCTGCATCAACGGCAGGCCGGCCGCGATGCCGTGGAGCACGCCACGGATGTTGACATCTATCATACGATCCCATTCCTCGACTTTCAGCGCCTCGAGCTTGGAAAGCGGCATGACGCCGGCGTTGTTGATGATCACGTCGATCCGGCCGAAATGTTCGACGGCGAAGTCGACCAGGCTCTGGACATCGTCACGACGGGTCACGTCCACGGCTTTGCAGATAGCCTGCTGTCCACTGGCTTCGAGTTCCTGGACCAACGCTTGCAAGCGATCGACACGCCGTGCGCCGAGCACCACACGGGCCCCACGGGCAGCCAGCAGGCGTGCCGCGGCTTCACCAATCCCGCTGCTGGCACCCGTGATGACCACTACTTTGTTTTGGATATCGGACATGATGGTTTCCTCGTCTGGATGTGTTGGCCCCCCGGTGGGAGCGTTTCGACAGATCCAGATTAGGGAAGCGACCGAGGCTGGGGTTAGCCGGATCCTCTTGCCCGCTTGCACGATCCTGTAGCGATAAAAGCGACGCTGGTCGCCAGCCTCGCAATCGGCTTTACTAGCGCGATCCATTCATTTGGCCAGGGAGATTTGATCGGCATGTCGGTATCCACATCCATACAAATTGCGCCAGACGACGGCCTCAACCAGCGCCGGGCCGAACTGGCGGACCTGATGAAACGTTTTGCGCCGGAAAATGGAGTGTTCCCTACCGCCATCGGCGCGTTGAACCTCATTCGCAGCGACGAGCCCACCGAAGCCCTGCACCTGGTGCATAAGCCTGGCCTGTGCGTGATCATCGAGGGGCGCAAGGAAGTACGTCTGGCAGATGAATGCTACGTCTACGATCCGCTCAACTATCTGGTGGTCTCCGTGACGCTGCCGTTGGCCGGCCAAGTGATCGAAGCCAGCCCCGAGCGACCTTACATGTGCATTCGCCTGGACATTGACCCGGCACAGGTCTGCCGCCTGATCGCCGACGCCTGCCCCATCGGTGTGCCGGCGCAACGGAGTGGACGTGGGTTGTTCCTGGACCGCATCGACGTGCCACTGCTCGACGCTATGTTGCGCCTGCTGCGCTTACTGGAAACTCCGGACGATATCGCCACCCTCGCGCCACTGGCCCAGCAGGAGATTTTCTACCGGCTGTTACGTGGTGCCCAGGGCCAACGCTTGCATGAAATTGCCATCCCGGACACCCAGGCCCATCGCATCAGCCGCGCCATCGAGTGGCTTAACAACCATTACGCCGAGCCGTTGAGCATCGATAGCCTCGCCCAGATGATCAATCTCAGCCCTTCGGCGTTGCATCACCGCTTCAAGGCCGTGACTGCCATGAGCCCATTGCAATACCAGAAACAGCTACGCCTGCAGGAAGCCCGACGGCTGCTGCTTTCGGAGAACAGCGACGTTTCGTCAATCGGCTACAAGATGGGATATGAAAGCCCTTCGCAGTTCAGTCGCGAATACAGCCGTCTATTTGGCGCCTCTCCGAGCAAGGACATCGCCCGCCTGCGTGCACTGACGTTGCAGCCCAACAGCGCCTGATCGTGACACTTATTCAAAGCCGAAAAAAAACCCGCCGAAGCGGGTTTTTTGAGGACCAATTTGACTCCCTGTCTGGCATTCCATGCCTGGTCCCATCATCCATGACCCCAAGCACTCCCTGTACTCAGTGGATGGACACAGATTAGGCCCATCTCAGGTGTGGCAAAAGACGAGAAAGTAGCGTCGATCTGTAAGCGTTTCGCTATACAGCCTCACCTGGGCTTTTAATAGGCGAAAAAAAACCCGCCTAAGCGGGTTTTTTCCAAGACCATTACGACTCCCTGTCGATAGCCATCCTGGCAAGGTCGATCGTCCCTGATCCTGAGCACTCCCTGTGCTTCAGTGGATGGGTGCAGATTACGCGTCGGATCCAAAGTGAAACAGACGACATAGCTACCATCTTGTGTAAGACATTTGCCATAGCGCACTTCCGCAACCCCCTAGTGGTCTCAGGTATGACCTGCGGTTAAGTCGCTGGAATCAGGATTTGGTCAGAAATTCCTCGATTTTGGCCATCTGTTCGTCCCAACCACGGCTGTCCATGCGAAAAGCCTTGAGTCGGCGAGCTTCAGGAATACCGTCGAATCCCGACTCTATCACCTTGAGCAAGGTGCCACCGTTCATGTCCTCCAGTTCGAATTGCACCCGGGTTTCGGGTTCCTGGGAGTAATCCACCTCAGGCTCGACCGCGTAGGGGTGCCAGCGAAACGAGAAGACTCTCTCGGGCTCTACCCGTTCAACCGCCACGTCCCAGGTGAGGTGCTCGTAACCGGGATAAGTAATCCTTCCCTGGGTGCGTTCACCCGCCACAAAGCGTTTGCCTTCCAGCGCTACTCCAAACCATTGGCCAAAGATTTCGGCATTGGCCAAGGCCCGCCAAACCTGAGAGCGCGGCGCCTTGAGCAGGATCTTTCTTTCAATGCGATCGGATGAATGCATAGGTCACCTCCTGTGTTCAACAGTAGGTCTGTAAGACCACACGGCCCACCAGAAAGTTGTATCTGTCGAGCGGTTTGGCAGTGCGGTGACGTTAAAGCGGCCTGACCCGATGTACACTCCTCTGCATTTTTTAACCCCTCAAGGAGAGATCAACATGCCTCCACGCTTGCTGCTGACCCTGGCACCGCTGCTTTTTGTCAGCATCGCCCAAGCTGACGATTGCGCCAATGCCACCACCCAGGGTGAGATGAACCAATGCGCGGCCCAGGCGAAGAAAGCCGCCGACGACGAGCTGAACAGCCTGTACAAGCAAATCACAGCACGTTTGAAAGACAACCCCGAGGCCAAGCAACTGTTGGTCAAGGCACAACGAGCGTGGATCGGCTTTCGCGATGCCGAATGCAACTTTTCCGCGTCGGGAGTCGAAGGTGGTAGCGTCTATCCACTGATCTACGGCAATTGCATCACCGCCCTGACCAAGGCGCGAGTCGAAACCTTCAAAACCTATCTCAAATGCAAGGAAGGGGATTTGAGCTGCCCGGTACCTGAGGCTTAACAGGTGTGGGAATAAAAAAGGATGACCTTGCAGGGGCATCCTTTTACCAGCATTCGAGCGCATAAAAAACAAAACCCCTACCTGCATCAGCAGATAGGGGTTTCGGAATTTAATCTTGACGATGACCTACTCTCACATGGGGAAACCCCACACTACCATCGGCGATGCATCGTTTCACTTCTGAGTTCGGGATGGGATCAGGTGGTTCCAACGCTCTATGGTCGTCAAGAAATTCGGTAGCCGGCGCGTGCCATACGGTCACGTTCCAGCAAATGGGCATGCGATAGTTTGTGTGTGCCTTACGAACAAGTCCGAACTTTCGGTTCGTTTCGTCTTCACAACACCGCAATCTGGTCTCTATCGAGACCCAAATTGCTTGGGT
>NZ_LHVL01000007.1:0-712 GCF_001269775.1 Pseudomonas sp. Pf153 | reverse complement strand
ATGTTCTTCCAGTCCGGCAGGCCCTTCCTTCTCATACCGCTCGACCCATTTATAGCCAGTCTTGCGACTGATCTCGTAAGCCTGGCAAAGCGCACTGAAGCTGGGCGGGCCTTTGATGTAGTCCGCGATGAATAGCAGTTTCAGGTCCATAGGTTTCAGCTCTCGCCATGGCATGGGCAGATCCTCGAAAACCGACCCTGCCAGTTAAAAACTGTTACCTATGTGAGTGAACTGATTTGTAACCTATGTGGGTGAGTCATACCGGGGGCCAGTCGTGTACGCGATTTTGGGGACACCAAAAAACCAATGTGGGAGCGAGCCTCTGTGGGAGCAAGGCTTGCCCGCGATGGCATCGCCTCGGTATCAGGATAAACCGAGGTGTCTGCATCGCGGGCAAGCCTTGCTCCCACAGAGCTCGCTCCCACAAGGGTTACTTCATTATTCTGGCCCAGCGCCTTAGCAGCACTTCGGCCCGCCCTTGCCGCCGTAACGGGCCTCCTGGCGTTCTCGGAAGAACGCCTCGTAGTCCATCAGCGGCTTGTCCGGGTGCTTGGTTTGCATGTGCTCGACGTAGTTGTCGTAGTCAGGCATGCCGACCATCAGGCGGGCGGCCTGACCGAGGTATTTACCCAGGCGACTCAAGTCATTGAACATCGTTGCAATCCTCGGGTTACGCGTCCGGCAGGGCCTGGAATGGCGCTTCCTTGTCCGT